>CAXUIG010000023.1:9533-41402 GCA_964250845.1 uncultured bacterium | reverse complement strand
CTTGAAGGTGAGGCCGAGTAGTCCCACCGTTTTGCCTTTGAGGATTTTGAGTACCATTTGGAGTTTTTCAACGGCAATCAGACGCTGGCGTTGATTGACACTCACAGTGGCTTTGAGCAGGTGGGCTTCGTAACCATAGTCATCAGCGGTGTGAATCAGAGCGGAAACATCTTTCAGAAAGGAGGAGCCGCCCCAACCAATACCAGCTTGCAAGAACTTATTACCGATGCGGGAGTCTAGACCAATTCCTTTAGCGACTTGGGTAACGTCAGCACCGACGCGATCGCAAATATTGGCAACTTCATTGATAAAGCTGATCTTCGTCGCTAAAAAGGCATTGGCGGCGTATTTGACCATCTCCGCCGAGTTGATGTCAGTGACTACCACCGGCACTGGCGGTAAAAATGGGTCATCGGCAAACTTCCGCTCCACAATTGGGGCATAAAGTTCCTGCATGATCGCGATCGCTCTGGGATTATTGCTCCCCAGCACAATCCGATCCGGGTTAAAGGTGTCGTAAACTGCTGAGCCTTCCCGCAAAAACTCTGGATTGCTTACCACATCAAACTTGGCTTCAATCTCACTCAACGTCTGATCAATCACATCACCCGCACTCACCAGAGATTTTTGGCGTGACGCAATTCCATCGAGCACAATCATCCGTACCCAGTCACCAGAGCCAATTGGCACCGTCGATTTATTCACGATCACCTTATAGTCACCGTTCAGATGCGCACCAATTCCACGAGCGACAGCTTCCACATAGCGTGTATCACTTTCGCCCGAAGGCATTGGCGGCGTACCCACGGCAATGAACAGAATTTCCCCGTGCTCAACTCCTACGCCCAGATCCGTTGTGAACTCGAGCCGTCCATTTTTAATCGCAGAGTGCATAATTTCCAACAGCCCCGGCTCAAAAATCGGCGACTGCCCAGCCTTCATTAACTTGACTTTTTCTTCGTTGTTGTCCACGCAGATCACATCATGCCCGATCTGGGCTAGGCTGGCCCCAGTCACCAAGCCGACGTATCCGGTACCAATTACGCAAACACGCATATTGTGTGAATCCTCAAAGTTAGGGTTTGCTTAACATACCATCAATACAGTCAGGGCTGTGTCATCCCATCCAACCACGCTCACACTATCACTTCTATTAACTCTAGCTCGTAGTACTCAACATTTATGCCTAAACCAACTCACGGTGTTATTGCTGCTGGACATCAAAAAACTGCCGAAGCAGGAATTGAGATGCTCCGCTTAGGTGGGAACGCGTTTGATGCGGCAGCAGCAGCAATATTAGCCTCCTTCGTTACTGAACCTGGGCTTACGTCCGCCGCTGGTGGCGGTTTTCTTTTAGCCCATACTCAGGCTAACCAAAATATTTTGTTTGACTTCTTTTCTCAAACGCCACTTCATAAAAAAAACAAGGATGAACTCAACTTTTATCCAGTTTACATTAATTATGGCGGTGCCGTACAAGAATTCCACATTGGTCTTGGCTCTATGGCTGTGCCAGGAAATCTCAGCGGGGTTTTTCATGTTCACCAAAAATTAGGTAGATTACCCTTTAAGGTTGTTGCTGAACCCGCAATTAAATATGCGAAAAACGGTGTAGAAATAAATAATTTTCAATCTTTTTGCTTAACCCTACTCCAGGTAATTATGACTTCCTCTAGGGAAGGGCGCCAAATTTATGCACCCAATGGAGAACTGCTCCAGCTAGGAGAAACCATATTTATGAATGATTTTGCTAATACTTTAGCCTATTTAGCTGAAACTGGGCCTAGAGAATTTTACGAGGGAGAGATTGCTCAACGGTTAGTCAAAGACTGCCAAGACTATGGTGGTTACTTAACGTTAGAAGACCTCAAAAATTATCAAGTTATAGAGAGGGAACCACTGATTATGAATTACCGTGGGAACACATTCTTGACTAACCCTCCACCCAGTTCTGGTGGCATACTCATTGCTTTTGCTTTAGAACTTCTCTCAAAAGTTAATTTATCTGACATTAGGTTTGGCAGCTCTCGTCATTTACAAATACTGGCTCACGTAATGCGTTTAACCAATAAGGCGAGAAAACAAGGTTATAACGCTTATACTCATCAACAAGATGTCCAACAAAAGTTTTTATCTACTGATAATATCGCCAATTATGAACGAAAGCTAAATAACATTGTTAATAAATGGGGTAGCACAACTCAGAGCAGCGTGATTGATAGCCTCGGCAATGCTGCTAGTGTTACTACTACCCACGGTGAAGGGTCTTCTTATGTTATTCCGGGAACTGGAATCATGGTTAATAATATGTTAGGAGAAGCAGATTTAAATCCGTATGGTTTTCATAATTGGCAAGAAAATACACGGATATCATCAATGATGGCACCGACTATAGTACTTAAGAATAATCAGCCAGAGATTGTATTGGGTTCTGGTGGCTCGAATAGAATTAGAACAGCAATTTTACAAGTTATTTCCAATCTAATTGATTTTAAAATGGATGTTGATGTAGCGGTGAATAGTCCTCGCGTTCACTGGGAGAAGAATATTTTCAATATTGAACCAGGATTCAGCGAAGAGGAACTAAAAAAGATTACGCTCCCCTCTACTAATCAACTCGTTCTCTGGGAACAGAAGAATATGTTTTTTGGCGGTGTTCATACGGTAATGGAATCGTCAGCATTGATCGAAGGGGCTGGCGATCAACGCAGAAGTGGGGCGATCGCCACCTGCTAGAGCGCCAGTCACTCCCTACCTGCCTACATTACGGCAACAGGTGGCGTTGCCAACTGCTCCTCAGAAATCCATGTGCCGTGGAAGCCATAGGGCACACGCTGAGGGATGAGCAACCGTGCCACGGGTTCGGAGGTCATATCTTGCGCGTTAACCACCACTAATTCAGATTGCCCCTCGATGGTGTCATGGACGAAGGTAAGCAGCCAGCCATCATCCTCAGCGACAGCGCTAGGACGGGGTACAAATACTCCCTCACCGCCATAACGTCCCCGACCAAACTTGTGGATCTCAGAACGCCCGGTGACAAGGTCGTACTTGATCAGGCCATCGAGTCCAGATAAGTCGCCCTTCTGGCTAGGAGCCAAGCGAGCCGTATAGCCATATCGCGTCTGCCGTCCAGTCAGCTTCTCGTTCATACGAGGGAACTCTGAGGGACTATCGTCCAGTGCCTCCTCCCGAACTGCACCCGTAGCGAGATTAAACTGCCAGCGGTGGAGGCGGGCGGCGTCGTTCTCGCCATCAGTCGTTTTGCTTTCAAGGTGATGCTCCAGTGTCTCTGATAGCTCAAAGACATTAGTAGCATTCATCCGGCAGGCGGTAAGAACGACCTCATCACCCTCTTCATGGGCGTTGAGAGTATGGAAGACATAGCAGGCAGGTGCCTCGAACCAGCGAATGGTGCTATTGTCCCCATGGCGGGGGAGGATGCCGAAGCGACTGGGGCGGTTTGGCTCGAAGGCAAAGGCTGGCTCACCACGCTTCGCTCGCTCCGGGCGGAAGGTGAGCGGCAAATCCATGAAAATTGTGTAGTGCTCGGTAACCGCGAAATCATGCATCATCACACCGACCTCAAGGTCAATTGGCACAGTACGCAGCAACTCACCCGTTGCTGAGACAATGCTATATTGCAGGTACGGTGGGGTAGCAATCGAGTAGCCGAAGAACATCATTTCGCCGGTGATGGCATCTACCTTTGGATGAGCAGTGAAGGCAGAACTCAGCTGACCTCTGTACGTGTAGGGGCCAATCGTTTTCAAGCCCGGAATCTTGATTTCGTGTGGTGCGCCACCTTCCCAAAGAGCAAGCAGACGACCGTCGTGCCACACAAGCGCGGTATTAGCAGTGTTCTTATAAGATCCATGTGGGTTATCCCGCTGGGGTGGCTCCAGTATGCCAGTCCAGATGGCGTCACCCTCAGTCCGCTCAATTTCGAACCACTTAGTCCGCACGTAGCGGTTCCGATATTGTGCTTTGCCGTTATAGAACCGGACACCGTGCAACATCCCGTCACCATCAAACCAGTGGTAACGGCCTCGGGGCTTGAATTGCGGATTTGGGCCATTCCGCACGAACATACCATTTAAGTCAGTAGGGAGTTCACCGATTACCGTCAGGTTATCAGCCTGGATTTCCTCGTGCACCGGGGCGAAGTTCCCGGCTAAGTATGGGTTTACTAATGTTGTTGCCATCAGGTCTACTTATATCCTTCTGTCAGTGGCACATTATGCCAATAAACTTCGGTCTTATTTTATCTCCCTGATGGTCTCTAGCGTTTCTTGATATCTGTTCTGATCTCCTTGGTTTAAGTATAGGGAAGCCGCTTGCTTTAAATCATCCATCGTTCCCTTCTTGTCTCCTAAGATGAAGCGGGCAAGAGCCCTTTTGTTGTAAGCATCAGCAAGTTTAGGATTCTGACGAATAGCCTGGTTATAAGTCTCAATCGCGCTCTTGTAGTCTCGTTGGTTAAAGCAGCCACGACCCCAATCATACGAGTTTCGATTGCCAGAACAGCCATAACTCGGGTTATAAGAGCCTCCTTGGTAAGAGCCGCCATAACTTGGGTTTAAAAAGCTTCCTTGGTAAAAGCCGCTATAACCTGGGTTAAAAAAGCTTCCTTGGTAAAAGGTGCCAACACCTGGGTTATAGTTATAAAATGTTCTTGGGTATGGGTCAGGGTAAAAGCCACCAAAAAACGAGGAGTGATACAAGCTTCCGTTGTAAAAGCCGCCATAACCTGGGTGATACAAGTTTCCACGGTAAAAGCCGCCATAACCTGGGTTAAAAAAGTTTCCACGGTAAAAGCCGCCAAAAACCGGGTGAGAAAAGTTTCCGTTGTAAAAGCCGCCACCACCCCCTCTATAGAAGCCCTTAGTATTGGTTTGGGCTATGAGTGTCGGGGTTTCCTGTGGGGCAGGCTGAGCGTGGACAGTATAGGTTAGTCCAGCAAGTAGGGTGGCGATTCCCAGGGTTGTAATTGTTCTATGGATGAGTTTCATGACAAAAGCCCGACATATTGGCATTGTTGGCAATTGTGCCCGTGAACCGCTACTTCTGAATTTAGTTTCTATACTGATTTTACTTTGATATAAATAATCTTGCTATCAAACAAGCAAGTCCGGCCCAGCCGCAGCAGCTGGTGTATCTGCTGTGTATGAATCTTCATGGTAGTATTTAATTAATATCAGATATCTGCTTTGAGTTAGATGCTCAGTTTGTATTATTTCTAACTATTGATAGATGTATGTTTGATACATATTTTCTATAAGTCCAAGGATTAATGCGCTTTCTTTTAACAACTGCCATGTCTGACCTGCCGCCGCTTAATACCGAGACTATTTGGGCTATTCTCAATGACGAAATTGATGATGCCACGGTGAACCAGCTGGTCTGGCACTCCCTGGGCTATCGCTATAACCAGCCAACTGGGTGGGACACGACGGGTGTTGCACCAGAATGGCGAGATGAGTATCCACCGCCGGATTTTATTGACAGTCGCCCAGCGACGGTAAAGCTTACCCGTTCCATTCCCCCGGAGAACAAACAGCTATTGAAACAACAGCTGGGCTTTAAAGGCTACAAGATAGGTGAGTTTGGACCTCGCCAGACTCGTCGAGCCACAGCTGCTAACTGGCTATTGAGCTATATGCAACAGAATGTTTAGGTTAACCCGTGGTTGAGAACAGGTAGTTACGGGCTGTTCCTGGGTCTTCAATTTATTAGCGATCGCTCCTAGTTAGGCAGGAAATCTGCGTTTAATAACTGCTGAGTGTTGGTAGCGATCGCCTTGCATCGTGAAGCCGAAACCAATCACTAATTTTAGGTGATTCGATTATGGTTCTAAAATCAAGGTTGTCAACAAGTGACCCTGACGATGGAAGATCCAATTGTAGTTGTTGATTACGATGCTAATTGGCATATTCAGTATGAGCACGAGAAAATCCAGATTCTCCATGTTCTTGGTAATACTGTTGCAAATATCCAGCACATCGGCAGTACCTCGGTACCGGGATTGGCTGCTAAACCCGTCATCGACATCCTTTTAAGTCTAAAACAGGTGCCGCCGAGTCTACCTCAGATTTCCAGTCTTGAAACTCTGGGCTACCTCTACTGTGGCGAGTTGGGTATTCCAGGACGGCACTACTTTCGCTGCGGGATGCCTCGTACCCACCAAATCCACTTGGTGCAGGTTGACAGTGAGTTCTGGAAATCACACATCCTCTTTCGGGACTTCCTGAGAGCGCACCCAGACGCTGCGCAGCAATATGAAACTTTGAAACGTGAATTAGCTGTGGAATTCCGCTATGACCGCGATCGCTACACCGATAGTAAGGCACCCCTGATTAAGCAGCTACTTGTCCAAGCAAGGGCATGGCAGCGACATCCAGGGGGGTGGAGCGCTTAATCTTGTTAAGCCTGGCTTAAGTTGATAATACACTCCGGGCTATTATTCCCAGCCTTATTAACCTGCGTACTAACCGGATAGGACATCATCGCCTCAGCTTGGTAAGGGCGCAGCAGCTGCTGTAGCGGCTCAACTTGCACCATTGGATCGAGCCACAAATCATAGTCCTTGCGGTCAAGAATAACTGGCATCCGGTCGTGAATGGGGCGCACTAGTTCATTAGCTGCCGTTGTCAAAATGGTGCAAGACTCAATCACCTCACCATCCGCTGCTTCCCAACGCTCCCATAGTCCCGCAAAGCCAAAGGGTTGCCCATCCTGCAAGCGGAAATAGAACGGCTGTTTTTTGCGCTCTTGACGCTGCCACTCATAAAACCCATCGGCTACCACCAGACAACGCCGGTGCCGAAAAGCTGCCCGGAACGATGGTTTTTCAGTCACTGTTTCTGCCCTGGCGTTGATCAACCGCGCCCCGATCGCTGGCTCTTTTGCCCAAGACGGAATTAGACCCCAACGCAACATCTGCAATTGGCGATCGCTGTGTTCGGGCGATGGCTTCCGATCCGCCTTTGGTGTACGTAACACCGTTGGTACTAGCTGCGTGGGCGCAATATTGTATCGCGGTTCCAAGATTGGAACTTCAGCTAGATCGAACACTTGTGCGATCGCCTTAGCTTGCTGGCTCAAACTAAATCTTCCACACATACTTTTATCGTCTCAAGACAGTTAAAATTCTTATGGCATTTTTTGAGTTATACAGTTATGCTGCGGTTATACGATTTTTTGCCTTCGGGGAATGGTTATAAAGTACGTCTTTTATTGTCACAACTCGGCATTCCCTTCGAGAGGGTAGAGCTTAACATCCTCAAGGGCGAAACCCGCACTCCAGAATTTTTAAGTAAAAATTCCAACGGCCGGATTCCACTTTTGGAAACAGAATCAGGCCAATTTTTGGCCGAATCAAACGCCATCCTTTTCTATCTTAGTGCCGGAACGGAATTTTTACCCAACGAGCAATTTTTGCGATCGCAAGTGCTGCAATGGTTATTTTTTGAGCAGTACAGCCATGAACCTTTTATTGCCACCTCCAGATTTTGGATTTCTATTCTAGGTAAGGCGGAGGAATATCGGGATGCCCTTGAGCAAAAACGTGAACCTGGGTATGCAGCACTTACTGTCATGGAAAGGCATTTAAACTTTCACACATTTTTCGTTGACGAGCGTTATACCATTGCTGATATTGGCTTATTTGCTTACACTCATGTCGCCGATGAAGGTGGGTTTGATTTGACCAGATTTCCCGCTATCCAAGCCTGGTTGGAAAGAGTCAAAGCTCAGCCCCTGCATATCAGTATCACGCATCCGTGTTAATTTCAATCATTTTTTGTCGGGACGACAAACCAGACTTAATTCTGATTTTTGATTTAGGCACATCAAACCTTTCTGCCAGTAGTTTAATTAACTCTTCATTGGCTTTGCCATCCACCGGCTGTGATTTCAAATTTACGGTGAGGCTACCGTCAATTTCTTCCTCAATACTTTGATGCTTTGAATTGGGTTTAACCTTAACCTTTTTTTGCATCGAATCTAGTCTCTTGCCTTACTCTATGTTCTGGAGCGGCAGGGCTTGCCGCATCTAGTTTCTAAAGAAAAAAATTTGTGAAAAGTTGTGCTCGTTCCTCGTTCCCAGGTTTTGCTCGTTCCCAGATTTTGCTCGTTTTGCTCGTTCCCAGGTTTGCTCGTTTTGCTCGTTCCCAGGTTCTACCTGGGAATGCAGGTGGCGAGGCTCTGCCTCCTTTACGATTGAAGGCGAAAGACGTGATCCACTCTGGACAAGTGATGGTTTCTACTATTGAGGCAGAGCCTCTAAAATGCGGTGACTAGGCTGAGCCTAGTCACCAGGACCAGGATTAAAGGCGGTGACTAGGCTGACGGCAAAGCTCGTAGGATTAATAAACTCACTGCCGACTTGCAAAGCGGAAATTTCCCTAAAAGATATTATGTATTTTTGGATACAGTGTGTTCTGGAGCCAGCCGCGAGCTGAAAAGGGGCTATGGGTCAGGGGAAGAGGGCAAAATTATCCCCCGCCAAGGGGGTTCAAGCCCACCAATTTCTTCATTTCCTGACCCGGCCCCTGTTGAAATCACTTAGGGTTCAGTTTTGCTACCAGAACCAATTACGCCAATTTTATGGCGATATGACAGTTCAGCACCATACCAACCAGAGACACTCGTCAGTGTGCCGACAATGGTTGAGATTATTAGTCCCCAAGGCAATATTGCCTTCACAGGGTCGTTGAGGCGCAGGATTAGGTTGACAACTGTCAACACTAAAAGAGTAATATTGATGATCATGTGCGCCCAGCCAGCGGTGCGCTTGCGGACTCGTTCAATTCTTAGAAAATCGCTCATGCCGATGATGGCTGCCACCACGCCACCAGCCAATCCAGCCCCCACTAGCCAAAGCGAGGCTCGCGCCCAGAAGGGATCATGGGTTAACCAGTAGCCGACATCGCTTCCTAACGCTCCGGCTAAAAACGCAATCGGGAAGATGACACTAAGCGGGTGTAAGGGATGCCCTGCGATCGCCACCGTACTAGGGACACCAGTATCACGATACTCTCTATCGTCACTTTCGATAATCGGTGGGATATTGGGGTACGGTGTTGTAGCTCTCTGTGTAGTTTCCATAATTTCTACCGCTCAAAGTAGCGAATCGGTGTTTTTGTTTACAGACTTGTGATTTCAGCTAGTGGGGATTTGCTCCACGTGGGCTTCGCCTTCAAACGTCAGTTTGCCCGCTCCCACTTCTAGAGTCTTAACCCGCAGGGACATCCCTTCAAGGTCGAAGTTGCTCAGATTTAAAAGTTCACTGGTCTGATCTACCAGAGCCTTTGTCAGTTCTGGCGATAGCTCCTCCCCTTCACCATACTGAACATCTTCCAGAGAAACGGTCTGTCCGTTTCCAATCACACGGGGTACAGCCGTGAAGGCAACCTGCTTGGTAACGCCAGTTTCATGCAACAGTACTTTAGCATTTAGTGCTACTTTGCCATCACCCGGTAGGCGGAGATCTACATGCTGGGCATCAATCGTCGTCGGTTGCCCATTGACTTGTACCTGCAGATTTTTCAGTTGGTTGCGGACATATTCGGAGTTGAAAGCGCGATTGATATCGGGTTCGGTTAGGACAACGTGGACACTGGCATCGGTGGGCTTGGTGAGTTCAATTTTGCCGAAGGCAGCGCTCAGAGGATTGATGGCAACGCTACTCATTTTCATATCCAGTTCCTCCATGCGCAGGTCTTTCTGCATTACCAGACCATCGCCCTCAATTGTGACCGCATCCACCTGTCCCTGTAACAATTTGAGTGGATCGGTTTCTATATTTACGTCCAAATTCTCTACTTCATCCAGCTGGCTGGATATCCCTACCTCTGCCGCCTTGTTCAGTGCCTGCTCTGCCAGTCCTTGGTTGTCTTGCGTCACGCCCAAATCTCCTCTTGCTTATTGAGTCAATCTAGCGATTTGCATGATTGCCGTGTATCTGCCTCACGGTGGAGGGGACGCTCTCGCGCTCGTCTATCTACTCTTTTCCAATCTCCCCCCCCCGTTTGGCAACTGATCCGTCAAAAGAAAGATGGAACCTAGCTAACCTCTATGACACTCTAAAACAAGTAGTTAATACAAATATTTTTCAGAGGAGATTGAAAAATGCCAGTAACTTTGGATGATACTAAGCGGACTGCGATCGCTGGCAAACTCGCAGACATGAAAGCGATTCAAGAGCTGCTTATTTCCACTGAGCAAAAACTCCTGTCTGAAGTCAAGGATGAACAGATTCGAAACGACGTGCAGAAGATGCTCGAATCTGATCAGAAAAACATGGGCATTCTAGACACGGTGGCTGTTCAGTATGGTGTTAAGGGAGAGCCCAAGCAAACAGTGCAGCAACTAGTCGAAAAGACTAAGGAGTTGATGCAAGGTTCTGAGCTTAGTGTTTATGAGAAAGTCGTTCAGTTTGAACTGCTCAAGCATGGACAGGTGATGTCCGGCATTGTAGTTCACAAGGCTGCCCAAGTAGTTGGGGCTGATGTTGAAGCTGCAATCACTCCTCTAAATACCGTTAACTTTGAAAACAGGGCTCATCAAGAGCAACTCAAAGCCAGCATAGAGAAGCTGGGCGTCCTTGAACTGACTGGAAAAGAAGCTGACCAGGGATTCTTTGCACGCATTCAAGATGCTGCCGCAGCTGCTACGGGTGTGATTGGTAGTGTGATCACCCAAGGTTCTGATAAACAGGATATGAACATCCAGGATATCATCCGGATGGATCATGCCAAAACCAATACGCTGTTCACAGAGATTGCGGCTACTGACGATCCTCAAAAAATCCAAGAGTATTTCGGCCAACTCTACAAAGATCTAAGCGCACATGCCTTGGCTGAGGAGGAAGTTGTCTACCCGGCAGTACAGCCTTTCTACGGTAACGACACCCAAGAACTGTATGACGAACAAGCCACAATGAAGCAGATGTTGGATCAAATTAAGGCCATGAGTCCCTCCTCATCTGAATTCAAAGACAAAGTCAAACAACTGGCTGACATTGTTAACGACCATGTTCGCCAAGAAGAGAGCACCATGTTTACTGCAATCCGCAACAACATGAACAGTGCGCAAAGCGAGCAACTGGCTACTCAGTTCAAATCAGCTAAGAGCCAGATCCAGGACAAAATGGCTGCTTCCAGCTAAGGTATAAATTTTATCCTAGCTTAAGTAGACCCCTAGATGATCTGATTTACCTTTGACCAACCCACCACCCTAAGTGGTGGGTTTATTTTCTTAAGAAATTTTATCCCAAAAGTGGTTCTCCCGTTACAGTGAATTGTTCCCATCAGTCAGTAAAGTGAAGGATGGGTATACAAGGAGTAAAGACAAGATGGACATTCTTGACTCAATTAAAAAGGATCATCGTAAGATTGAGACCCTATTCTCAGAGATTGAGACGGCTGACGACACTCAAAAACTATATGAGTGCTTTAACCAACTGTACGAAGAAATAAACTTACACGCCGATGTGGAAGAGCAAACCTTCTACCCGGCAATCCGCGACTACTGTGAAGACACTGAGGAAATGGTGGATGAAGCTCAAAACGACCATCATGAAGCCAAGCAGCTGCTAGAAGAAATTGAGTTTCTCAGTCCGACTTCAGCGGAATTCAAACAAAAAATCCGTGAGCTGAAACAGCTGATCCAGCAGCATGTGCAGGAAGAAGAAAACGAGGTGTTTTCCCAAGCACGCCAGTGCATGAGTGAGGAGAAACGCTCACAACTCGGTAGCGAGTTTGCAGCGGTTAAAAGGCAACTGCAAAGTGAGATGTCAATTATGAGTTAGGCAGATAGCCGACTGACTTTATACTGGTGTGAACCGTTGAAGGTTTATATCACAAAACACACAGTATGTCAAGGAAGAACAGTTGGCCATCAGGGCTAGAAGTGGGGAATTTGCCCAAAACTGATTTTTCCTCAGATATATTTGGCTCAAAATACTTGCCAGAGTAAGATCGCTGTTGTTGGGATCTGTAGGCTGGGGCTATGCAAACTTTAAATCATTCTCCCTCTGAACAGGCGGAGCACTTTCGGCATCTTCAGCGGCAGCTGCGAGAGCGCTGGCAGACCGTCGAGCTACTTGACAACAGCGATGGCGATATTTTGGTCATACCCTCCCTCAGCATTGACCAGCGAGAGCTGCTGAAGATTCAGGGCGTGGTTCACTATGAGGAAAGACTGCTATTCTCGTTAATTCGCCTACAAAATCCTCGGACACGACTAGTTTACGTCACTTCCCAGCCGATACATCCCAGCGTGATTGATTACTATCTCCAACTGCTGCCAGGGATTCCGTTTTCTCATGCTCGCGATCGCTTGCTGCTACTTTCAACTTACGATTCCTCTCTCAAGCCCCTGAGCCAGAAAATTTTAGAGCGCCCCCGCTTAATGGAGCGGATTGGTCAAGCCTTGCGCCCAGAAAAGTCATACATGATATGTTACAATACCTCACCCTGGGAGAGAGAGCTATCTGTATATCTGGGTGTCCCTTTATATGCTGCCGATCCGGATCTAAGGATTTGGGGGACGAAGAGTGGGAGTCGTCAAATATTTGGCGAGAGCGGGGTGCCTTATCCCGATGGTAGCGGTAGCATCTGGAATGCTGAAGACTTAGCAGTAGAGGCGGCCCAACTATGGGAACGCCAACCGGAGTTGAAACGGATGGTGGTCAAACTCAACGAAGGAATTTCAGGAGAGGCCAATGCGTTGCTGGATCTGAGGCCGATTAAAAGTATGGCGCCGGGAAAAGCCTCCCATGCCGAACGGGTGGCAGCGATGGGCGATCGCTTTGCATCTATGAGCTTCCAAGCTAAAGAGGAGAATTGGACCAATTTTTCTAGTCGCATACCAGAGTTAGGGGCGATAGTGGAGGCATTTGTTGAAGGAGAGGTGAAGCGATCGCCTAGCGTTCAAGGCCGGATCACACCAAACGGCGAAGTGGAAATCCTCTCCACCCACGACCAAATCCTGGGAGGTCCAGATGGTCAGATTTATTTAGGTTGCCGCTTTCCAGCTGATGAAGCCTACCGGCGGCGCTTACAGGAATTGGGCCTAAAAGTTGGCAGAAACCTGGCAGAAAAAGGGGCGTTAGAGCGCTTTGGGGTCGATTTTATTGCCGTTTACCAGGCCGATGCCGGTAATGGACATTGGGAGTTCCAGGCGATCGAAATCAACCTGCGTAAGGGCGGCACCACCCATCCATTTATGACCCTCAAATTGTTAACAAACGGGCGTTATGACCTCTCCACCGGCGGATTTTACAGCCAGCAGGGGCGTCCGAAATACTACATTGCCACCGACAACCTGCAAAAAGACCGCTATCGAGGTCTGCTGCCGAATGACCTGATGGATATCATTGCCCATCACAGGCTGCACTTTGACACGGGGACTGAAACCGGCACAGTTTTCCATCTCATGGGTTGTCTTTCAGAATTTGGCAAGTTGGGATTGACGAGTATTGGCGATTCCCCTCAACATGCCGAAGAAATATACAACCAGGTGATTAATGTGCTCGACGCAGAAACCAAGCCAAGCAGGTCTTCGTATCCTAGCCCCCCGATTGCATGGAACGGGCGGGGTTGAGTAAGAGGGGGAGAGCGGTAGAATCGAGGGAGCCTACTAGCGTTTTCTCTAGTTGTGTCCCACTCCGTCAAAACCGCGATTCACTGCATCAATCCTGATTGTCCGCGTCCCTATCCCCAAACTTGGGGGAATAAGTTTTGCAACAGCTGTGGCTCACCCTTACAGTTGAAAGATCGCTATATTCCCCTCCAGTGGTTGGGGTCAGGCGGGTTCGCCACGATCTACACAGTTTGGGATTTAAAGGCACAAACCGAGCGGGTGCTGAAGGTGTTGGTGGAACCCTCACCCAAGGCTCGAACATTGTTTGAGCAAGAGGCAGCTGTTTTGGCTAGTCTGCAGCATCCGGGCGTCCCCAGAGTCGAGGCAGAGGGGTATTTTCAGCTGTGCTTGGGCAATCCACAACAGCGTCAACTGCCGTGTCTGGTGATGGAAAAAATCAATGGTCAAACACTACAGGAGATTCTTGAACACCATCCCCACGGGTGTCCAGAGGCGTGGGTGCTGAACTGGCTCAACCAGGCGGTGGAGATTTTACGGGAGTTGCACAGCAGCCAAATTATTCACCGCGACCTCAAACCCTCTAACTTAATGCTGCGTGACAGCACACGGCAGCTGGTAATGATTGATTTTGGTGGGGCGAAACAATTTGGCCCCGCCCCGTCCCGGTCGCAGGCAAGTTCGACGCGGTTATTTTCTTCCGGCTACAGTCCGCCAGAGCAGATTGCCGGGGGTGCCGTGGGGCCAGCTGCCGATTTCTATGCACTGGGACGGACGATGATTGAATTGCTGACGGGCAAATATGCCCCGGATTTGGAAGACCCATTGACTGGGGAGTTGCGGTGGCGCACTAAGGCGACTGTCAACCCACTTTTTGGCAATTTGCTCGATGAGATGACGCGGGAAAATGTACGCCAGCGACCGGCCTCTGCTGCCGATATCCAGGCACGTCTTTTGAAGATTTCACAAAATCAGCAGCAGCAGCAGCAGCAGCAGCAGCAGCAGCAGCAGCAGGTCAAGCCTGCTTTCTCCCAGTCCATTACCCAGTTGGCTCGAACTGCCTGGGATTGGCCGTGGGTGGCGTTAGCGAAGCTCGCAGAAGGCATCGCAGCTTTTACCAAAGGTCTTTCCCAGACGACTCTTTTCCTACTCCGGGTGAGCGTCAACCTGCTACGAGCTTGTGTGGATACGATTTGGGGAATGGTGCTAGGCGCGATCGGTGCGTGTGTGGGCACCTCAAGTGGGTTTGTCTTGGCCTATTGGTCCCCAGTGGGCGCTAAAGTTGGCGGTTTTGTGTCTCAATATCTGCCCGGTTTGGTTCCACATAGTCAGATTGCCTTAGGGTCAGAGATTCTCGTATTTGCAGCAGCTGGGTTGGGAACGGCGTTGGGACTGACGGCGGCAGGGGGTTTTGGTCAGCGACGGCGGTATTTGGTGGCAGCGCTGATGGGGCTAGTGGGGTATGGGTTGGGCTGGTTAGTTTGGCTAGCAGCACCTTATACTGGGGTCGAGAGAATGGCCGGATTAATTGCAGTTGCGGTTGCCCTTCTCACCCTCGGTTTGGGTCTACCGAGTTATTACTTGGTTCACGCTGTTGTTGCTGGTGCTGGTACTACCACCGTCTTTGCTAGACTAGTCAGTTTAAATATCTTTAGCACTGCTCTATTCCACCTCTACCCTCAAGCCAGTTGGCTTGAGTTGTTGGTCTGTATAGCTTTTTTTGGTTTTGTGAGTGTCACCCTTAGCTTCTGGCTAGGGGTGAGCTACTACTTGGTTGTGCCTTTCTTGCGCTTTCTGGGCTGGCGCTGACTTGATTTAGGCGTGAATTCTGCCGTCGGGGAGGGTTGCCCCAGCCAAGTTGGCTCCGGTTAGTTTTACCAAAAGTCGGTCTGCTGTCCCGACCTTAGCACCCCTCAAATCGGCACCCCTCAAATCGGCACCACTCAAATCGGCACCAATTAAATTGGTTTCCCGTAAATTGGCTGCGCTCAGATTCGCCTGAAGTAGATTAGCTCTGAACAGATTCGCTCTTTCTAGGTTCGCTCCCTGAAGATTAACCTTATGCAGAAAGGCATCGGTCAGGTTAGCATTACTCAGGTTGGCCTGGCTCAGGTTTCTTCCTGAGAAATCTTTTTCTTTCAGGTTCATTCCCCTCATGTCTGCCCCACTTAGGTCAGGATGCTGCTTCCTTGCTTGATGCTGAGATTGAGAGTGAGGTTGAGAGTGAGATTGAGAGTGAGATTGAGAGTGAGGTTGAGAGCGAGGTTGATAGTGGGGTTGGGGTGGCCTTTGACGATCGCGTGGCGGTGCTGACTTGGGTGATGGTTGAGGCTGAGCATTTTTGTTCTGAACACTTGCTGGAATTGACCGCAATTGGTCACGAGCCTGATTAATCTCCTTGAGTTTCTCTTGCGCTTTGTGTTGGAGCCTGGCATTATCTTTGGGAATCCGGTCTGGGTGCCAAATAAACGCCAAATCTTTGTAAGCTTGATTCACTTCCTCAAGTGTTGCTCCAGGCTCCAGTCCAAGAATTCTGTAGTATTGCTCGTAAGCACTCATCTACTTCACGTTTCAAAACTATTCGTCTATTTGCCAGAGTTCCTTGGTGACCTCCTCGTCGAGGATTCTTTTCGGACGCGTCACAAGGATGATGCGCCCAAGCAGCTGTAGGTCGGGAGCCTCTTCAAAACACTGAAATTGTAATTGACCTGCTAGCTCAACGACAAAGTAGCTGTTCATGTCCCACTGCCGCTGTGCTCGGTCTACAACAACCAGCACTTCTTCAGTTCGATCAGGTAGCGAGATAGGCAAGCGATCGCTATCACTCATAATCACTACCGGATCTTCCGCTTTTAGCACAACTTGCCAGCCAGGAACAGGAACCCAAGCTCCCTCCCCAGAAAATTTTACCAGCCTGAATGGCCCAGTTTCTTCAATTAGCGGCACCGCTTTAAGCTCTGCCTGAGTCAGCGGGAGCTTACCAACCACGGGTAGAACACGGGGCAAATCCGTTTCAGATTCCAGGCGGTAAACCGGCATCGAAGGAGTAGGACGAGTTTTGACAAGGGTGAAGTTAGTCAGCAGCAGCTCGATTTTTTGCCGGGCGGTCTCGCTATTGGCAAAATTTAATCCACGAGCAATAAGGCGGGACCGTTCCTGTAAATCTTCTTTTTGCCGAGCAAATTTCCAATATTGGTAAGCTACCGCATCCCCTGGATGGGATGAAAACCCTTCCGGTAGATTCTGGAGCAGTGAAAATTCCTTGATTGCTTTGGCAACCACGCGAGCATCGTCTACACCTAAATTTTTCGCCACTACCAGTTCTGCAGCAGCAACTCGTTCCGGCTGAGTCAGAACTCGGAGTTCGTACAAAATATCACTACCTTTCTGCTCAAAGTGGGCCAATAGATGAGATGCATTAGCATTTTCTATTGTCGTGTAAACCTGTGCAGCCACGGTAATCTGATTTTGCTGAACGGGTTCAAAGCCCGTTTCTTCAAAAATAACCTGAGGACTATACCCGGCTTTTTGCAACTTCCCACACGCTTTTCCCCACTCAACCCAAGTGCCTTCCTTACGACGCAGCGAGAACAAAAGTTGCTCAGCATCAATTGCAGGTTCAGGGGAGGCTGGTGATGTTTCAGTCATAATCAATCTTTCAACATGTACATGAACATTGAACTATGGGCGGACAATTATCTCTTCTAACTTCCGGGTTTGAGTCTTGGGGTTATAGCCTACCAACTTTACAAAGCAGCCAGGATTTTCACTAATGCAATTCTTGATTTCTGCCATCGCCTTGGCTACATTTTCAGCCGAATTCTTCCATTTCCAACTCCGCCAGCTATTGCGAGATTTTTCTCTAGGATTAGCCACCTCTATGGTTAAACGACCTCCTTGGCGAAGTCCTTGTTCTAAAAGGCGCTCTATTTCGGTAAAAGATTTCCCATTGGTAAAACTTTCATTTTTAGAGTAGCCTGACCCACCATTATTGGAGGTTGTTGGTGCTTCTAGGAAAACACTCTTGCCTACTTTTGACGGCTGATAACTAGGCTCCTGGAGCATTTTCTCCATCTCCCGTCGATCTTGGTTTACTACACCTGTAGTGTATTCTTGAACTAATCCCATATCTTGCACACGTTTTTGCTCGTAAACCATGAGGTTGCCTAATTCGATCAGTCGAGCTAGGCTAAAATCATTTTTCTGGAACCTGAGTGTGAAGCCTGGGTTGTTCACCAAGTGAACCGATACTTTTTCAATACCAACTTGGTAAATAAAATCACGCACTTGCTCGTCGTAGACTCGTGAACGTAAAGCCCCAAAAAAGTCAATCGACTGGTTCGGGAACGTATCAATCAGTTCTTCAATTACACCCTGGGAAAGATCATCCTCTTTAAATATGCCGCTAACAATACCAATTCGATCTTCTCGGGTAGGCTCCCAATAAAACTTTTCCATCCGGCCATCCCGGATTAGCGGAGCATATAGAGTAGAAAAGTCATTGCCTGTTACGATCACGGGAACCCGATGGATCGGTTGCGTATCATAGCTCCCAGGCAACTGCACATCTGTAGGATTATCGGCAATGTTCATCAGTGTGCCGTTGACAAGTTGGGTATTGACCGTGTATTGCGTGGTTTTATCAACCCGACCTGCACCCGCATCGAGATCGTTAATCAGCAGAACGCACATTTTACCTCTGACTTTGATCAGTTCTGCCGCTTCCCGATAGCGCGTCCGCAGTAAACGGACTGGATCTCCGGCATCAGGGCTTTCAAGCTCGCCAGCAGACATCCGGACTGGTTCAACTCCCAGGAGTTCGAAAACCAACTCACATTGAAATGACTTTCCCTCCCCCTTACGTCCGTGAACGCCAAGAATTAAAGGCACCCGGACTCCAGGCAGATCGAGAAAGTTTTTGGTGATGTGAATAGCAACTTTATCTAGAAAACGGGGAGAAACGTAATAACTCATATGTTTTTGCTACTTGAGCTTACAGATTTTTCATTAGCTACTTTGTCTCTAGCCAAGCATTTTTTGTCATTTAGCAGAAAAAATTAAAGAGAGGTAGAAAAGCCTACCTCTCCTCCTCCAATTTAGGAGAGTAATGATTTCGACTACCAAGTGCTCATCTAGAAAACAGCGAACCGTATAAAGCTGCTGCGATCAGCTTTGATTCAGATTAATCACTAATTTGGTTTATGAACGATGAAGCTGAGAATCTGGCACTGCTTGATGTTATCAAAGCCCACAACTCGGATAAAGCAATTGGAGTATGCAGAACGGCATTCTCTGACTTCGTTTAGCACGTCTTGAGTAGATCTAGCACTAAACAAAGGCAGTTTCCACAGTGTCCAGTAATGTTCCGTTGGTTCAGAGATTTCGTTAAACTCGATCGCTGGAATATAGCTTTGATTCAGGATGTACTGAATCTGCTTGGCAATCTGAGCATCGGTGAGAGGTGGTAGATAGGAGAGGGTTTCGTACCTACGCTGTTTAGGAAGGGTTTGCATATCTTCTTTGCTCGGTTTCGAATTTACGATTACTTAAACTGATTGACTAACTGGATAGTTCATCCAAATTAGGCTCGGAGGTTTCTTGCTGTTCAGGAAGAGGGCTGGGGTTCAATAAATCCAGTTGCGTGATTTGCTCTAGACGCTGACGACGGTGTTCCATATTGGCTTGTTGCATCCCGGTGCGAACCAGTTCCGGCAAAAAGTCTGCCACTTCCTCTGCTAGATATTCCCTCACTGTCAAAATTCGGAAAGCCAAATCTGGCTTTTCCTGGAACAGCGCTCGAATGTATCCTTCTCCGTCCTGAATTTTGTCAGTTGAGGAAAATCGATGCAACCAAAGTGCCAAGGGAGGATTAGTTTCGCTCAGCTGAGCCAACACTACCCTAACTGCCTGATAAGTCAGGTAGCTGATCAGCGTCTTGGCTGTGTCTTTTGCAACTTGTTTAATATCCATGCTTGACCCCAGCCGATAGGCAATAACCGAACAGCTGTTAGCACCCAAATTAAGGCATCAATCACTAACAGCTGCACAGACGATCCTGAGATTAGATAGTGTCCACTGCCTTGAATTCGAACTTGATTTCCTTCCAAAGTTCGCAGGCAGCAGCCAATTCAGGAGACCACTTCGCAGCTTCACGGATGATGTCATTACCTTCACGGGCAAGGCTACGACCTTCGTTACGAGCTTGTAAGCAAGCTTCCAAAGCTACGCGGTTAGCGGTTGCACCAGGTGCGTTGCCCCAAGGGTGACCTAGTGTACCACCACCAAATTGCAGCACTGAGTCATCACCGAAGATTTCGAGCAGTGCGGGCATGTGCCAAACGTGAATACCACCGGAGGCAACTGCCATTACACCGGGCATGGAAGCCCAGTCTTGGGTAAAGTAGATACCGCGAGACATGTCTTGCTCGACGTAATTTTCGCGCAGCAGATCGACAAAGCCCATTGTAATACCGCGTTCGCCTTCGAGCTTACCGACCACGGTGCCGGTGTGAATGTGGTCGCCACCAGACATCCGCAGGGCTTTAGCTAAAACACGGAAGTGAATGCCGTGGTTCTTCTGCCGGTCGATAACGGCGTGCATAGCACGGTGGATGTGCAGCAAGATCCCGTTGTCACGGCACCACTTAGCTAGAGTGGTGTTAGCAGTGAAGCCTGCGGTGAGGTAGTCGTGCATGATGATGGGCATTTTGAGTTCTTTAGCAAACTCAGCCCGCTTCAGCATTTCTTCACAGGTGGGAGCGGTGCAGTTCAGGTAGTGACCTTTGATTTCTCCGGTTTCAGCCTGTGCTTTGTGGATTGCATCAGCCACAAACAGGAAGCGATCGCGCCAACGCTGGAATGGTGCAGAGTTGATGTTTTCGTCGTCTTTGGTGAAGTCTAGACCCCCACGCAGACACTCGTAGACGGCACGACCGTAGTTCTTAGCAGATAAACCCAGCTTTGGTTTGATGGTGCAACCCAGCAGAGGACGCCCGTACTTGTTGAGCTTGTCCCGCTCAACTTGGATACCATGGGGAGGACCTTGGAAGGTCTTCAGGTATGCCACAGGAATCCTCAAGTCTTCCAAACGCAATGCTTTGAGAGCTTTGAAACCGAACACGTTGCCCACGATGGAGGTAAACATGTTTGTTACAGAGCCTTCTTCAAACAGATCCAGGGGATAGGCAATGTAGCAAATGTACTGGTTATCTTCGTTAGCAACCGGCTCGATATCGTAGCAACGACCCTTGTAGCGATCTAGGTCTGTCAGCAAGTCAGTCCACACCGTCGTCCACGTACCTGTGGAAGACTCAGCAGCTACAGCAGCACCCGCTTCTTCTGGAGGAACACCTGGCTGAGGGGTAACCCGGAAAGCTGCCAAAATATCTGTATCTTTAGGCGTGTAATCGGGGGTGTAATATGTCAGTCTGTAATCTTGAACCCCAGCCTTGTAGCCAGATTTTGATTGAGTTTGCGTTTGCGAATATGACATGCTTTTGTTCTTGTCAGCCTCTAATGTTGATTATAGGTCTAGAACCTATTACTTCCAGACCCTATTAGGCACTCTCTACTAATCTGGAGCGCAGCGGCACTTTTTGACTTCATTCAGTGCCTATGTCTAAGCGTTCATTTTAAATTGTATGCACGCGTCCTTCAATATTACAATAACTTCATCATTGAACATTGTTTACACTTCTATAAGTTTTGTTAATTAAAACAACGTTTGTTGCTGACGTTGCAAAAACTTGGGCTCAATTGAGGTCGATTAAATAATCTTTACACTCAGCAAGGCCAGACCTAGAGCCAGAGCTGTTGTCAAGACAGCAACAACTACCCATTTGCTCATTGCCCGCATCTGTAGTTCCACGCTCCGCAGCTTTCGCTCCATATCCTCAATGAAAGATAGAGCTAGGCGCAATTGATGTTCCAGCCTTTCCTGTTTCTCGAAATGCTCGTCATTGAATCCAGCCTCGGTAAGCTGGTTCATAGAAACCTGCTGTTGGGTCCTCAACCTAGCTTCAAGCTGATCCAACGAAGCCTGAACTGCTTGAGAGTAGGTTCCCCACTCTTGTAGGGACATAAACCGTTTCTCAACCTCCCCCAATAGAAAGCTGACCTGAGCCGCAAGTTCAGCACTAAGGTTGGCATCGGCATTGCTAAGCTCGTTTTTTAGATTGAAAAGTTCGCTCTTGACCTCTGCCCACCTAGACTCAAAGACTTTTTCTAGTTCCGCAAAGCGGTGGTTAAAAGTTGCCTGTACTTGGGCTATGTCTCTTCCAGTAGCCTTGAGGTCGCCCAGGTGTTCCTTAAGGAGCTGGTACGTTTGCGCCAGATCCTCAAACTGGGCCTGAACTTTAGATAAACCGTCCAGAACTGTGAAGGACTGCTCAAAATGGTTTCGGAGTTCCGCCAGTTCCTGCTCGACATGCTCTAGCTCACTTAAGTATACCATAATATTTTTTCCCCCTCAAATCTCTAGTACCTTACTGAAGCGATCAAAACCTTGATTTAGGACTTGGAGCATTGGTCCTAGGGAGGCGTAGCTGTCGCTGAACGCACGCATAGCTCTGATCTGCCATAGTGCAAGGAGAGCGCGGCAGTGTGTGGAATCTTGCCCAAAAATTTTTTCGGCTTCTTGGAGTAGGAAGGACAACCCTGACTCGCTATTCCAGGGGCCATCAATGTGGGTGAGCCAAGTGAAGGCTTCTTCAGGTTGCACAAGCGCGCCCTCTTGGTAGAACAACAGGAGGCACTCACGGGACAATCCTTGCCTGATGCCCTGTTTGAACCCAAATCGCAGATAATGAAGGGCTAGCATTTTGTGTCCTTGGCCTCTGTGAGCCAGTAATCCAGCCATGTACAGTGCGCCCAAGTTGGTAGGGTCGCGCTTGAGCTGATTATTAACGTGGTTAAAGAGTTCAACTACCGCCCCCCGCTCGACGGCGAGGCGAACCAATTCTGGCAGAGCCTTTGGATCGAAGCTTTTTGATTGGGGCAGTACATCCAGTGCCAAAGGTTTAAGATCAGTTAATCCAGGCGAGATTTGGTATGGGTCAACAGAGTTTGAACTCGGAACTCCGAAAGCAATTTTTTCAACCAGCCCTGGCCCAATCTGGGCATACCCTCTATAAATAGACCGAATTGAAGCAGCCAGCTCTTCAGCGGGAGTATCCTTGAGCAGATAACCCCTTGCTCCCGCTCGTAGGGCATCAGCTAGATATTCATCATCATCATAACCGCTCAGTACTAAAACTTTAGTTCCTGCAAAGCGCTGACAGATAATCCGTGTAGCGGCCACTCCATCTATCCCTGGCATCCGAATATCGATTAGCACCACGTCAGGTTGTAGGGCTTCTACCTGCTCAATGGCTGTTTGTCCATTGTCAGCACTTCCCACTACTTGCAAATCCGGCGCCAGCTCTAACAAAGCTTTCAGTCCTTGACGGATGATAACCTGATCGTCTACCAGCAAGATACGAATCATTCGGGGAACCTTAAGTAAAGTTATAGCGGTTTTCAAAGCCGAGCACGAACACACCTCGCGTCACCAAATGTGAAATAGCAATCATTCCAGCAGGGCGGCGATCGAAGCACACAAATCATCAGGGCGGAAGGGCTTGGTAAAATAGTCGGTCGCCCCTAAACTCATTGCTTGTTGACGGTGCCGGTGATTTTCCCGCGAAGTCAACATCATAACCGCGAGGCTGTGCCAATAGGGATGGGACCGAATCTCTCTGAGTAACGCCAAACCATCTAAATGAGGCATTTCAATATCACAAATCACCAAATCAAAGCGCTCTCCAGGTTGGTTTAGCTTCTCCAGAGCCTCTTTTGGGTCTCGACATTGCACCACTCGATACCCCGATTGACTCAGAACGTGATCTAAAAGCCTTCGAAAAGCAATGGAATCGTCCACAATCAAAATCGTTGGAGTGGCTTCAGTTTCAGGTTTGGGCCCACTAACATTCAGATATGATCCAAGTGTGGCAGGCATTCCCCTCTTCGCCCGTGCTATCAACTCGCCAAAGTGATCCGGGGACAGAACTGGAACCACCTCACCTGTACCCAGCACAGTGCAACCTGAAACGTAGGCAGGCACTTTAACCGTTGTATCAAAAGGCTTAAGTACTAACTCTTGCTCTCCCAAAAGTGAGTCTACAGCAATCACTACAAGCTCACTATCAACGTCGAGAACAATGCCTAGATGCTGGTTGAATTGAGGGGAAGGCGGGGAAATTGCTTGCTGTCCGTAGGGGAGTAATTGCATTAAAGGGTAGAGCGGCACCCGACGACCGCGCCAAGCGATCGCCCCTAGTTGAGGTAGGGAATCATACAATTGAGATAATTGAATGATTTCTAGTACCTTAGTTGAAGGAATTGCTAGGGTCTGTTGCTGACACCGGCAGAGTAACAAAGGCAAAATGCTAAGGGTCAAGGGAATGCTAATCGTGAATTTTGTCCCTTGTCCTAACTTGCTTTCGACCCACACCGAGCCTCGCAGTCGCTCTACTTGACGTCGGACAATATCGAGACCTACACCTCGGCCAGAAAGATCGGTAACCGTTGAAGCAGTAGAAAAGCCAGGCGTAAACAGGAATTCTAGAATTTGATTTCTGGTCAATTCGGCTATTTCTGAGTTACATAATCCCATCTGAACGGCCCGTTTGTAAACTGGTTGGATATCAATGCCGCGACCATCATCTTCAATCGTGATGGCAATTTGATTCCCTTGGTCAGCAGCGGCTAGCGTGATTTTGGCAGTTGGTGACTTTAAGAGCGCCAGCCGTGACTCTGGCGTTTCAATTCCGTGGTCAAAGGCATTGCGCAAAAGATGGGTCAAAGGGAATTTTAATTGTTCTATAACTACCTGATCAATCAGCGTTTCCTGACCTATAACCACTAACTCTACAGACTTTTTATACCGCTGGCTGAACGTTTGCAGTGGCGCAGCAAACTGCCTAGCTAAGATTCCAAATGGAACTAAACGTGACGCAGTCAATTCTTCGTGCAAACTATCGATTTGCTGTTTAACTATCGCAAGTGCTTCGCGAAATTCATGGTTAATCAACTCAACATCGGCTCTAGCTTCCTGCACCTGCACCATCAGTTCTTGAAAATCTTGCAGCGTGCTGTGTAGTTTTGCATATTGAGCTTCAAGCGAATCAACTTCACTGCTGGCGTCAGATAAACCAGGCGACTCGGTTGGAGTAACTATGGATGAGGCAATTGCGATTCCATATAGACAAGTCTGCACTTGCTCTGTGATCGGATTGAGCTGATGCGCACGCTTTTTTAAAGTCAGGTCAACCTGATGTAGTTGTTTCTGATACAGGGAAAGACGTTCGTAACTGATGAAGAGTTCGCCGATAGTGTTGTTCATCCGATCCAGTCCAGAAACTGGAATCCGCAATTTCAACTGAGTATTTTGATCGGCTTGGATTGCTTGGGGCTTGGCAGCCTTACTCGCCTCTTCATCAGTAGTAACAGCAGACTCCTGTTGTCCTTGTACAAGTTGTGCCACATTAGAGAGAGCAGGTGGAGAATCCGACGATTGGGCAAAAGTGCCCAGAGATTGTAATCTCAGTTGCCTAATCTCTGTAATTGCCGTTTGGGCAATCCTCTCAATTGGTGTATTCGCTTGAGCAAGTGTTTGGCGGATCAGATTAGCCGTGTCACTTAACCAAACCAAATTCAGAGCTTGTCCTAAAAGCGTACATTCTTCCACAAGGGCTGTGAGTGCCTGATACAGAGCTGTTGGTTGGACAGATAGCATCTGTGCAGGAGAATGGAGCAACTGCTCAACTCTTTGCAGGCAGTCTTCTAGATCAACCTCGATAGCTGTTTTCAAGAAATAGGGGTCTAAGAAGCTAGCATCTGAGGGGGTGTTCTGCTGCAAACCTTGAAGAAAATTGTCCAGGGCAGTGATAATGGGTAAAAGAGTTGTTTCTGCTACTACAGCAACTGCACCCTCTTTACCACTAGTAGATGCGGCGATGAGGCCACTAATTTGATCAACACCCAGAGACAGAAGTTCATAAGCATGCTCTTGATCTTGCACGCGCCCCTGATGGAGCGCCTCAAGTAAATCTTCTAGCTCGTGGGCTAATCGGCTCAGGGTTAACAATTGCGCAATGCCAGCCCCACCTTTAAGCGAATGAGCCGCTCGCATTAAGGTGGCGTAGTCCGCTTGGAGATTGGTAGAGTAAGGGAGAATCGCTGAATCTCCCCTACCTGAACGTAACTGACGAATCCCCTCCTCTAGAATGGCTAGATGGTCTGGGGCATCTTCGTATAAGAAGCAAGTCCGTATTTCTTGAGTGATTGCCTCTAAGCTCGCAGCGTCCAGCACCATATTATTTTTCTACCCGGAATCGAGACACAGATTTTTGTAATTCTTCTGCAACTTCAACCAGTTCCTGCAGGGAAGACAAAACAGCTTCAGATTCAGAGGAAGTTGTCTGAGCGATCGCCGCAACCTCTTGCATGGTGTTGTTGACTATTCTAGAGGTTTGAGCTTGGGAGACCGTACTGGCTGAAATGGATTGCAGACGTTGGTCAAATTCTTTGCTAATGTAAGCCAGCCCTTGGAGTGTTTGTTTAGTTTTTGCCACCAGTTGGGTACCAGTTGCCACCTGCATAGTACTACCTTCCATTGTTTGTAGGACGTCGGTAGTTTCTTGCTGAATCGTACTGACTAGTTGTTCAATTTCTTTAGTAGAGTCCGTAACCCGTTCAGCTAAGCGGCGGACTTCATCGGCAACCACGCGGAACCCTTGGCCATTTTTTCCGGCTCGGGCTGCTTCAATGGAAGCGTTGAATGCCAGGATGTTGGTTTTTTCGGAAATTCCAGATATAATACTAACAATTTTCGAAATTTCCTGAGAAGACTCAGCCAGGCGTTTCGCTTTTTTGGTGGTCTCAGCAACACTGGAGCGGATAGTCTCAATACTGCTGACCGTTCGATCCATAGTTTTATCCCCCTCCTGGGCAGCAACCATGGCTTGACCGGCGAAGACAGCCGCTTCTTGGGCTGAGGAAGCTACAGACTGAATCGATTGACCCATTTCTGCTACAGAACTCAGGGCTTGGGCTACGACTTTGGCTTGGGTTTTTGCTTGGTCTGAGAGTTTTTGCACAGAAGCTTCACTCTCAAAAGCAGATGAATGCACAAGGTTGGCGGCAGTTTGTACTTGTATAACAATCTGACGCAGGCTAAAGATGACAGTGTTAAAGGCATCGGCAATTGAGCCCATCTCCCCTTCCTGCACCTTGGCTGTGGCTGTTAGATCGCCCCGATTCGCTCCTTCAATCTCAAGCAACAGGTTAATCGCCCCTTGCTGCAAACGTTCTTTTCCTTGGCGCTGCCGTTCTGCCTCTTGAGAACGTAGCGCTTCCTGGTGGCGAACCGCTTCTAGGTTGGCTTCAATGCTAGCCGTCATCACATTCAATTGTCGAGAAAGGATGCCAATTTCATCTTGACGCTGAGTCGGCTCCAGTCGTACCCCCTGTTCCCCACCTCCCACCTGGGCGGCAAAAAGAGATAAACGCCGCAGCGGGCGAGACAAGGAGTTAGCCACCGGAATAGCGAGTATACCAAACAGCAGCAACATCCCTCCCCCAATGCTGTAGGCAATGAGTTGCTGCTCTGTTAATTTATTTTCCACTTTTGCTAGGGGCTGACCAACAAAGGACATTCCTACAGGCTTTGCTTGGGCTGGATTGAGTTCTTTTTGATGGTCATACAGTGGGCTATAGTATGTTAAATACTGCTGCCCAATAATATAAGTATTGCCGATAAAGTCTTTCCCCTGATTGAGAACATCCGCTGCTATCTCTCGGGCAACCCGCATTCCAATTGCCCTTTGACTATTGGTATAGGGAACATTCGTACTTACCTGCCAGTCTTGAGCAAACACAGTGGCAACAGGTACGTTATATTTTTGCGAAAATTTATCGACTAAACCATAGTTGCGGTTTAAAAGTGCTCCTACTATGACAGTTCCCACTAACTTATTGTTGATTTTAATCGGATAAACAGCCATGCTTGTCAAGCCTGTACCCCCATCAATGTCGTAGGTTCCTTTAGGAAAGGGTCGGTTTGAGCTAAGAAACTGCTGTTGTTGTGCTCGCGAACCGATATCAGCTTGTTTCTCTAGCCCTAGGCGTTGAAGTGGTTCTCTTTTAAGCAACTCTATGCCCGCTAATGGACGTCCAGTTCTCAGGGCATCTTTCACAATTGGAATATCCCCCAGAAAAATACCGATTGGCAGAGAGACTGGGCGATATTTTGGCTCGGTTAATGCTCCATCCAATCCTAGCTGAGGTGGGTTACTAGAATCCTGGGCTAAAATTTCAATGTCCTGAGCAACTGTCCTACCCTGAGCATCAGTGAAAATTTGAAAATTTTTGTTGACCTCAGGCTCTGAACCATTCTCGATTCTGAGAAAATCTTGTATAAAAGCTCGCTCAGCCGATACATCGGCGGGGTTACTCAAATCAATCTCAGTAGCTTGTACTAGCTTAGCTAGGTTCTCTGCTTTTGTTTGACTGTCTACCTGTGTCCAAAGAACATACTCTTCTCTAAAGGTTTTCCCTTGCTGTTGGACAGATGCTTGTAATTCACCCAACGAATGATGTTTGTTAATGGCAACCATCGCTTGCGTCACAACAATCACAGGCAGGGCAGTACTACTCAGCAGGAGAATAGTGATCTTGGTGCGAAGGTTTAAGTTTTCCCAGCCTTGGCGGAGCCGTTGGAGTAGGGAAGGGGAGCTTAATTGCGGTTTTTGTTCGTGTTGTAATAGCTTCAACTCAGACGAGTGCCCAGAAGTCTCCAGAGCTTCAAGTGCCTTTTGGGAAACGGAGCCGTAAATTCCTTTTCCATCCAGACCAACCACTTCCTCGTAGAGAGCAACTGCCCTTGAAAACTCTCCTGCGTTCTCTAGAGCGTTGGCAAGACTAATTTTGGCCACTAAATCCGTAGGCTTGCGTTCAACCTCAGCTGCAAGCGTCTCTATATTTTGAGTAATAGGGGTATTGGGATAACCTTTGCTCGTTGCTGTCATAGAGGTATCAAAGAAGTAGTAGGAACGGATAGGGCAGCTAAAACTGCATTGACATTGAGGACGGCGACTGGCGACTGTTCAATTTCAGCCACACCAGACAAAAATGAGCCCAAGGTTGGGGAAAGACTTGCAGACACAGGTTTAAATTTCGTCGATAGAGTCACAATTCCTTTGATAGCCGATACCACACAACCGAGTTGGCCCTCAGGTTGCCCTGCAGTTGAATTTGCTGACTTAGCTGTGAGCACAACTATCAAATTAGACTTTGATTGTAAACTCTTAGGAGACGGAGCTAGCCCCAGTAAATCACTCAACTCGATAACCCATAGCAACCTGCCACGCTGATTCACCACTCCTAAGACAGTGGGTGATGCCCCTGGAATCGGACAAATTTCCCCCGGAGTCCGAGTAATCACCTCTGCTGTCCTATCCAGAGGCAGCACGACTCTCGCTGATTGCCGCAGCTCTACGAGAAAATAGTCGCTTACTCTTAGCATGCTCTGCACAAACGGTTATTAATGATTAGTTAAGATGATGGCAAACCGTTTTAACTAAATCAAGCGGGGCAAAAGGTTTTGTGATGTAGGCATTCCCCCCCTGACGTAGAGCCCAAAACTGATCGAATTCCTGGTTTTTCGAAGAGCAAAAAACAATCGGTATATTTTTAAATTCAGGATTGGCTCGGAGCTGCCGACATAAATCAAAGCCACTCAGACCGGGCATAACGATATCTAAGACAATTAAGTCAGGTCGCCCATTCGCTGCCAGCCAGCTCCAGGCAGATTCAGCGGAGTCGGACACGGCTACTTTCAAACCAACTTGTTGTAGTAAAGCTACAATCAAACGTTGTTCAGTTCGAGAATCTTCAACAAGTAAAACAGTTTTCATCCAGTTCCTAGTCAGGTGATAACGACACTATTTGCTTATGAAATAAATAGACACGAATACTTGGCGAAAAGATAACTTCATGGTGGCGCGGGACAAAAATGCTTGTTTGACAAAGTCCATAAATTGAAACAGAAAGAGCCATCCCAGTCGCAGCAATGCCTATTTTGAGCAGTAACTGAGAAATTCTATAAGCTAACACCAAATTCTGCTGGGCGCTTTTCTCTAAACCTATGTTGATTTGCCCGTTAGAAAGAATCTGTGGGAGTACACCTCTTGAGATATCAGCTTCATTGGCTACTAGAGCTTCGTTTAGGGTTTGGACTGGTGTTAAATGTTTAGTTTTAATTTTTCTGGCAACCAATTTTTGATTTCGGACTGCTGTTGTCTGTGGAACGATTCGAGTTTCAATTTGTTCTATATTTAAAGACGCTGCACTTGTCTCAATGCCCTCAATGATGTAACGGGTGTAAATCGATGGGAACGCTTTCTCCTGCTCGTAGGTCTGCCCGTTCAGCTTGGTTACCATCTCCTCTTCGTCGACCGGGACGAACAGATCTAGCAATTCCCCCGGTTGGGCAATCTGGCTGCGCTGAAGGACTCCTGTTGGAATCGGCACCCCAGGTCTCGCCCCCTGGTAACTCCACAAGTCTGGGAGAACCATGGTTTCGAGCGTTACTGGGAGGCTGTGCCGATCTATCAGTGCTACTGGTCCGTTGTGCAGGCAGCTAAAAATATTTTCGAGTTGGAAAGCGTACAGTGGTGCCGCTAGGTAGTAGCAGATGAAGTACGGTACATGAATGCGGCGCATGTCGTCCGCCCCGTCGTTATACAACCAGCCGAACAGGCTGCGCTCTGGAGTTACCTGATGTAAGTAAACAGCCCGGTATCCAGACCTCGGCGGATTGTAGGAATCCCAGTACTGTGAAACCACCCGTTGGGTGAAGGCTTGCTGGATATCCGGAGGCACATGCCTACTAGCAAGGGTTCTAAATCCAATCCCAGGAAAGCTGGTGCAGACAATTTGGCCTAGGAGTACATCCATAGTTAACAGCTAGAAGAATTGGTTGCGTTGCAAAAATTTTTCTAGGGAAGTAAGATCTTAATCATTATGGTTGCATAAAACATAGTCGTTTTGGGAGTCAGGAGAATGTTCACATATATGCGAATGAAATGACGATTACCTGAATCCTTAACATGACTTGTGATATTACTTTATTGCTGACTTTATATGCTAGTGTCAAGTTTGATACAGAGTGGCTAAAGTGTTCAATAAGCAGGGTAAAACCTCTACTGTAATTTTTCTGAGGCTGTAAATTATTTTGGGATGAGACTGCCAGAATTATCACAGGAAAATTTACAGGTACCGAAATTTTACATAATTGAGCCAACTAATGATTCAGCCTTCTGCTAACCCTGCCGACAAGACTGCTACTAATCGTCGCGGCACCAATGGTCGTGACATCAAGATAAGTTTCAGGGCTAAAACCCTTGCTTTAGCGATCGCCTGCCTGACGCTGCCAATGTTGGCGAACAAGACAAGTGCTTATTACTTTACCACTCAATCGATTACTGACCAGACTACCCAAGCAAAACTTGCCCGCGCTCCTGAGCCAGCAGAGATGACATCTGTGCCACAAGTAAAGGGTCAGCTGCCCCTGACCCTTCTGGTTGAGACGGGGGTGGCAGCATTGCTGCTGGTGGGTCTGCTCGCTGCATACCTTGCTAACCGCACCATTCGTCCAATACTGACCGCTGCCGCTACAAGTGAAAAATTGGATAAAGGGATTGAGTCACCAGAAATTTCATTCCCACAATTGGCAACCCAATTGGTCGAAAACCAAGCAAGTATAACAAAAAAGCAAGAAGCCGCACACCAGCAAGCGAGTCTCTTAGAACAGCAAGAAGCAGATTCTGAGCGAGCACAGATACTTACAAATTTTAACCTCCGTATTCGTGAATCTCTGTACAGGGAAGATATCCTTAAAACCGCAGTTAAAGAAGTTAGACGAGTACTTAAAACAGACCGAGTGGCGATCTATGCCCTCGACCCTACTAACTGGAATGGGATCTTTATAGCAGAATCCGTTGCACCTGGCTGGCCTCAACTATTAGGGGTCACAATACATGATCCCTGTTTTAGCGAACCTCATGTAGAAATGTACAAGAATGGTCGGGTTCGTGCCATCAATAACATTCATCAAGAACCAGGTCTGACAGATTGGCACATCAGGACATTGGAACAATTTGCCGTCAAGGCGAACTTGGTGGCGCCAATTATGAGATCTGGCCAGCTCCTCGCCTTAATGATTGC
>CAXUIG010000023.1:0-9433 GCA_964250845.1 uncultured bacterium | reverse complement strand
CCAGCTCCTCGCCTTAATGATTGCCCACCACTGCTCAGAACCTCGCATTTGGGACAATTTTGAGGTCGATTTATTCGCGCAGGTGGCAACTCAAGTCGGAATTGCCGTCAACAAATTATGACCCCTGAGCCCTGAGAGCCAGTTCTCGCGTTGGCACAGACTGACGCCGAACAGCGCCTCCCCCTGACCCCTATTATCGTGAGCGCGGCAATTTTTTGTTTGTTACAGTTCTTTATGATGGGTGAAAAACTGATTAACTAATTTATCAATGCTGACCCGGATTAAAGACTTAGCAACAAAACTAGCGCCTCGCCTGATTGAAATCCGCCGCCACATCCATAGTCACCCCGAATTAAGCGCTCAGGAGTACCACACAGCTGCCTACGTTGCTGGCGTTTTGTCTTCCAGCGGCGTCCATGTGCAAGAGGTAGTGGGTAAAACCGGCCTGATCGGGGAAGTGCAAGGGAGTGGCAGTGATGCCAGGTTGCTGGCAATTCGCACCGATATGGATGCCTTGCCAATTCAGGAACGCACCGGTCTAGAGTATGCCTCTCGTCAACAGGGGATTATGCACGCCTGTGGTCACGATGTCCACACGACGGTGGGACTGGGAACGGCAATGCTGCTGTCCCAGCTGGCTTCGGAGTTTCCGGGTAATGTCCGCTTTTTGTTTCAGCCAGCCGAAGAGATTGCCAAAGGCTCCAGCTGGATGGTGCAAGCCGGGGCGATGGAAAAGGTCACGGCAATTTTATCCCTGCACGTTTTCCCCTCCATCCCAGCTGGAGAGGTGGGTGTCCGGTATGGCGCTCTGACAGCAGCAGCGGATGATATTGAAATTATCATCATCGGGGAATCGGGTCATGGTGCTAGACCTCATGAAGCGATTGATGCCATCTGGATCGCATCTCAAGTGATAACGACGCTCCAACAAGCGATTAGCCGGACACAAAACCCTTTGCGCCCGGTGGTATTGACGATTGGGCAGATCAACGGTGGCAGAGCGCCGAATGTGATTGCGGATCAAGTGCAATTGCTGGGAACTGTGCGATCGCTCCATCCTGAAACCCGTGCCAATCTACCGAGCTGGATTTCAAACATCGTCGTCAATATTTGCCAGAGCTACGGCGCTCGTTGTGAAGTTAACTACCGTCCTGGTGTGCCAGGAGTGCAAAATGACTCAGCCCTGTCCCAGTTGTTGCAGACAGCTGCGGAGGAAGCCTGGGGGTGCGATCGCGTCCAAATCTTACCCGAGCCCTCCCTGGGTGCTGAAGATTTTTCTCTGTATCTGGAACACGCCCCCGGTGCCATGTTTCGACTGGGAGTGGGGTACAAAGACAGAGCCATCAACTACCCACTGCACCATCCTCAATTTGAAGTCGATGAATCTGCCATTCTTACCGGCGTCGTTACCTTGGCGTATAGTGCCTACAAGTATTTCTGCTGTAGTTGAACTTAGGCATATTAGCAGCTTTCGTGACGGCGATCGCAGAGTTTGAAGCTCCGTAGCAAAAGAGGGCGCTCTCCCCAAAACTTTATCCCACAAGAAGGATGCACCCTCGTTCCAGCTTTTGATACTCTAAGAACTAGCACTTCATAACTGATAATCAAGCTATGCCATCCCCGATCCGACTGCAAGGCACCGAGCTAGTTGACTGTGCCAGAGCGAATGCAAAGCAGGGAATTGAAACCGCTGCCTATCAGTGTGGCTATGGTGATGATCTCAACACCTTTGCGCGAGAATTGAAGCAAGCTTGTGAGCAAATGAATTTACAAGTTAAGGAACTCACCGAGTTAATTACCGACCAGGAAATGCTACTACAGTTGGGTAGTGGCGAGGTGGTTGCACCTGATACAGCATCAGAGCTTTAGGGTTCAACCATCAACTTCCGCGTCACCCATGCGGGAGACCGCCGAGTGCACAATTGTGACTATACGGTTAATTCGCTTAACCTCTATACCAACAAGGGTAGAGCACATAACCCTACCACCAAACCCATAGCTATACTTTTGGTGCGGTATAGCCCGCCCACATCTGCAAGAGTTGTCTCAAATCCTCCCACAGCTGTCCAACTCAAGCCTGTCCAGCCCGTGAAAAGCGCGACAAGTATCGGCACAACAGTTGTAACTGCGGCGCGTATTCCTCTGGCAATTGCTGGCTTTCCTGGTTCAATTTGGAAAAGTATTTGCCACAGGCCAGTGCGGTTTTCCAGCATCTTAATCAACAAACACGTCAACTTTTTAAGCAGGGGCGATGGTTCCCAACTTACCACCTACGGCAGATGCTGTATTTTGCTCACGCTTGCTATAAGCCGACAGTTTTATCCGGCTCAGTGGTTTCGTTCCGAAGCCGAACACGCTGTAAGGACGGACTCTGCGATCGCCTTCCCCAACTGCTGTTTCAGAAAGTTCAGTAGGCAAAACCGTACTCAGATATTAGCGTTTTCTACCCCATGAATTTGAGTTGAGGTTGATACAATCAAGGTGCGTATCACGAATCAATTGAAAGCGGATACGGGCTCTGCTAGATTAACTGGTAATCCTAGTGGCTAAAGCTAGCGCGGTTCGGCGGGTTTCATTTGGTCGATAAAGTACCTATAGTACACCAAAAGCATAAAATTCATAAAGGATATACAGCCATGACTTCTGAACCAAACACTGAAGACACATCAGTCAGAATTGAAATCATCCCCCAGAGCGGTCAAATCAGCTCTCAGACTAGTGATCTGGTTGAAAATGAGATGGCTGGTGAAAGTGATGATATTAAGAGTGAAACCAAAGCCCTGATTGACGCGCTGAAAAAACGTGCTCAGGCAGAAGCTCAAAATGCCGGTACGCTAACCCGTGACACTTATCTCAAGGCGGTGCGTAACGCGCGGACGACGCTAGAACAAAACGAATTGATTGAGCGCGAACGAATTGAACACTCATTTGAATTGATTAAGAGGGAAGCTGAGAAAAATTGGGACTCTGTTATTAAGGAAGTGGCAGAAATTGGCGATCGCTTAGCCGATGCCGCCAAAGCTGCCTGGGACGCCTTGACCGCCCCTCGCCCTCGTGTCTGAGCGATAGCCACAAAATTTAAGCCGTGGTTTCACAAGCAAAAACGCAAAGGCGCATATCCCAATCGCGTCTTTGCGTTTTTGCGTGAGATATTCCCGCCTTTTGTAGGTCGCACAATTACGCTCTTATACTGGATAATGGGAAAACTTTGAGAGTTATTAGACTCCCAATCCTCAGCGGCAGACTTCTAAAGCAACAGCTATGCGAACTCACTATGGCGGCGAACTCCGAACAAAACACATTGGAGAGACAGTTACCCTGTGTGGATGGGTAGACCGCCGCCGCGATCATGGTGGCGTGATTTTTTTGGATTTGCGTGATGCCTGCGGTAAGGACTTCGTCCAACGCACTGGCATTATCCAAATCGTCAGCGACCCCCAGCGCACCCCTGACTCATACGAGCAGGCAGATGCTCTGCGGAATGAATACGTCGTCAAAATCACTGGTCGGGTCACACGCCGCCCCGAAGAATCCCTGAATCCCCGCCTACCTACCGGCGAGGTGGAAATCTACGCAGAGAAAATTGAACTGCTTAACACCGTCCGCAAACAGTTGCCCTTTCAGGTGGCGATGGCAGAAACGGAGTCAGTGCGGGAAGACTTGCGGCTGAAGTATCGCTATTTGGATTTGCGGCGCGATCGCATGAGCCGCAACCTGCAACTGCGCCACCAAGTCGTCAAAGCCATGCGTCGCTACCTGGAAGACGAGCAAGGCTTCATTGAAGTCGAAACACCGATACTTACCCGCTCGACGCCAGAAGGCGCAAGGGACTACCTTGTACCGAGTCGCGTCAATCCTGGCGAGTGGTTTGCCCTGCCGCAATCACCCCAGCTATTTAAGCAGCTGCTGATGGTGTCAGGCTTTGACCGCTATTACCAAATTGCTCGTTGCTTCCGCGATGAAGACCTCCGAGCCGACCGACAGCCAGAATTCACCCAGTTGGACATGGAAATGAGCTTCATGTCCCAAGAAGAAATTCTCCAGCTTAATGAAGATTTAGTTGGTCATATTTTCAAGACAATTAAAGGCATCACCCTCCCCCGCCCATTCCCACGTCTCACCTACGCCGAAGCAATGGAGCGATACGGCAGCGATAAACCCGACACCCGGTTTGGCTTGGAACTCGTCAACGTCTCTGATTTAGTCAAAGACTCTGGGTTCAAAGTCTTTAGTGGCGCGATCGCATCTGGGGGCGTCGTCAAAGTCCTACCGATTCCACGAGGCAATGACGCCATCTCCAACGTCCGTATCAAACCCGGTGGTGACCTATTCAAAGAAGCAAGCCTCGCCGGTGCAAAGGGTCTTGCTTATATCCGGGTACGGGACGATGGGGAAATTGATACCATCAGCGCGATTAAAGACAACCTAACCCAAGCCCAGAAGCAAGAACTATTGAGCCGTACTGGGGCAACAGCTGGTCATCTGCTGCTTTTTGGAGCGGGCTCAGCTGATATGGTGAATAAAACTCTAGACCGGCTGCGCCAAGTCATCGGTCAGGAACTAGGGCTGATTGACCCAGAAAAAATTAACCTGCTCTGGGTGACAGATTTTCCCATGTTTGAATGGAATGCTGATGAGAAACGCTTAGAGGCACTGCATCACCCATTCACAGCCCCGCACCCTAATGACATAAACGACCTCAAGACGGCTCGGGCGCAAGCCTACGACCTGGTATTAAACGGCTTGGAAATTGGCGGTGGTAGTCTGCGGATTTACCAGCGTGAGATTCAGGAGCAGGTGTTTGAAGCGATTGGACTTTCCCCAGAGCAAGCTCAGAACAAATTTGGCTTTCTGCTAGAGGCGTTTGAATACGGCACCCCACCCCACGGAGGTATTGCCTATGGATTGGATCGGCTGGTGATGTTGCTAGCTGGTGAGGAATCGATTCGGGATGTGATTGCCTTCCCGAAGACGCAACAGGCGCGGTGTTTGTTGACGGATGCTCCCTCCAGTGTGGATGATAAGCAGCTCAAGGAGTTGCACGTTGCTTCTACTGCCAAGCCGAAGTCTTAAGGGAGGCAAGCGCCTTTTGCTTAGTTAAGGCGCGTTGAACCAGTTGAATTAACACAGCGATTAGCAACAAGTCCCTGAGCATTGCTTCAGGGACTTGTTGCTATTTTATCCAGTTGTGTTGCAACTCCTGCTTGAGAACAAATTATCTTCGATCTTCAGAGCGGATTATGCAGCAAATCCAAAAATTTTTGGAGAGCGCCTGACGGGGTGACAAAGAGGCTATAATAAATTTTACCAGAGTAACCCTGGTATGTCCTCGAGAATTGCCCATCATATAGACTTTCCCGACTACGTACCTGATGAATTGATGGCGATCGCCAAGCTCATATTAGAGGCACAGCATTATCGCTTCAGCCCGGATGCTGAAAAAGCCTTCCAAGAGTATATTATTCGGCGGATGCAGATGCCTCATTTCGCCAACGCGCGGAGTATCCGCAATGCCCTAGACCGTGCCCGACTGCGCCAAGCCAACCGCTTGTTTGCCATGAGTGGGAAGCAATTGACCAAGAAGGATCTCGTTACCCCAGTTCTTGAGACAGGGAGACATCTTTAGGGGTCAATCCTCCCTCACTAAACGAAGAGCGGTTAGTACGCGCAACACAAGAGTCACCTATAGGCATTCGGAGGTTCGTTGCCACTCCGAAGACATGTAAACCATAACACATTATTTTGGCTTGAATGTATCAAATGCATCAGACTGCATCTGGCTTCAAAGATCCTGCATGCGATTCTCCTCCCACCAAAAACGTCGGGAGTACCCTCGTTATCCGATCCGAAGAGCGAAGGATCATTTCTGCTCAAGCAAGAGTTGCAACACAACCATGGAGCGATCGCCCGACTGCCAATTCAATTTGATTAGTGCTTTTGAACAGACCACTCGACCACGTTTCTCAGTGTTAATACAGACGTTCGTTACACCCTAGTCAAAAGACTCGTAAATCTACCGTTTCTTACCTGGCCTGTCTTGGTTTAGGTTGAATCAGCAATTTTTCGTAAGCGTTCAAGTATCCCATTTACAGGAACCGCCTTGACTTTTGGCAACACAACCCCTGCCTATGATTTCAGAAATATCTCATCTTTAACCTTGCGTTCTTAGGATTTTAGTTTTATTGTTTCGCTTTGTTAGATTCTAAACTTATTATTAAAATTGAACATGCCTACTGTAACAAGACAAAAAAATTCTGGCCTGCGACCTCAATGCCTCTCCTTTTATGAAGTTATTGCGCAGTCAATTGCAAACATTGCACCAAGTGCGGCACCGACTTTGAACGTTCCCCTAATGTTTGCCGCTGCGGGAAAGGGAACTTGGTTAGCTTTCTTGATTGCCACCATTGGATTATTTCTTGTTTGTCTCAACATTAACCAATTTGCTTGCCGTTCTGCTTCGCCTGGTTCACTGTACTCATACATTGATCGTGGACTTGGTTCAACCGTAGGAATCATTTCTGGTTGGTCTCTTGTTCTGGCTTATCTCTTTACAGCAATGGCTCTCATGGGTGGCGTTGCTAACTATGTAAATGTGCTTTTGAGTGTATTTGGAGTTCAAGTTCCTTCTATCCTGGTATACGCATGCAGTGTGGGTATTGCTTCGTATGTCGCTTATCGCGATATTCAGCTATCTACAATTTTCATGCTTGTCCTTGAGCTGTTTTCGGTTGGTCTAATCTTGAGCTTAGCTGGGATCGTTTTGCTTGAGCATGGCTTAACAATTGATACATCCCAAATTGTACTGGAGGGAGTTTCCCTAGATAGCCTACGACAAGGGCTAGTTTTAGCGGTTCTCTGTTTCGTCGGTTTTGAAAGTTCAACAGCACTCGGTGACGAGGCTAAGAAACCGCTCAAATACATTCCTCGTGCTGTCATATGGAGTACTGTGTTTTCAGGTCTTTTCTTCATGCTTCTCTCCTACACGGAGGTGCTTGGCTTTAGTGGCTATGAAACGTCGCTGGACAAAAGCGACGCCCCCCTCAATGTTTTGGCTACCCTTGCAGGAGTAAATTTTTTGGGAACAATGATTTCTACAGCAGCAATCATTAGTATGTTCGGTGGGACTCTCGCCAGTATTCACGCTGGCTCGCGGGTTCTGTTTGCGCTAGCTCGCCATGGTATCTTTCACGCTTCAATTGGTCGTGCTCACAACACCTACAAGACGCCTCACATCGCTGTAACCGTATTAGCTCTTGTTGCGTTCCTTGTCTCATCCTCAATTTCATTGTTTAATGTCCGAGGCTTGGACGCCTTTGGATACCTGGGGAGTATTGCAACTTATGGATTTCTGCTGGTTTACATTCTGGTTTCAGTGGCTGCTCCCTTTTATCTCTATCGTCAGGGAAAGCTGCGTCCAAGCAACGTAGCAATTTCAGTTTTGGCAGTTCTTTTCATGTTAATTCCAGTAATTGGCAGTATCTATCCTGTTCCACCAGCTCCATATAATGTTTTTCCTTATCTGTTCTTAATGTTCTTAGCGGTTGGCGGTGGGCGGATTTTCATGCTCCGACTTCGCTCCCCACAAATTCTTGAGAATATAGAGCGTGATCTTGAAGCAATTCACAACAAATTTAAGGATATGAATATTTCTTGCTAAGTTTGGATGCTTAAAAATTAAACTTGACTCTATAAACATGAGATAATATTTCAGGCATCACTTAAAAGTTTAATAGTAGTTGATTTTACCTGGCGCTAGCTTACCCAATCTAGATTTTTACAATGCCATTTCAAAATTCCAATGATCTAGGTAACACTAAAAATCATGATATTGATATTATTAAAGCTCAGCCAGAAAGTAATTTATCAAAAAATCATTCGAGTAATTTAGTCTGGATAAAACGAGTAATTCGCCGTCTCAGTATTAGTCATAAGATTGGTGGTGGGTATTTCCTTTCCTTAGGGATTGCCACTACTGGAATCATAGCTGGATTCGCAGTTGGAGATTACCACCAGCAAGAGGGTAAAGAGTTAAGACAAGATACCCAGTCGGAAATCCGTCTTCTAAATCGCTTAGAAAATCAGGTTTTACAAGCACGGACACGGCAACAACAGTTCATTTATTTGATGGACAAGCCCGAATTCAAACAAGAACATACCCTGTTTCTGCGAAATGAAGCTGCAATTAATCAACTCTGGTCTGAAGTTAAATATTTTGTCAGCAGCAAACATGTAAGACAGAGGGCAAATGCTAACGCCATCCAGCACTTTATCCAAACCTATGAAGGTGTGCCATTAGCCTACTTTCAGCAAGTAGAAGAATTGCTAAGGCAGATAAAGCGACTGAAGTCGCAGAAAAAAAAATCAGCCGCACAAGAACTACTCTTGAATTTTAATAATAACCCTACCACCCTTAAGATCGATGGCATTTCAAATTCGCTGACTGCTCTTATTGAGTCTGCTTATAAGGAAAATAAAAACGCCGAAGCGGCACTGACTATTACAGAGTACCTTCGGACTCAGATTATTGCCTTAAGCATTATGTTGTCAGTGATAGCGGCGACGCTTTTAGCTATTTTCAGCACTCACACGATCACTCGACCTATCATAGCTTTGACTGATGTAGCACATCAGGTGGTTCAAGAAGCTAATTTCGATCTACAAGTGCCTTTGACTACTGAAGATGAAGTCGGCGTGTTAGCGTCTTCCCTTAATCAGCTTATTCAGTGGGTATCGCTTTACATCCAAAAGCTGGAGCAAGCTCACGACAAACTGAACCAGACCTTACACAATCTCCAGCAAAGTCAAGCCCAACTAATTCAAACTGAGAAAATGTCTAGCCTGGGGCAGATGGTGGCAGGTGTAGCTCATGAAATTAACAACCCTGTTAACTTTATCCATGGCAACCTCACCCACATCACTAACTATACTCAGGATCTACTCGCTCTAATTAACCTTTACAAGCAGCGCTATCCCAACACTGATCCTGAAATCCAAGCTTTGATTGAGGACATTGACTTTGACTTTCTGATTGAGGATTTCCCCAAAATCTTGTCCTCCATGAAAGTGGGAACCGAGCGCATCCGTGAAATTGTGCTGACATTGCGCAACTTCTCCCGGCTTGACGAAGCCGAGATGAAATCTGTAGACATTCACCAGGGAATCGATAGCACGCTATTGATTTTGCAGCATCGTCTCAAGACTAACCCAGAGTTCGGTCTTGAAATCATCAAGGAATACGGAGACTTACCTGAAGTCGAATGTTTGGCAGGACAACTGAATCAAGTGTTTATGAACATCTTGAGCAATGCCATTGATGCCTTGAACCAGCATGACTTGGAGCGCGACCCAGCAGCAATCAAAGACCATCCCAGTACCATTACAATAGACACGTCCGAAAATTTGTAAAGCGCTCTACGTCTTGCTTTACAGGGCG
>CAXUIG010000022.1:0-42066 GCA_964250845.1 uncultured bacterium | reverse complement strand
TAAAACTGAGAGCAACCAGAGTTTAATTGCCTATGTAACGGGAATTACCACTGATTTGTCTACCCAATTGAAAAATCACCTCAAATCCCGTCTGCCCGATTATATGGTACCTGCTCAGATCATGGTACTGGATGAGTTGCCTTTAACTCCCAATGGCAAAATTGATCGCAAAGCTTTACCTACTCCCAATAGTGGCGTTGAAGGCTTATATGAAGCCCCACGCAACGAAGTTGAACAACAACTAGAATTAGTGTGGTCTGCTGTACTCGAACGTCAAGAAATTGGTATTCATGATAACTTTTTCGACTTGGGCGGCCATTCTTTATTGGCGATAAAATTGATCAATAATATTCAACAGGTGTTTGAGCAAAAACTTTCCTTGAGCAGGTTATTTCAGAATCCTACTATTGCTCAACTGGCACAAGAATTTTGTACTACTCAGGTTCAAAAGTCCCATCCCGATTTACTTTCACTCCAACCTCAAGGAGATGCAGCCCCTCTATTTTGTCTTCCTGGCGCAAACGGACACGGCTTCTATTTTCGAGATTTGGCCATCAATTTAGGAACTGAGCGGCCAGTGTATGGACTCGAAACTCCAGGAAGAGACGGATTTAGCACACTCCCTGAATCAGTAGCAGCCCATGCAAGTCAATTCCTAACGCTATTACGTCAACAGCAAGCCAAAAGTCCATACATCCTGGCAGGATACTCTTCAGGTTGTGCCGTTGCTTTTGAAATGGCTTCTCAACTCGAACAGCAAGGTGAAACGGTGAGTTTACTCGCTATCTTAGACGCAGGACTGGTTTCTCACCCTGAGTATATAACTGATAGAACAGATATTGATTGGATTTGGCAATCGATTCAACGGATTGAAGTTTTAAAGCGAGTCTCTTTAGGTCTGGAATACGAGCACTTAGCCGCTCAACCCGATGACCAAGCCCGTTGGGAGCTGGCAGCAGAGTATTTATACCGACATAATGTCCTACCGGAACACTCAACCCTTTCTTTACTCAAAACCAATATGAAAGTGATGAAAGTGCTGACGCGCAATTACGCGAATTATCAGCCTAATCATCAAATTTATGCCCCGATTGTTTTATTCCGCGCTCAAGAAGTTCATGAGATTGTTTTACAAGAACTCCAAGCTATTTCCGATTACGCTCTACCGGATTGGGGATGGCAAGCTTTTACTCAAAAGCCTGTAAAGGTGATATCTATACCTGGAAACCACGGTCGAATGCTTTATGAACCCCATGTAAAAAAATTAGCCACAAAATTACAGTTGGCGATGGTAGATGGAGCAGGGTAAAGATTAATTATCACCTACAATCATTGACGATATCATCAAAAGCGCGTTATTCAGATTTACTTACATTTTGAATTTTTTTAAAGCAATGGAAACTCTTCCTATCAAAATTTTTGATGAAACACTGCGGGATGGAGAACAACAAGCAGGCATTTTCTTCTCTTACTCAACCAAACAAAAACTTGCCCATCTGATTGCCCAAACGGGAGTTGATGGACTTGCCATCATGCCCTATGTCTGTGAACAAGAAGAAGAGCTAGTCAAATCATTAGTATCAGAGGGACTCGATGGTCTGATCACTGCTTCTACTATGATGGGAAAGCAGTACATTGATCAAGTGAAGAACTACGGAGTTAAGCGCATCATCCTTTTCCATGCCGTTTCTGACCGACTGCTGTTTCTCCGAGATCCCCAGATCCGCCTCATGAGCGAATTCAAAGGGAAAACCATTGATGATGACATCCCAGCTAAGGTAATCAATAGAATCCGCCAAAATGCTATTGATTTAATTGTGGAAAATTTGCGTTATGCCACAACCGTCGCTGGACTCACCGTAGACTTCGCCGCCGAGGATGCCTCAAGAGCGGACTTTGACTTTTTAGTGCAATGTATCCGCTCATGCAGTCCTGATCTCGAACACTTCCTGCTCTGTGATACCGTGGGGGTTCTTACTCCAGAAAAGAGCTATATTTGGGTTAACGACCTGATTCAATCCACTACAGGGGTAGATTTCGGGGTACACTACCACAATGACATGGGCTTGGCTCTGGAAAATACTCTCCAGTCCCTCATGGCTGGAGCAACTTTAGTATCGGGTACATTTTGCGGTCTAGGAGAGCGAGCCGGGAATGTTGCCCTTGAGCAAGTGTTAGATGGTTTGCGAGTCCGCTTCGGAATTGAAGTCAGCGGAATTAACTATGATGCTCTCGCCACAGTGAGTGATTACATCCAGAAACTGGGGGTTCGTCCCGCCCCCCCTTACTCTCAAGCGGCTCAACGCCATGAATCAGGTATCCATGTCAATTCTTTGTTTTCTGATCCCAAAAGCTATGCAGTATTTCCTTATAATACGGTAAACCTTGTATTTGGTAAATGGAGTGGAGTCAGTAATTTCCAATATCTATTTGAAAAGCAACTGCAAAATCCTCAAACCAGAGAACAGTACGAGAAAATGCGGTCAGTGATCAAATCTCTTGCTGCTGAACAAGAACGCTATTTTACAGCTAACGAGGTGTTAGAGTTATGGAAAAATGGTGTCTTTGAATAATCCAATTATTACAATCCATTAGTTAGCCTCAACAGCAGAAACTCATTTTTAATATATGCAGTCTACAACTCTTGTTGATAAAACCTCAACGAATGATTCTTCTCCGGTTTTTAATCAATTCTGGGAAAATGTCAGAGCGATCGCCGGACCTTACTTGTATCCAACAGAGGCAGAAGGAAGAGCATTTTCAGATGTAATTCGTACATGGGGAATGCTCGCTCTCCTGATATTATTAATCGTCGTGCTCGTGGGCGTAACGGCCTTTAATAGCTTCGTTAGCCGCTATTTGCTTGATATCATCGTTGAAGAAAAAGATTTAACTAAATTTGTTAATACGTTATGTTTATACGGGGCTGCCCTTGTCTGCGTAACGCTCTTAGTAGGATTTTCTAAATTTGTTAGAAAACAAATCGCTCTTGATTGGTACCAATGGCTAAATAATCATATTTTAGAAAAATATTTGAGCAATAGTGCCTATTATAAAATCAACTTTAAATCTGATGTTGATAACCCAGATCAACGAATATCCCAAGAAATCGAACCCCTTACCAAAAATGCTCTCAGTTTTTCTGCTACTTTCCTAGAAAAAGTGCTGGAAATGGCAACTTTTTTAATAATTCTTTGGTCCCTTTCCCAATTTATTGCATTTGCACTGCTGGCTTATACCATAATAGGTAATTTAATTGCTGTTTACTTGGCTCAACAATTGAATAAAATTAATCAAGAGCAACTCGAATTTGAAGCCGACTATACTTACAGCCTGACCCACGTTCGTAATCATGCTGAATCAATAGCTTTTTTTCAGGGAGAAAAACAAGAATTAAATATAATTCAGCGAAGATTTTATAATATTATTCAAACTACTAAACGCAAGATTGATTGGGAGAGAAATCAGGATATTTTTAACAGAGGATATCAGGCGGTTATCCAAATATTTCCATTTATAGTATTCGGTCCTTTACAGATTAGAGATGAAATTAATTTTGGAGAAATTGCCCAAGCCAGTTTAGCTTGTAATCTGTTTGCCACTGCTATAGCAGAATTAATCAGAGAATTTGCAACTTCAGGACGGTTTTCCAGTTATCTTGAGCGTTTAGCTGAGTTTTCGGGTGCGTTAGAAGCAGTGACCCAACAACCAGAAAATGTGAGTACCATTAAAACAATAGAAGAAAACCGGATCGCTTTCGAGGATGTCACCTTACAAACGCCAAACTATGAGCAGGTTATCGTCGAAGACTTGTCACTCTCTGTTCAACCAGGAGAAGGTTTATTGATTGTTGGTCCCAGTGGTCGAGGCAAAAGTTCTCTCTTACGAGCGATCGCTGGTTTGTGGAATGCGGGGACTGGTCGTCTAGTGCGACCTCCCCTAGAAGAAGTCTTGTTTTTGCCCCAACGTCCTTATATAATTTTGGGAACTTTGCGCGAACAGTTACTCTATCCTCATACAGAGCGTCAAATGAGCGACGCAGAACTCGAAGAAGTTTTGCAACAAGTTAACCTGCAAAACTTGCTTACCCGAGTGGAGGGCTTTGATACAGAAGTCCCGTGGGAGAATATATTATCCCTGGGAGAACAACAACGCCTTGCTTTCGCACGACTGTTAGTTACCCGTCCTAGCTTCACTATATTAGATGAAGCAACGAGTGCTTTGGATTTGAACAATGAAGGAAATTTATATCAACAGTTACAAGAAACAGAAACAACGTTTATCAGTGTTGGACATAGGGAGAGTCTGTTTAATTATCATCAATGGGTTCTGGAACTTTCACAAGATTCTAGTTGGCGGCTTGTTTCCGTGCAGGATTATCGGATGCAAAAAGCAATTGTCACTAATCCCCCCGAAAATGCTGACATCAAAATAGATGAATACCCCAAAAATCAATCCCAAAGTAAACCAGAAACATCCGCAGGAATAGGCACAATCGAAGGGGTTTCTCATAACGAAATGAAGACATTAACAGACTATTCCCTTAGCACCATCTTCAACAAGGCTAGCCTTGGGGAGTCCATCACTACTAAGGATGGCGTTACCTACCACTATGACAAAGACCCGAAGATGTTAAAATGGGTGAGAGTTTAGCGGCTACTCATACTTTTTAAAATTCGTGTCATGCTAACTAAACAGACTCGACAACTAATTACTTACAGAAATGTAACAGTTTATGAACAAACCTATCAATTACCAGTCCTAAAAAATACAAGATTAAAAAGTCTTCAAAAAAGAATTAGAGAACGTCGAAGATTAATTAAGGAAGGCGTTCGATATCATCATCAGTTTGGGGGAATAATTAAGCGGAAAGAAGAAATTGGTCAGAAAAAAATTTTTGAGGAGATCCAATTATTAATTAGAGACTACACTTCTTTTATTGATTTACTAGAAAATTATAAGGATAGTTATCAAGATTTTTTGCTGAAGCTGACGGATGACTTGAGACAGCTGTTTGCAAAAAAATATCTTGAAATAAAAAGCTTGGATGAAGACAGAAAAACCCTAGAAATAAAAACAAATAAAAATCAGAATATTGTCGATGAATTAAGCTCGGAAAAGCAAGAAAATTTCAGAGCAATTTTACTGTTAAGTAATGCCTATTTTTTGACGCTAGAGAAAATTTATTTCCTGGATGAAGGAATTAAAAAACTGGCAGAAGATACCAAAACTCAAAAGGAAATTGTTCAGCAAATAGTTAAAGAGTTAGAGGTCTATCAAGAAGTTTACGACTATCAAAAGAGAGCCCAAAAGGTTCGTCAAGAAATAGCAGAACTAGCCCAAAATGCGACCAATATTGAAAAGATTTTACAATATTACTTTATTCCATTTCAATCGTTAATAGATGAAGTAGTAAAAGTAGATGAGGATTTTTACGCAACTGTCGGAGACATTAAAAATTTAGCGAATAATACTTTGAATCAGTCTAATTTATTCGTGTACGAACAAAATGACGCTATTTCTGAAAATTTTCTCGATTTTATGGTTACAAGTTATGAGAAAAAAGAAAGATTAAAAGATGCTTTTATTCAATCTCAATTATTAAATTGGCAAATACATAATCTTGATACCGATAGTGGCGCGACTCTCTCTTCTGTTGAAGAAACGGAATTTATCGGACTGACTAATGACGAGGTTACGTTCACAAAAGGACTTAAAAGCAATAAAAATATTGATTATACCGAACTGCGGGATCTTCTCGCGCACCACAAGTGGAAAGAAGCTGACATTGAAACTACTAAATTAATGCTAAAAATTATGGGTAAAAATTATTGGAATGAAGTTTATAAGGAAGATATTGATAACTTTTGTTGTCAAGCTCTCCACACCATTGATAAACTTTGGGTACAATACAGTCGGGGTGATTTCGGCTTCAGTGTTCAGCAAAGTATTTGGGTTGAAGTGGGTGGTCAAGTAGACTACGAAACAGAAAAGAGACTCGGCGATCGCCTTGGTTGGCGAAAAGAGGGAAACTGGTTAGACTACGAGCAACTAACTTTTGAATTGTCCCCCACGACACCGATGGGACACCTACCGGCCCAATGGTTGCACTATGACGAACATACCTTTGACTTATCCCCATCATCTGCGTCACACCTTTCAATGGGAGCGTGGCGGGTGGGCTCTTGGTTAGTTTGGCAGATGCACTTATTCTTTGAGCGTGCAAAAATTTGTAACGAAACTTTCCTTGGGAAGTCGTCAAGCGGACTCAAAAGAAAGGTTTTATGATCCACCGTTAGTCCCCTCTCTAGCATCATCTCTTCGCGAATTGTGCAACACAACCCTATAATTTGGGGTATGTCACCGAATCTGTTCATGCTATGAAAAGCCACCCAGTCAAGCTCACCTACGAAATCGATCTGCAACCGGGTGAACTGCTAGCCCTACCCCCCGAATTAACTTCCAGCATTGGAGCGGGGCGTTGGCTGGTTACAATTCAACCACTATCCCTCTCTCCAGTCCCCCAGCCAACGCGCAATCATGATGCTTTTCTGAATAGCTACGCCCCGGAAGATGAAGGACTGTATGACGATTACACCCGGTGATATTTGAATTGCTTCCATCCTATTTACTGATGGTAGTGCTGCCAAAAAACGCCCAGTTCTAATCTTGTGGTTGGATTGGAACAATCCCTCCTGATTGCTCAGATTGGTCATATTTCTCCAGCAGATGCCCAACAGCTAATGCATGTCTGGAATTCTGAGGTAAAACCAAAGTTTTAGGACGTTTGATCATGTTTTTCCTCTTGAGCCTATAGGTCGTGTTTGATTCACTCAGGTTTTAGACTCATGAAATATCTGTCTTCTAAAAAAGTAAAGCGCATTTTCACGCTCGCCCTCCTTTGCCTTGCATTAGGTGCGGTTCGAGTTAGTGCGAAAGAAAAGAAGTACGAAATGACGAGAAGTTGTCTCACCGAATGCTCGCCGCGCATAGGTATAGTTTCAGCGTTCGGCTCTGAGGCCGACATTCTCCTGGAGCAAACCACCGACAAGCGTCAATATAAGATTAATGGTAATGTCTTCACAACCGGGCAACTTGAAGGCAACCGCATAGTGATTGTCTTAACTGGGGTGAGTATTGAGAATGCCGCGATGCTGACTCAGTTGATGATCGACCATTTCCAGGTTCATCACCTGTTGCTAAGCGGCATTGCTGGCGGTGTGAACCCTGGCTACAACATCGGCGACGTCGTCATCCCCGACAAGTGGTCACTCCCATTGGAAGTCTTCTGGAACAGCGATAGTAGTGTCCCATCTCCCTGTGGAACAACAGGAGACCTATCCTGTCTGGGATTGAAGCTCTCTGCGTTTACCAGCCAGGCGAATTCTGATTACCAAATCCCGACACCGAACGGTGCAGTCGGCACTGGCTTGTTCATACGGGATACCTTTGTCAGGAACAATTCTAACTTCCCCAATGGTGAGTACAAGTTCGATTATCAAGCCGACCCGGAGATGCTTACGGTGGCTAAGACCGTCAATCCCCAACTCGCTCAATGTGGCATAATAAATCCGACGTTGTGTGTAGCAACTCAGCCCAAGGTAAGGCTTGGCGGTAGGGGGGTCTCAGGGCCAGCTTACCTGGCAAATCCCGATTACAGGAGCTATATTTTCAAAACCGTTCAGGCTGTATCAGTGGATATGGAAACTGCGGCATTTGCTCACGTTGCCTATGCCAATGAAATCCCCTTCATTGCTTTTCGCAGCTTGTCAGACCTAGCTGGTGGAAACAACACCAAGGATGTCGGTGCATTCTTCGGTAGCGGGTTAGCGGAGGGCAACGAGTCCAAAGTGACTCTTGGGTTCTTGGAGGCGTGGGCAAAGAAGCATCCAGACGGTACTAAACGTTACTAAATGGCCTAGAAGTAGCGTTGGTGAAACCAGCCGCCATATAACAGTCAAAACCTGCTCCCCCAATCGTTAGATGCGCCCCTAAGGGCGCAGGTTTTGTAATTGTCTTTCTACCCATTCGCGGTGAAATACTTCTTGATAAATGCGGTTTTTAATCTGCAAATAACCCTGTTTCACTACTAAACCACTCAGCAGGAGTTCAATTTGTTCACGAGAGTCGTCTGTGGGTGTCTCAACTCCCTGTAAAAGTTGCTGATAGATTCCCAGTAATTTACTGGCGAGTTGATCGTCGTGCAGAAGGCGATTTCTAATTGTCCTCAAATGCTCCGGCTCATCTTGCGATTCCCAGTTGTCAATCAAGCGCGATCGCACCAGATTCTCTACCCAAAAGACCTCCGTACCTGGGGGTGGCATTAGAGTATTACTTTGCGTTTCAAGCGTTGCTCTCATCACTAACTGACAGAGCTTTTGCGTCAGAAACGGCTGTCCCGCCGTCCACGCCATGATTTCCCGAAAAACAGCTTGGGGGTTACTCACACTCCCTTCTAATCCCTTCATTAACGGCTGCGCTTCGTGCCATTGAAACCCCTGCAACTCGATGGCTGTGCCAATGTTAAACGGTGTCCTTTTTTTATCGCCAATTAAATCGGCTGCCGTTGCTACCCCGAACAGAGCCCATGTGAGGCGATCGTAACCTGAATTATGCGCTCTCTGGTTGTAGCAGAAGCGAATCAGGGCAAAAAAATCATCAACAGAGAAATTTAGGCTGAGAATGCTATCAATTTCATCGATGAAGATAAAAATCTTGTCATTGGGGAGGTTGACCAGCAACACCTCTTCGATAAACTGACTCAAGCGCTGCACGAGTGAGACATCCTCATGCTCCTGCCACCAAGCCTTGAAGTTCACTTTGCCATCCAAATCGAATCCATGCAAAAGGCTTACCATTACGCCCTTGTACCACTGCTGCGGAGTGATATTCTGACTGCCGATTCGAGTCATGTCAAGATAGGTGCAGCTGAACCCTTCTTGTTGCAGCCGATGCTTAGTGTGGACGCTGAGCGAAGACTTGCCCATTTGCCGCGAGTTGAAGACGTAACAAAATTCACCCGCAATAAGTGCGCGATAGAGTCTAGCATCAGCGCGGCGCTCGACATAGTTCGGGTCATCTATTCCCAAACAGCCACCGACTTTATAAATGTGTGGGCTCATCCTTTAAATGGGGCCGATGCACAAGTTATGCAGCTAGATTTGATTGATTGATTCTGGTAGGGCGGGGTCAATAATCATATTTCCGCTTCAAGCTCAGTTTTCTAGTCGCCAGATCGGGTATCTACAGCTTCGAGGCTACCAACCATTCGGTTCAAGCTAAAATACTTATACTAATAAGTACTTAAAAGCATTGCCGCGAAAGGTTTTTATAAACAGGCAAACTAACAGAATAACTTTTTTTTGGTCATTTACCTAGTCGTTCCTAGCACCAAATAACAGTTGCCCATACTTGGCAGGATAATGCCTTCAGCTATAACTGCATATTTTTACAGCTATAGCGGATCAGGTTCATATTATCTTTAAATGCTCACAAGTAATAATGGTCTATTATATCCGAGGCGCGTTGGTCATTTTCCGTTCCATTGCTCCGTCAGCCCCAACTCTTTTAATTTTAAAAGAAAGAATGTATTTGTCAATACACCATTTCCAGGGGGTGCCGCGCCATGACCCATTATCTCTTGCCAGATGTCTTCAAATAATCTCGCGCCCAATCACAGCCGTATTTCAACAGATCGAGATCGAGGATCTGTTGCAAATCCCACAAAATGATAGTCTGGTCATCACCACTAGAAGCAAGGATTTTGCCATCCGGGCTGAAGGCAACGCTAGACACAGCGGACGTATGCCCGCTCAGGGTGGTAAGCAAGATTCCATCAAGCTTCCAGATTTTGACAGTGTTGTCCAGACCGCCAGCTGCTATTAGTTGCCCATCTGGGCTAAAGGCAAGTCGGGTTAAGCCAATCCCGCCCCCTTCAAAGGTACGAACCAGCGTGCCATCGGGTTTCCAAAGCCGCAGGCGGTCATCACCTCCAGCCGTGGCAATAAGTTGACTATCTGGGCTAAAGGCAACCCCCCAGACTTCACTAGCATCAGCGTTTAGAGTTCGATCAGGCTTTTGGGACAGACGACCTGGGGTTTCCCAAGTCCAAAGTTTAACGGTACCATCGCCACTGGCAGAGGCGATGAATTTGCCGTCTAGACTGGCAGTAACATCCCAAATGCGGGATTCGTGTGCTAGAATGATTTGGTGAAGCTGAAACTGCCCGGAGGCACTGCGTCGCCAGAGGTTGAGGGTAGGACGAACGCCACCTGTCACCATCGATTGTCCATCCCGAGTGTAGGTGAGGGCCAAAATCCCCGAACCTGGAGCGTAAAGGAGGGTGCGCTGGTTACAATTCCCTGCTTTCGAGGTTTCGCAGACCAGATTCCACAGTCGAATCTCAGCGCGACCTCCCACGATTGCCAGAGTCTTACCATCGGGGCTAAAGGCAAGACTGAGCAATTGGGGATCGTCTGAGGTAATTGTTTTCACAAGGGTACCATCGCGCCGCCAGAGCTTGACCGAATTTCCTGAAACGGAGGCAAGGATCTTTCCATCTGGCCTAAAGGCAATCCGCCAAATAATTCCCCGATGACCATTGAGCGGTTTCATCAAGAGGGAACTGACGCGCCAAAGTCTTGTCGTGTTGTCGTCGCTAACAGAGGCAAGCACCTGCCCATCGGGACTGAAGGCAACATCTCGAACTGAGCTGCGATGCCCCCGAAACGTTCGCATTAGCGTGCCATCGATGTTCCAGAGTTTGACGGTTTTGTCAGCACTGGCAGACGCGATCGTTTGCCCATCTGGACTGAAGGCAAGACTGTGGATTTCTGCCGTATGTCCTTCAAAGCTTTTCAGCAATGTGCCATCCCGATTCCACAACCGCAGGACATTGTCAGCATTGCCCGACGCCAGGGTTTGTCCATCAGGGCTAAAAGCAAGCTTCCAAATAGATGTGTAGTTCCCTGGCGCCTTAAAGGTAATGATCGCAGTTCCATCTAATTTCCAGAGATAGTATCTGCCTCCCACAACGCCAACTGCGAGGGTTTGCCCATCAGGACTAAAAGCAAGCGCCCAAACTGCTCGCTCGTGCTTTAAGGTTCTGATCAGAGTGCCATCCAATTTCCAGATCTTGACGGTATAATCGGCACTACCAGAGGCGATTGTCTTGCCATCCGGGCTGAAGGTAACTCTCCACACCGCCGCTTTGTGTCCTTTAAAGAGGGTTCGCAGTTTGCCGTTAATATCCCAAAGGCGAACGACTCCATCAACTCCGGCGGTAACAATCTGACGGCTATCGGGGCTGAACTGAAGCTGTTGAATAGACGTTTTGTGGGAGATGGTTCTCACCAGCGTGCCATCTCGCCGCCAGAGTTTGATCGTGCGATCGTAGCTGGCGGTGGCAATCCACTGACCGTCAGGGCTAAAGGCGACACCGATCACAATTCCTTCATGCCCCGATAAGCGATTCATTTCATCGGCTCCGTAAACCGCTTGTTCAAGTACCTTGCGGGTTTGTGAATCTAATGCCGTTTTGTTTGCCAACTCGAGGAAATTGAGTTGTTGAAACTTTGCTCGTGCCTCGATCGCTTGCACCAGAGCATCTAAATGTTGGTTTGAATTAAAACTACCATTTGAGGCACTAGCAATTGCCCGTACCTCACTTAATGCCGCCTGTCGGTAGGCGTAGAAGCTGGTAATCCCTAAGACAATGGCGGCAACTAGTGTTAAGCTAACCCCTACTAAAAGTTGTCGTTGGCGGCGGGCACTCTTTCGTTCCATCGCTAGTCGTGCCTCGACTTCCTTGAGCCGCTCGGCTTCTAGTTTTTTCTGGACTTCCCAACGCTCTAGTTCAAGGCTAGCTGCCAAAAATTTATAGTCCAAATCGCTTAAACTTTTGTGCTCAGTCCAGTCCAAAACTTCTCGTAACGCCTGCCCCCGCAGCAAGCGCGACGAATCCTGACAAGCCGACGCCACCCAAGCATTTAAAGCCTGTGAGTAGGGACGTAGAGCGTCTAACTGCTTGACTACCCATTCCCGATTGAAGATACTGCGATAAATTCGATTTTTAATGCGTAAATAGCCGTTGTGCTTCTCAACGATTCCAGACAATAATAGTTCTGTCTGTTCTCGAGAGTCATCGGTAGGTACCAGAAGGGATGAAGGATTGATGTTGTCTGCTGTTTCCCCGTTGCTTTCCTCTGCTTGCAACACCTGCTGGTAGAGTCCCAACAGCCGTCCTGCTCGCTGTTCGTCGAAAAGTAAGCGATCGCGAATGGTACGCAGGTGTTCGGGTTCGTCTTTTGATTCCCAATGTTCGAGCAGGCGCTCTAGCACTAATTCCTCTATCGAATATCCCTCAGTTCCCGGCGGTAGGGAGAGGGGAACAGTAGATGTTTCTACAGTTTGCCAGACTATCTGACAGAGTTTTTGAGTTAAAAACGGCTGCCCTCCCGTCCAACCGATTATCTCTCGCAGAACTGTTTCTGGTCGGCTGACTACGCCCTCTAATCCTTTGAGCAATGGCGTGGCTTCATGCAGTTGAAAGCCGGATAACTCGATCGCCGTACCGATATTAAAGGGTGTTCGACGTTTGTCGGCGATGAGGTCGGAGGGACTGGCGACCCCAAATAGGGCAAATCCCAGACTTTTGAACTTCGGGTCGAATGCTTGCTGGTTGTAGCAATGCCGAATCCAGGCAAAAAAGTCATTGACTGGAAAACTCAAACTGAGCAGGCTATCAATTTCATCAATAAAAATAAAAATCCGATTGCCTTGAACATTCGGCAGCAATACCTCTTCAACGAACTGGTGCAATTGCTGTACCGGGGAGAGTCCCACCTGCCTATCCCACCAATTTTTAAACTGGACATGCAACGCTCGATCTAAACTGTATAAAAGGCTGATAATAATGCCCTTATACCATTGCGATGATGTAGTGTCCTCACTCCCCAATCGAGTTACGTCTAGGTAAACACACTGATAGCCCTCTGACTTGAGGCGATGGAGCGTTCGCTGTAGGAGCGAGGACTTGCCCATCTGACGAGAGTTAAAAACGTAACAAAAATCGCCAGCTTGCAGCGCGGTATAAAGTTTTGCATCTGCTTGACGGATAACATAGGTGAGAGCATCACTTCCGAGGCTACCGCCAACCTGATATGTCATTTTCCGTTGTGATTATACTCTCATCAGCATGACACAAGAGCGATAGATAGCTGCTTTTTGAAGTAAGCACGGTAAAGTTCGTAACTAAGTCTAATGCGATCGCCATCCGAGCGGATCAATCCCATGCCTTCGAGCTTGTATGCCTCTAGGGGATGCAGGGAAGGGAAAGGCTCAGCTGTTAAGACTTCCGCCAATGCTTTTACCAAATTAGGATCTTCTTGCAACTTCGTCCACTGCCGCCACAAATGATAGCGATAGATGCCGCCCTCAGCGATCGCCTCCTGTACAATATGCTCTAAAGTCATTCCCTGAGAGCAGAGGCAGTACAGCGCAATCCGAATTAAAGCCGGATGCCCCCCCACTAGCGACATCAGTTGAGTGCATTCATCACCATTACTCCAGTTTAGCCCGTGCCGTTGGGCTAATTCCTTTACCTGTTGCGGAGTAAATTCGGGCAGGCGCAGGGGTAAACCGACGTTGAACGGAGAGCGGTTGATGTCGAGATTGACATATTCTTCCGTCGAATAAACCACAACTAGCCTTAGCTTCTGCCAGTAGATATCAAATCGTGCTTGCTCGTACCACGAGCGCAACAAGCCAAAGAATTCCTGAGCTAATTGAGGACGTTTAAACAAGTAATCGACCTCATTCAACACCAGAACTACTGGATTTTGACTCTGCTTGAGTGAATGGTGGAGGTAAAAGCTACAACTCAACTTACAGCCAATTTCCTCATCCCAGTATTCATCCAAGTCTGATTTTATACCTAATTCTAAAGCCACTAGCTTGCACAGACAGCGCAACAACTTGTTTAAGTCACCTAGGCAGGAGGAATCGATTTGGTTGCAATTGAATATTACTTGGCGGTATCCTTCCGTTTCTGCAAAAGCTAACAGCCGCAGCACCAGAGAACTTTTCCCCATTTCTCTGGGTGCCCGAATCCGAATCATGCCACCTGGTTGAGTCACTTCCCGATAGGCTAATTCTTCAATCAGCGCACGTTCGATATAAAATTGGGAGTCTAGAGGAACTGGGCCATCTGGGTATGAGCAATAATTTTCAAATCTGTTGATGCTCTCTTTGCCCTTTGCCTCCGCCAGTGAGTATGAGGCTACAGGAGCAATCGGTTCTGGTTCTGAGGCATCTAAGCTCAATGAAAGGACATCTTCAGTTTCAGTTTGGTTCGGTGTACCTATGAGCGTATAGTCTTGATTAGATAACTTTAGGTTAAAGGCACTAAAGCATAGCTTGAGAGTCTTGCTATCCACTCCTGTATTTAATGACCACATTCGGCTTAGTGTTTTAGTGGAAACGTTCATGCGCTCCCCAAGTTCGTCTAGCGTCATGCGCTCGCCTTTATTCTGTGCTATCTCCACCGTTTCAATCGCTGATTGTAACCGCTTCAGCCCCGCAGGAGTTAGCACGACACCTCGAGTGCGTTTACTGTTGGGTTGTTTTATGCTGCCTATCATCGCTCGCCACTTTTGTCTTAACTGTCCTAACTGTCCTTGGAACGACCCTGTACCAACCCTGGCTATCTCATCGCTCATCCCAGCAATGAGCCCGAGGTTTCGATGGTACTCCACCTGCGCTTTTGTCAGCTTGAGCCGTGTTTCTAAGCATTATAGTGCTGTTTTGTCTATTTTTTACGCTTTTACAGGTAAAATTAAAGCATAATCCTGCTTTAACTCGTTTTTAACCAAATGAGGCAGCCCATGTCTGATTTATGTCTAGTGAAGGCGACAGAAACTAATTTCCAGCGCAGTTAGTTGGTGCGGTCTGGCCCCAACTAACTGCGCTGATTGCAGTTGGGCTGCGATCGCTAGGGTTGAGCGATCATAGTTGAGTTGCAACACAACCGTTTTCAAAGTGTTACCGGCTTTTGAGCCATGCCGATTTTCTTAACTGTCTTAACTGTCCTTGATTTTTACTAAAATATTGAGCTAATGTTTTTCTGCGGCAAAAAATTAAGAGAGTCATTAAGCGTAACCGTTCACGGGGGGGGTTACAAAAAAACCAGACATTAAGCTCTGGCCGTCAACTAGGTCATTCTAGGCGCTCTCGCGTGATCTTCAATACACGGCCAGAGCTTAATGTCCGGGAAAAATCTAGGGGGTACGTCATGCGCATGAACTTCAAAACCTTGCTAAGCAAAAGCTTTAGAACTTATGCACATATAAACAGCCTCCCTAAAATGTCTATTAGACAATTGGCAAACCAGTATAGCAGTTTTAACTACTCACAATTATCTAGGAAAAATTAAATCTAGGCTGGTTTTCGTACTGATTACATGTGATTTCATAGCGGGAACTTTTTTACCCCCCCCCTGAACGGTTACCATTAAGCAAACTAGATTTTGGGATTTTGTGTTATCTTATTTGATCAAATAGTGTAAATAGTGTTAACAATTGTTGTCAATATACACCAAAAAAAATGGATGTAATTCAAAACCAAGGAGTCACAAAAAAACTCACACAAAGCATTTATGTTGTCCGCATTAAACAGTGATTCTAATTTTTTTGCAACACAACCGCCTCAAATGGAACCGCAACGCTTATGAGTTAGGATCATGCAACCCTTTAAACTGCCAGACTTTTACATGCCTTGGCCCGCGCGGCTGAACCCAAACCTGGAAGCGGCGCGAGTGCATTCTAAAGCGTGGGCTTACCAGATTGGCATCCTGGACTCGCAAGCGGAAGAATTAGGTAACGCTATCTGGGATGAGCGTAAGTTCGACGCTATGGACTACGCCTTGCTTTGCTCGTATACCCATCCAGATTCGCCGAGTCCGGAACTTGACCTAGTGACCGACTGGTATGTCTGGGTGTTCTTCTTCGACGATCACTTCCTCGAGATCTTCAAGCGCAGCCAAGATATGGCGGGTGCCAAGGAGTACCTCTACCGACTGCGGGCGTTCATGCCAGTGCACCCCCAAAGCCCACCCCCTATTCCGACCAACCCGGTGGAACGCGGACTGGCCGACTTGTGGTCTCGCACTGTGCCCACCGCGTCTCTTGACTGGCGGCTCCGGTTCTCCGAGAGTACAAAAAACCTCCTGGAAGAGTCTCTGTGGGAACTCGCCAATATCAGCCAGGACCGGGTCGCCAACCCTATTGAGTACATCGAAATGCGTCGAAAGGTTGGCGGAGCCCCCTGGTCAGCCAATCTCGTCGAGCACGCCGTGGGGGCCCAAATCCCACCCCAGATCGCCTCGACTCGACCGATGGATGTACTCAAAGATACTTTTGCCGATGGTGTACATCTACGCAACGATCTCTTCTCCTACCAGAGAGAAGTAGAGGATGAAGGCGAGAACGCCAACTGCGTGTTGGTCTTTGAGCAATTCCTGAATGTGGGTGCGCAGGAGGCAGCTAACCTCACTAACGATCTGCTAAACTCACGGCTACAGCAGTTCGAGAACACCGCCATCACCGAAGTGCCCTCCCTCTGCGAGGAGTACGGACTGGACCCGATGGCTCGCATGAACGTTCTATTATACATCAAAGGACTTCAGGACTGGCAGTCGGGCGGTCACGAGTGGCATATGAGGTCGAGCCGCTACATGAACGAGGGCTCGGACAATTCAGAGACACCCACGCTACTTCTGGGCGGACCCACAGGGCTGGGCACTTCGGCTGCGCGGATCAAATTGTCTCCCGGAACCTTGGGTCTCTCAAGGTTCAAGAGCTTCACTTTCGTTCCATACCAGCCCGTGGGAGCGGTGACACTGCCAAAGTTTTACATGCCGTTCTCTACAAGTTTGAATCGTCATCTGGATGCCGCACGGCAGCATTCCAAGGCATGGGCACGCCAGATGGGGATGCTGGACTCACTACCTGGCATTCCTGGTGCTGTGATCTGGGATGACCACAAGTTCGATGTTGCCGACGTGGCCTTATGTGGTGCGTTGATCCATCCGAATGCTTCCGGTGCTGAACTGAATCTGACGGCGGGCTGGCTTGTTTGGGGAACCTACGCCGACGATTACTTCCCGGCGCTCTATGGGTACACCCGCGACATGGCTGGTGCGAAAGTGTTCAACGCCCGACTGTCGGCGTTCATGCCTCTCGATTCCAGCCCCATCCCGGTCCCGACTAACCCGGTGGAACGCGGCTTGGCCGATCTTTGGGCTCGCACGGCCCGCCCCATGTCCGCGAACGCGCGGCGTCAGTTCCGCCGTGCTATCGAGGACATGACCCAAAGCTGGTTGTGGGAACTCGCCAACCATATCCAAAATCGGATTCCAGACCCAATCGATTATGTTGAGATGCGCCGTAAGACGTTTGGCTCAGATCTCACCATGAGCCTGTCCCGACTAGCTCAGGGCGACGAGATCCCGCAGGAGATCTACCGCACCCGACCGATGCGCGGGCTGGACAATTCCGCCGCCGACTTCGCCTGTTTGACCAACGACATCTTCTCCTACCAGAAAGAAATAGAATTCGAGGGGGAACTCAATAACGGCGTGCTGGTCGTTCAGCGATTTCTCAACTGCGATTTGCCGCAAGCCGTCGAGGTCGTCAACAACTTGATGACCTCTCGGGCACGCCAGTTTGAACACATTGTCGCCACCGAACTGCCGGTTCTTTTCGACGATTTCGACCTGAACGCAAGTGCCCGCGATCAACTGCACAGATACGTTGAGAAACTACAGCAGTGGATGTGCGGCGTACTCAAGTGGCATGTAGCGGTAGACCGCTATAAGGAATTTGAATTGCGTAATAATTCCGCAGCAGTGAGGCTGTTGGGCGGTCCCACAGGGTTGGGCACTTCGGCTTCGCGGATTAGATCGTTGGTCGGTGCAGGGGATCTAAGTTTAGTACTCGCTCAAGTAGGGTCGGGTTCTTTTGTTGGTGGATAGAGTTTAGTGGTGTAAGTCCATCAGTATTCGGTCAAAAAGAAAGGCAGCTATGAGTAACGGGCAGGAAGATAGCTGCCTTGCAAGGGAGGGCCGGTCAATTAGGTAAAGTCATGTTTGTTAGTAACTAAAGAGTGGAGGATTAGATTATGACAGAATCTATTGAGTCGAATTTAGAGCTTGAAAATGAACATCCCCGGCTAAGTTTGAGTACCGCAGCTGCGCGTAACTTGGCGACGACGACCAAGTCAGTGCCGCAGATGCAGAACATTAGCTCGCGGTGGTTGTTGAAAATGTTGCCGTGGGTACAGACGAAGGGTGGCACATATCGAGTCAACCGTCGGTTGACCTATGCCGTGGGTGATGGGCGCGTGAGTTTCACCAACACCGGAGCCGAGGTACAGGTGATTCCCCAAGAACTTTGTGAGTTGCCGTTGCTGCGAGACTTTGACAACACTGAAGTGTTGAGCGCGTTAGCAAACCGGTTTGTTCAGCGGGAGTTCGCACCTGGTAACATTTTAGTAGAGTTAGGTCAACCAGCCGAGCAGCTTTTCCTGATCGCCCATGGCAAGCTGAACAAGATTGGGGTTGGGAAGTATGGCGAGCAGATCGTGTTGGATGTGCTAGCTGACGGCGACTATTTCGGTGACCGGATGTTGGTGGAATCCCAGAGCAACTGGGAGTTCACGGTTCAGGCTATCACCAGATGCACGGTGTTGTCGATACCAAAACAGGCGTTTCGGGACCTTCTCAACCAGTCCGAGGCGTTGCAGGCTCAGGTTGATGACTTCAGAACCCGCGCCCAAGTCCCACAGAACAGGTACGGGGAAGTTTCCATTGAGGTGGCTTCGGGGCATATCGGGGAACCCGAGTTGCCGGGAACCTTTGTTGACTACGAACTCTCGCCCCGCGAATATGAGTTGAGCGTGGCTCAAACTGTGTTGCGAATCCATACTCGGGTAGCGGATCTGTACAATGAACCGATGAACCAGACCGAACAACAACTCCGGCTGACTGTCGAGGCATTACGGGAACGCCAAGAACACGAGTTGATCAACAACCGCGGCTTCGGGTTGCTGCACAACGCTGACTTCAAACAGCGCATCTACACCCGCAACGGGCCACCCTCTCCTGACGACCTCGACGAACTGTTGGCCACGGTATGGAAGGAGCCGGGGTTCTTCCTGGCCCACCCCCGCACCATTGCTGCATTTGGTCGGGAGTGTAACCGCCTCGGCGTTTACCCACAAAGCATCGACTTGGCTGGCAATAGGGTGCCCGCCTGGCGTGGCGTGCCCATCTTTCCCTGTAACAAGATCCCGATCACCAATACCCGCACTAGCTCCATCCTCTTGCTCCGCACCGGTGAGGAAAAGCAAGGCGTCATCGGCTTACACCAAACCGGTATCCCCGACGAATACCAACCCAGCTTGTCTGTCCGATTCATGAACATCAGCGAGAAGGCCATCATCTCCTACCTCGTCACGCTCTACTACTCCGTAGCCGTCCTCGTCCCTGACGCACTCGGCATCCTTGAAGACGTCGAAATCGGGCGCTAAGCATACATGAGAGGCTAAGACAAAATGACTTTTGTCAATTAGAAATTACGCTTAAAACCGAGCGTCAAATCAAGTATAAAAATAAGCTTTGTACAAGGAGCGATCGCTCTCAATGTTTTGGGAAAATTTTTAAGCAACATTACTTATTGACAAAACCGCTATAACCTTAACCTCTCATGTATGGCTACTGAGGGAAGGGGTCGGTCACTTGAACACCGTTCAGGAGAAGTCGGGTTCTTTTGTTATTGACTAAAGAGTGGAGGGTTAGATTATGACAGAGTCTATCGAGTCAAATTTAGAGCTTGAAAATGAACATCCCCGGCTAAGTTTGAGTACCGCAGCTGCGCGTAACTTGGCGACGACGACCAAGTCAGTGCCGCAGATGCAGAACATTAGCTCGCGGTGGTTGTTGAAAATGTTGCCGTGGGTACAGACGAAGGGTGGCACATATCGAGTCAACCGTCGGTTGACCTATGCGGTGGGTGATGGGCGCGTGAGTTTCACCAACACTGGAGCTCTTGTGCAGGTGATTCCCCAGAAACTTTGTGAGTTGCCGTTGCTACGAGGGTTTGACGATACCGAAGTGTTGAGCGCGTTAGCAAACCGATTTGTTCAGCAGGAGTTCGCACCCGGTGACATTATAGTAGAGTTAGGTCAGCCCGCCGAGCAGCTTTTCCTGATCGCCCATGGTAAGGTGAACAAGATTGGGGTTGGCAAGTATGACGAGCAAACCCAATTGGATGTGCTGGCTGACGGCGACTATTTCGGTGACCGAATGTTGGTGGAGTCCCAGAGCAACTGGAAGTTCACGCTCCAGGCTATTACCAGATGCACGGTATTGGCGCTACCACAACAGGTGTTTCGGGAATTGCTCAACCAGTCCGAGGCGTTGCAGGCTCACATTGATGACTTCAGAACCCGCGCCCAAGTCCCACAAAACAAGTACGGGGAAGCTTCCATTGAGGTGACTTCGGGGCATATCGGGGAACCTGAGTTGCCGGGAACCTTTGTTGACTACGAACTCTCACCCCGCGAATATGAATTGAGCGTGGCTCAAACCGTGTTGCGGGTGCATACTCGGGTAGCGGATCTGTACAATCAACCGATGAACCAGACCGAACAACAACTGCGGCTTACTATCGAGGCATTACGGGAACGTCAAGAATACGAGTTGATCAACAATCGCAACTTCGGGTTGCTGCACAATGCGGACCTCAAACAGCGCATCCACACCCGCAACGGACCACCCACCCCAGACGACCTCGACGAACTGCTCACTCGCCGGAGGAAGCCGAAATTCTTCCTAGCCCATTCCCGCACCATTGCCGCCTTCGATCGGGAGTGCAATCGCCTCGGAATTTACTCACCAACCATCGATTTGGACGGACACCAAGTGTCTGCTTGGCGTGGCGTACCCATCTTTTCCTGCGACAAGATCCCCATCACCAATACCCAGACTAGCTCCATCCTCTTGCTCCGCACTGGTGAGGAAGACCAAGGCGTGATTGGCCTACACCAAACTGGTATCCCCGATGAATACCAACCTAGTTTGTCCGTCCGATTCATGGGTCTAAACGAAAAGGCCATCATGTCTTACCTTGTCACCGCCTACTACTCTGCAGCCGTGCTCGTCCCCGACGCACTCGGCATCCTCGAAGACGTCGAAATCGGGCGCTGAGGGAACTAGCGAGGGTGCGCGTGGCTCCTTTTTCACTAAGCTATTGCACTACCGGGGCTGCCACGACCCCCTTAGCTTCAAGCCAGGCGGCAATGCGCAGTGGTATCGCCTCATTGTAGGGCGCGGCTACCAACTGGACACCTAATGGTAGGCCGGGTGGGCGCTGAATCGGGATAGATAAGACCGGCAAGCCGATGAAGGAGAATGGCTGTGTGAATAGCCCCAGGTGAGGACGGACTAGAATCTCCTCCCCGTCTAGAATCATTGTTTGTTGACCAATGAGCGGGGCTGGGCAGGGTGTGGTTGGGGCGAGAATTACATCTACATTTTGAAAGACTTCGCACACGCGATCGCGATACCAACTACGAAACCGCTGTGCCTGGATGTACCAGGTGGCTGGAATTAGGGCACCTGCTAAAAAGCGATCGCGTGTGGCTGGATCAAAATCATCAGGGCGCGATCGCAAGTCATCTAAATGCAGATTAGCCCCCTCAGAGGCTGTGATGATATAGGCAGCAGCACGAGCGCGGTCAGATTCCGGTAATGTCACGTACTCGGTTACATCCAGAGCACGGGCAACCTGTTCCACCGCCTCTAATGCCTCAGGGTAGGCACCCTTGAGGAAATAATCACCAGCAATTGCAATTCGCAAACCCTCAATCCCCTGGCTCAGCTGAGTCAGACACGATTCAGGAGGACGATCCGTACAAACGGGATCGCGATCATCCTGCCCCTGAAGCAGATCAAATGCCGTGGTTATATCGCGCACAGAACGGGCAAACGGCCCCACATGGTCGAAACTGCTGGCAAACAACACTGTCCCAGCACGGGACACGCGCCTATAAGTAGGCTTTAAACCAAACACACCACACAGGGCAGCTGGAACTCGAATCGAACCGTTAGTGTCTGAGCCTAACGTCAGCGGCACTAACCCAGATGCAACAGCGGCAGCTGAACCACCAGACGAGCCACCAGCGATGCGAGCTAGGTCGTGGGGGTTGTGGGTAGGGCCGTAGTGAGTGTTTTCTGTAACAAAACCGTAGGCATACTCATCCATATTGAGAGCGCCAACCAGCACTGCACCCGCTCGCTTGCATGCGGCAACAGCTGTTGCATCCTGGGTAGCTGCTGGCTTCTCGGCGTTGATTTTCGACCCTGCCAGGGTTATGAGCCCAGCAATGTCGAATAGGTTTTTGACGGCAAAGGGAACGCCAGCGAGGGGGCCTGGATCTTGACCAACTGCGATCGCTCGATCAATTTGCTCTGCATCTGCCAGGGCAGTCTGGGCAGTCACAGCGGTAAAACAGTTGAGTTTGCTGTCGAGCGCTTCAATCCGAGTCAGAGCCGCACTAACAACTTCCACGGCGCTGACTTGACCTGATCGGACGGCAGCTGCTGTAGCAACGGCATCAGCTTGAGCTAAATTCATGGCTCAAAAACTGGTGCGGCTTCAATTTCAACTGGCAGGGGGAATTCGTTCACCAGTTGTGCGATCGCCATTATTCTTGCCAAGTTTTCCACCACACCGGGGCGATGCTTAGGGTCAAGTGGCAAATCTACCACCAGAGCCATTTGCTCGATGTATGCAGCATCAAACCTCTTTTCCTTCATAACTCTCCGCTGAAATCACGCTTGTTCTGCAGGCAGTTCAAACTTACCATCTTCACCGGGTTCAAAGTCGATCACCTTGAACACAGCATCAAGGTTCAGAGGGCCATAAATGTGAGGGAACTCCTCTGCCTCGATTCCTTCATATCGAATCTCAGCTTGAACCTTGTCAGAGTCAATGCAAAGGAGTATCAATCCCTCTTGACCAGGAAAGAAGGTATTTGCCACGTAAGGATTCAGGTGTTGAAACCCTTGCCTGGATTGCATTTCAGATCCGTACTTCTAGAATAAATAAGTTGATATTCTCAACAAGCAACGAGAAATGGCCATTCCACCGATTCTTATTGAAAATTAAAAAAAGCTGAATTATCCTCCAAACCTTTACGGGAAAAGCTTTTCAGTCATTTCCCCATTACCTGAATCCTTACTTTGCCACTTTGATAACTTGCAGCGGTGTCGAGCAGTGGATAAAGCCTTCGGAGTCCAGTGTATCACCCCGATAGGCTGGGAGCAGTTTTGCTTGCTCCCATTGTTCACGCTGCGTAATGTGCAAGATGATGTTCATGGCGATCGCTCCACTGTTCAGTAAAAGACTGTTCTAGTCCTGTGACGCTTCAACTAGTCGTAAATAATTAATCACATTATCTTTAGTTCTGCAACTTAATAAGGCGAATATCTATCGCTTTTTTTGCTCTGACTACTGCCAATATCTTACCTGGTAGTTGGCAAATAAGACTTATTCTCTGACCTTTTTGCCGAGTTTTTCTGACTGTTAAAGTTGATGCAGAGTAGTTAAAGTAGTGTTTAATTAAGTACTTAATAGATGGCAGTGTCCGGCCCCGTGTCACCATCCACCCCGCACCTGTAGAGATGATGGATTTTAGTCAATTGCTGCTCGCTAAAACTGACACGATTGTAGAGAACTGGGTTGAAGCCGTTCGCCAAGAGAGCCAGATTGAGAGCACCAATGATCTCCCCTACAAGGATGTGCGTAATAGCCTTTCCCGTGTTCTTCAGGCGCTGGCAACAATCCTTTCCCCATCTCAAGATAATGACGTTCAGACGCTAGTAGAGGCGAGTTTAGAGCATGGAGAACTCCGGGCTGAGCAAGGCTTTGATCCAGCAGAAATGGCGCGGGAGTACCGACTCCTGCGCCAAGTAATCTTTTCTACCTTAAATGCAGATCTGCAGCAGGGGTCACCGGAAGAAGTGATTCGAGCGGTCCGTTTGATTGATACGGTGGTAGATGAAGCTATTGCCCGGTGCTTCAAAAGCTATACCAATTCGCGGTTGCGACTAGACCAGCTGCAAAATCAGCTAACGCTTAACAGCGCGTTACACAAGCACCGATCACAAAAAGATGTGCGCTGTTTAATCAACGACGTGATGGAAATGTTGGAGCCATTGGCGAGTGCGAAAAAGCTACAGATGGTGGTTGATTGCTCTAGCGCTCCCAAGCAAGTTGTGACAGACTGCTGGCGATTACAGCAGATTGTGACGAATCTTGTCAGCAATGCAATTCGCTATACTGAGGTAGGCTCCATCCAATTAACGTGCCAAGTGGTAGCCAATCACCAGTTGGCGATCGCAGTCTCCGACACTGGTATTGGAATTGATCCAGAAGACCAAGCCCGTATTTTTGCCCCCTACTTTGGAGCTAGCTCCAACAATAATTCCTACCTTCCCGATAGCACTGACTTTGGGTTGACAATAGTCTTTCGGCTGGTAAAACTACTGCAAGGCAAAATCTCTTTGGTGTCACAAGTTGGTGTTGGCTCCAACTTCACTGTCATTTTACCGTTGTCAGTCAAGACGTTATCTCCCATCGTAGTGCTATGACTTGAATCTGGGGTTGAATCCAGAATGGCGTTTAACCCCCTCTATCAGAGCCATAACAAACTCAACCCTAGTATTGAAAGCAGTCACCAGGCGGATGGTGGTCGAAGCTTCACCCTCCCAGCGGTAAAACTGGAAACCATCAGCCAGAAGACCTTCAATGACTTGATCGGGGAGCTGAATGAAGATTTCGTTGGCCTCAATTGGATAGCATAACTTCACTCCCGGCAGCGAGGCGAGCCCCTCTGCTAGCTTTGCTGCCATCTGGTTGGCATGGGCGGCGTTTCTCAACCACAAATCATCGGTAATGTAGGCTTCAAGTTGCGCCGACAAAAACCGCATTTTTGAGAACAGATGTCCGCTGCGTTTACGACGATAGCTGAAAGTATCTGCCAAGTCCCGATTAAAAAACACAGCGGCTTCAGCTGCCATAGCACCGTTCTTGGTAGCACCGAACGATAGCACATCGACCCCAGCCCGCCAAGTAATATCTGCTGGAGCGCAGCCCAAGCTAACCACAGCATTAGCGAAGCGTGCCCCATCCATGTGTAGTTTGAGGCTGTGGGCATGGGTGACTTGGGCAATTTGCTGGATTTCATCAGTGCTGTAGAGTGTCCCGGCTTCAGTCGCCTGAGTGATACTCACAGCAGCTGGTTGCACATGATGGACAACGCCAGCACCTGCTTTAGCCAGTGTCATTGCCAAGTCAGCAGCCTGAATTTTGCCATCAGAGCCAGGAAGTGTCACCAGCTTGGCACCACCTGTGTAAAATTCTGGCGCTCCGCACTCATCGGCATTGATATGGGATTCGGCATGGCAGTAAATTGCACCAAAGGGCGGTGTCATGACGGATAAAGCTAGGGCATTGGCGGCAGACCCGGTTGCCACTGGAAAAACCGCCACGTCCGTCTCAAATAATTCCGAGAACTGTGTCTCCAAGCGCTGGCTGCATTCATCCTGACCGTAGGGCATAGCCGCACCTTCATTTGCAGCATTGACTGCTGCCATGATTTCCGGCGACACACCAGTTACATTGTCACTACAAAAGTTCATTCTTCTTTACTTTCGCTCGCACTTGACCCATTTTCTTGTCTTTTCAGGACGACAGATGAGGCTTGGAGCCTGCAATCAAATTTTTACACACCTCTCACCTGTGTCTAAGCCTGCTCAAGACGGTGAAACTATAGGCAACAAGACTTATGAAGGGCGATCGCCCCCACAATTCGCCAGTATCCGCGCCGGACAATAGCTTCCCTTCTTTTATTTGTTTTCAGGAAATTGTAGGGCTATATACGGGCGGCAACCAGCTCATATACTTCCTCTGACTTGAGACTAAACAATACTTTTGTGGCTTGAGTCAGATCAGACATTTCCTCTAAATTAAGACCAAGTATGACCTTTGGGGCTTCAGTCAGATCGTAAACCTCCTCTTGGTTAAGACTAAATATTACTTTTACAGCTTTATGTAAGCTAATAAATACTGACAAAATAAGCCTGCTGTCTTTGAAGTAGATCAATAACCACTGCAAAGGATAGGCAAGCCTAAAGTCAGCAATGTTTTAGCAACCAATTGAATATTAGCTACCAAAACGGGCGGAGGAGATATGATGAATACTTTCGTTAGCAATATAGAGCACAAATCCTTGGATCTGTCCCTTTTAACGAAGGCAGAATCGCATCAGTTGCTGTTTGAGTGGAATAACATAGCAGATTACCCTTAGAATAAATGTATTCATCAGTTGTTTGAGTCTCAGGTAGAACAGACACCTGACAACGTCGCCGTAAATTTTGAGTCAAAGCAGCTCACTTACCAAGAACTGAACCAACGTGCCAACAAAATCGCGCACTACCTGCAGACTTTGAATGTGGGACCTGAGGTAATGGTAGGAATTTGCCTGGAGCGATCGCTGGAGCTGGTGATTGGGCTTTTAGGCATTCTCAAAGCTGGCGGGTCATATGTGCCATTGGACCCAGCATATCCCCAGGAGCGCTTGGCCTATATGATAGAAGATTCACAGATACCAGTGCTATTGACCCAACAGAACCTGCTCGAAGGGCTTCCAGAGTGCAAGGCGAATGTGGTTTGCCTGGACACAGATTGGGAGACTATTACTAAACAAAGCGAGGAGAACCCAGATAGCGGAGTAACGGCTGAAAACTTAGCTTACACACTCTACACTTCAGGCTCTACTGGTAAGCCCAAAGGGGTGCAAATTGCACACCGAGCTGTGGTCAATTTCTTAAATTCCATGCGTCAGGAACCAGGACTGACGGAGCAAGATGTACTCCTCGCGGTCACTACCATATCCTTCGATATTGCCGCACTGGAACTTTACTTGCCGCTGATTGTGGGTGCTCGCATCGTGTTGGTAAGCCGTGAAGTGGCATCAAATGCAGCAGAGCTGTTAAAAACCTTGGTCAAATCTGGCGCTACCGTCATGCAAGGAACTCCAGCTACTTGGCGACTGCTTTTGGCAGCAGGGTGGCAGGGCAATAAACAGCTAAAAATTCTCTGTGGTGGGGAACCACTAACGCGAGAATTGGCCAATCAGTTGCAAGAATTGAGTAACTGTGTGTGGAATATGTACGGTCCTACCGAAACCACCACTTACTCTGTGATCTACAAGGTAGAGCCTGGGAACAGCCGGGTGCCCATAGGTCGGCCTATTGCTAACACACAAATCTATTTGATAGATCAGTATCTACGCCGTAAGGGAGATCCGATTAAGCCTGTGCCGATCGGGGTGGCGGGAGAGGTGCTCATCGGTGGGGTTGGTTTGGCTCGGGGCTACCTCAACCGACCGGAACTAACCAATGAGAGATTTATTCCCAACCCCTTCAGCGACGAGCCAGGAGCCCGCCTTTACAAAACTGGAGACTTGGCTCGTTACTTGCCGGATGGCAACATTGAGTTCATCGAGCGTATTGACCATCAGGTAAAGATTCGCGGCTTCCGCATTGAGCTGGGGGAGATTGAGGCAGCACTAAGTCAACACCCCGCCGTGAGGGAAACTGTGGTTCTTGCCCGAGGGTATAAGCCCGGCGACGACAAACGCTTAGTTGCCTATGTAGTTCCCCAGATGCAAGTAACAGAATCCCATGCCGAGCAGACAAAGCAGTGGCAGAAGATCTGGAACGAAGATACAAGCAATCTGGTGCCACAGCTACGTGTCTTCCTCAAGGAGAACCTGCCCGACTACATGGTTCCTTCTGCTTTTGTGATCATGGACACCCTGCCGCTCATGCCCAACGGCAAGGTTGATCGCCGAGCGCTTCCTGCACCAAACCGAGCCAGGCCGGTTTTGCACGAGGCGTTTGTTGCACCCTGTACCGTGGTTGAGAAACGGCTAGCTGAAATTTGGGCTGCTGTTCTGGGAATCGAGTCAGTGGGGATACATGACAACTTCTTTGAATTGGGGGGACATTCTTTACTAACAGCTCAGATGCTTTCTGTGCTGCAAAAAACTTTCCAGGTAGAGTTGCCCCTGCGTAGTCTGTTTGAGGCACCCACCGTAGCTGGGCTTGCCCAAGCTATTAATACCTATGACTCAGCCTGTGCCACCACGATTGACAACATCACTGTCCCGGATTTGAATGCTGAAGCTGTCTTAGATCCCAGAATCTGCCCTGATCAGCTGCTGTGCATCCAATTTGCATCTCCTAGTAACAGAGGGGGAGATAGGGAGATGGGGAGATGGGGAGATGTAAGACTGCGATCTGGCAAGGAGGTTTTCTCTCCCTCTCCCACTCCCCCCCTCTCCCACTCGAGGCAGTCATGCGAGCATATTTTCTTAACTGGGGCAACAGGTTTTATAGGAGCTTTTTTACTTCATGAACTCCTCGGGCAGACTAAAGCAAATATCTATTGTTTAGTCCGTTCCTCTAGTCCTGAGTCAGGCAAGCAGAAAATCCGAAGAAACTTAGAACGCTATTTACTTTGGAATGAAGAGCTGGACTCCAGGATTATTCCAGTTCTTGGAGAGCTATCGCAGCCCTTTTTAGGGCTGGGTGAGCAACAGTTTCGTGAATTGGCTACCATTCTCGATTTCATTTATCACAATGGTGCGTTCGTTAATTTAATTTATCCTTATTCTGCACTTCGGGCAACGAATGTTCTTGGAACCCAGGAAATTCTGAGATTAGCAAGTATTGTCAAAGTAAAACCTGTACATTTCATTTCTACCCTTGATGTGTTCCAATCATCTCACTATTTAGGGATGAAAGTCATCCAAGAACAAGACGCTCTTGAGCATAGTGAAGGTCTTCATGATGGCTACGCCCAAAGTAAATGGGTGGCTGAGAAATTGGTAATGACTGCACGGTCTAGAGGAATTCCTGTTTGTATCTACAGGCTAGGAATGATTACAGGGCATAGCCAAACAGGTGTCTCTAAAACAGATGACCTGATGTGCAGAATCATAAAAGGCTTCATCCAACTTGGAAGTGCGCCCGACTTGGATATGATGATTAATCTGACTCCTGTGGACTACGTTAGCAAAGCTATCATTTATTTTTCGAGACAGACAGAATCACTGGGTCAAGCCTTTCACTTGGTCAATCCTCACTCGTTGCACTTGAGCAAGCTTGTTAACGAGATCCACTCGCTCGGTTACCCTATCGAGCAGATGACTTATGACAAGTGGCAAGCAGAGCTGCTCAATGTTGATATTTCCCAAGAAAATGCTTTGAGTCCCCTGGTGTCTCTGTTTACTGAGAGGATATCTGGAAAACATCTGACCTATCTAGAAACCTCGTCCCTGGGGTTACAGTCATTCGACTGCCAGAACACAGTTGATGGACTTGCAGGTACTCCCATCGTCTGTCCACCAGTAGATGCCAGATTGCTTAGTACCTACTTCTCTTACTTCACTCGTAGCGGTTTTCTAGATACTCCGCAACTTTATAGGCAAGGGAGCTCAGCGTCCCCTCTGGGGATGGGGGGAGAGAGGGGAAAGAGTTACCTCTGCACTGTTTAAAACCTCTGGAGCCTCTTCTTGGCTGCCTCGAGTTTGTATTCAAAAATACAGAGCAACTTAACAAGTATCTCTTTCTTTCGGTAGAGGTTAAAGGGATCAGAAGCTATTAGCTCTCTTGAGAAAGCTTCAACAATATCAATTCGGGTATTGTCAACTAAGTTGAAGTTAAGTTGACAATACTTTTTTTGTCTTTATTACCCCCTGCCCTAATTGGATATCAGGCTTATTTCTCCAAAGTCGAAGGAGTTGAAAAAATGTCGATAAATTCTGTTTTCGACAGATAAAATTAGTGCTGTAAAGCAAAAAATATTGGCTACTTTAAAAAAAATGTATGAATATAAACATTATTTTTTCAGATTTAAACTTATTATGTTTGAAATGAAAAAAACAGCTACCGCCCAGGGAGATCTACTCCTTTTTACGGAATAGTTAGTGTGAAACCAACTCAGCCCTTAGCGACGCGCCTCCCAAAAAGTCTAAGTTCTATTGAAACCTGGAGCTTTGGTCTGTCAGGTAATGTTTGTTGGATTACCGCTGCACCTGTGCTCCATGCTGCCCTTGGACCTCAAGCCATCTTTGTCTGGTTCCCCGGAGTAATTGTGTCAATCCTGCTAAACCTGCAGGTGCAACGTTTAGGCAGGTGTTGGCCAGAGATGGCAGGAGGAACGCCCAACTACGCGGCTCGGCTGCTCAAGAACTTTCCTGGTCTGGCTCGCTATGTGGCGCTCGGATACTTCGTTGGATGGGCAGCGACTCCAGCGCTGTACGCGATCATCCTCACAGACCTGATCAAGTTCAACCTCGGACCCTTGGGTATTGCCTGTCCGGAAACGATCTTAAAAATTGGATTCACGTGCGTAGCTTTTATTGTCGGATTTAGCGGTACCCGCGCCTTGGGGCTCCTGCACTTATTTTTCGTCATCCCGGCGATTACATTTTTACTTGCTTTTTGCTTTCAAGGCCTCGGGTGGTTAGCCTTCTCGACCACTAGTCCTGGAATTTTACCCACCCATTGGTCAAGCCTCAGCTGTGTAGAATGGGCCAAGTGGTTTTTCATCGCCACCTACTCGGTCTACTCCTGCGAAACAGCTTCCTCGTTTGTTGCTGATAGCCGACGGCCCTTTGAAACTTTGCGGTTTCTCTCGTTTGCTGCTTGGCTGATTCCTGTAGTGTATCTAGGTGGCTCTTGGGTGCTGATGCAACTGGCTACACAGCCAGGGATGGATGATGAATTATACTCGAACCTCTTAACGGCAGCCCGGCCATTCTGGGGCCAGTCAGCCTCATTTCTTGTAACGCTCCTGATCACCTTCGACTGCCTACTAAGTTGCGCCACGGCAGTTTCCAACTGCCCCCGGATTTTGTACCAACTTGCCTTGGACGGACACCTTTCGCCGGTGTTCACAGTTGTTTCCCGACAGGGTGTCCTGGAACCTGCTCTCATATTAACCTTTTTACTCAGCCTCCTCTGTTTGCTCTGGCAAGATTTATCTCATATCCTCATGGTGGGGGGTACTAGTTACCTAGTGTCCATCATGGGACTCCATTTAGGATTGTGGCTGCGCCGGGGTTTTGCAGAGGTGCGATGGCCTTGGTGGTCACTCGGTTTTTTCATGGTGGAGGCAGTTGTCCTGATAGTAGGGGGCTTAGCCTGGAGCTGGCAAGACTTGTTGCTCGGGCTTTTGCTTCCCATTATGATTTTGGCTGTTGATGCTGCTGTGCGCCGCATTTCATTGGCGCCATTCCATCCCAAATGGTGGTTTCAGCGTTACTATGCCCAATCTAATCGCAAAGTACAAGACTTTGTGGTGCTTCAGGTGATCGTCCTGATCCTATTGATCTGTAGTGCTGTCACTATAGGTTGGGTCATAAGTGGTAAGTTAGACAGAGCTTCTGATGGGTCTAGGGCTGATCTTTTGGCCGTTCTGCTAGTAGCACTCTCATTTATAGGGGTCGCGATCGCATGCTGGACCACCTGGCCACAGATTATTGCCATTGACGAGGCACGGGAACAAGCGAAAAACCTGTTTATTTCTGCCGTTGATACCGTTCCAGATGCCATTTTAGTGCTAAATGAAAACGGCATTATTCGTCAGACAAACAAAACCTCTGAAGAACTATTTCAGATCAACACCCAGGATCTGGTTGGGCATCAGCTGAATGAACTCGTTTCTGCTCTGAGAGGTACGCCAGAGCAGTGGCCTACCAGGAGTGAACAAACCCTGAAAGGCAACAATTACTTACGCATTATTGAATTGACCATTTCGCAGCAATCGAACCGGCAGCTGCAAGAATATGTTGTGCTCCTGCGCGACATCACTGAGCGCAAGCGGGCGGAAGAGCAATTGATGCAGTACCACTACCATCTTGAGCAACTGGTAAAAGATCGCACCACCGCACTGATCAAGGTCAATGAAGAACTTCAACAGGACATCACTGAGCGCAGGCGAGCCCAAGAGCAACTGCGGCACAATGCTCTTCACGATGGGCTGACTGGGTTGCCCAACCAAGCCTTCTTCATGGCTCGGCTAGGATTTGCGCTTGAACGTGCAAAACGACGGGAGGATTATTTATTTGCTGTACTCTTCCTGGACCTGGATCGCTTCAAGCTTATTAACGACAGCCTCGGACATGTAGTTGGGAACCAACTGCTAAACGCGATTGCTCGTAGGCTGGAGGCAGTTCTGCGCTCTGTAGATACGCTTGCCCGTTTGGGGGGGGACGAGTTCACAATTTTACTTGAGGATATCACTGATATAAGCGCCGCAATCCAGGTGGCTCAGAGGATTCAAAACGAACTGGTCCAGTCTTTCACCATGAACGAGAATGAGGTGTATATCAGCGCCAGCATTGGGATCGTCCTGAGTTCGCAAGCTTGTTATGCTCAGCCACAGCAACTCCTGCGTGATGCTGACATTGCAATGTATAGTGCCAAGGCACTTGGTAAGGCGCGGTATGAGGTTTTTGACACAACTATGCACAATCGTGCAGTAGAGCGCTTGGATTTGGAGACCGATCTGCGCCGTGCTATTACGCGAGAGGAATTTCGGATTTGCTACCAACCGATTGTGTCACTGGTAACCGGCAGAATTGTCGGTTTCGAGGCACTGGTGCGCTGGCATCACCCAGAGCGTGGCCTTGTTTCCCCAAAAAATTTCATTCCGGTGGCAGAAGAAACCGGAATGATCAATTCTATTGGTCAGTGGGTACTCCACCAAGCATGCCGCCAGATGCACAAATGGCACGCACAATTTCCCGCAACACCACCCTTGATGATCAGCGTGAATCTTTCTGGTAAACAGCTGAGGCAACCTGATCTGCTCAAACAGATAAACCTGGTTCTGCAAGAGACTGGCTTAGACGCAAGCAGTTTGAAGCTGGAGATGACTGAAAGCGTGCTCATGGACAATACCGAATCTGCAAGCGCGATGCTCTTGCAGCTAAAAGCCTTGAATATTGAGTTGCACATGGATGATTTTGGTACAGGCTATTCATCCTTGAGTTATCTGCACTGCTTACCAATCAATACATTGAAGATTGACCGCTCTTTTATCAGCAATGTAGGCATTGCTGGTCAGAACTTAGAAATTGTTCGGGCTATAGTGACACTGGCTCACAGTCTGAGCATGAATGTGACAGCGGAAGGGATAGAAACGGTAGAGCAATTAGCCGAACTCAGGTCAATGAAGTGCGATCGTGGGCAAGGATATTTCTTCTCCCGGCCAGTGGAAAGCACTGCCGTGGAAGTATTGCTCGCTACTCAGCCCCAGTGGTGAAGGAAGAGGCAGGGGGAAATCACCCTCTGCCTCTGGGAGGTAAATATCCGCATCCAGCCGTACCCTTTTGGACGCACCTTTAACATAACACTTGTGCAGCTGAGCGACGCAGGACGGCTAAATCCTCCTCATCCAATTCCACCGGCGTCCCACTGCGAATCAGTTCGGCAAAATTTTCATTTGGCACCATAATACACAGAGCGTACAAGCGAGTGTTTCCCGTATTTTCAATTTTATGAGTGCTTGTGGCTGGCACCAAAATGCTGTCTCCAGCTTGAATCGGTATGGTTTTACCATCACAAGTCGCCTCTCCTTCCCCTTGGAGGATGAAAAACATTTCCACTGCCCACTGATGCCGGTTGGGAGGAGTCTTCCCACCGACATCAAAAATTTCTACACAAACCGTCAGGGAGACGTCAGCGGTTGCCGTATCAAACACGAGCGCTAATCTGTTGGTATCACCCGGACTAATGCGATACGCCTGGTAGTCCTTGGGAGACTTGGCAACCGGAATCATACAACGAATTGCATCCATCAGCATTTTCCTCCTGAGTTTTTAGTTATCTAAAAAATAACAACTAAAAACTAGTTGAGCGCATCAATTATGGCATTAGAATCGGACACAAAACCAAAACACTGCTTGACGTTGTAAATAGTGGCTTGAAAGCAGAACTCTGGGGAAGTCGTAGCCGTACAGTCTTTGAGCAATATGCAGTCGTACCCTAAGAAATTTGCGTCTTGGAGTGTTGTGAGCACACATTGATCGGCGTTTACTCCAGCAAAGAAGAGAGTAGTTCTACCAAGGTTGCGTAGTATACTATCGAGAGGGGTGTCCCAGAAGCCGCTCATTCGGTACTTATCCACAAGGATATCTTCCGGCTTTTGCTCAATGTCCTCTACCACCGCAGCTGCCCAGCTGCCTGCTATTAGCACCAGCGCATCATTAGCTGGTAGAGGAGCGCCCAGTCCCACACCTTCGCCTGTGGGGTTGTAAACATGAAGCAAACTAGCATTAATATTCAGCAAGTCGGGACGATTTCCCCAATTCACCCAAACCACTGGTACACTAGCATTCCGTAGTGCTGGAAGCAATGTTTTCAGGGGACTGATGGGAGTACGAGCTGGTGTGACGTCCACGCCAATATGCGCCAGCCACCCATCTGGATGACAGAAGTCGTTTTGCATATCGATAACTAAAATGGCTGCCTTCGCCAAGTCTAGGCGCAATGTCTTGGTTTCTGTGGGCAGCGTGATCGGGCGTGGCTCCAGCGGGGGGCGAGTGATATCGGCAATTTCGGCATTGACTGCCCAGGCATTGGGTGGGACTCCTAGAGGGCGCAGAGGTCGATTCATAGGTTTTTCCAAAAGCGCATCCTTGATCGGTTGCACACTAAACTTCATAAACAGCAAAACTTTGTGCGGGAATTGTCAATGCCTCCCCCGCCATCAGCCTTTCAGGCAATGTAGCCCCAGCTCCCATCCACTTGATATCAGAAGAGTCTAAGATTTTTTGCCAGTTATTACTTGGTACAGTAGGCGTAAAAGAAATGTGCTCTTTGTTGAAGTTCATCATATATAATATCTGGCTTTCATGACTCCAACGACGGACTTGCAAAACTTTGTCTTTTTCGTTACAACTCACCTCTATACTTTTCTTTTCAAGATTTTTCAGAGCCGGAATTGTTTTACGTAGTTTAATCAACTGTCGATAAAATTCCAAAACAACTTTGTGTTTACCTGTCTCTCGTTTTTCCCAGTTAAGTTTGCATTTTTGAAATGTATTAGCACTTTGCGGATCTTGTAGTTCCCCTTGACCAACAAAAGCGGCAAATTCTTCTTGCTTACTCTGTTGGATCTCTTCAATCAAGTGCTGGTCTGAGTGACTAATAAAGTAAAAGAAAGGCGCTTCTTCTCCATACTCTTCTCCCATAAATAGAAACGGAATAAAGGGAGATAGTAAAACGGCACCAGCAGCTAACTTTAGTCCTTCTAAGGAGATAAGTTTGGATAATCTTTCTCCCAATATCCGATTACCTATTTGGTCGTGAGTTTGAGAATATACAATAAATTGCTCTGCTGGTTCCTCTTTAGATGAATTGCCATGACGCCGTTTTCTATGGGGAGCATACTGCCCGGAGTAAATAAAGCCTTCTTTGAATGCTTTTGCTAATTGTTCACACTTGCCAAAATCTTGGTAATACCTATCCTGTTCACCTGTAAGCAACGTGTGAATTGCATGATGGAAGTCGTCATTCCACTGGGCATCTACTCCATAACCACCTATGGCTTTTGGTCGAATAATTTTAACATCATTTAAATCACTTTCTGCTGTTATGTAAAGTTTACGGCCTTGCTGCTGGGAGAGGGCAGTAACTGTTTCTGCTAGTTCCTGTAAAAAGTGTTCAGCGCTCAAATCGTAGATTCCCTGAATTGCATCTAAGCGCAAAGCATCTATATGATATTCTTGGAACCAGTACCGGGCGTTCTCTAACCAGAAGTTACGGACACCGTCACTGTAGGCATCGTCAAAGTTAATCGCCTCCCCCCAAACAGGTTGATATTTCTTTGTAAAGTATGGGGCAAAATCAACTAAGCAATTTCCTTCGGGACCGACGTGGTTGTAGACAACATCAAGAATGATTGATATGCCATACTGATGACAGGCATTAATGAGTTTTTTGAAGCCTTCTGGCCCTCCATAATAATTCTGTACGGCATAGGGATAAACACCATCATATCCCCAGTTACGCTCGCCAGGAAATTGGGCGACTGGCATAATCTCAATTGCATTAATCCCTAGTTCTTGCAAGCTACTGAGCCGAGGAATTATAGCTTCAAAACTCCCTTCTGTCGTGAATGTGCCGACGTGCAGCTCATAAATGATCATTTCTGACAAAGAAACACCAGCCCAATCAGTGTCATTCCAGGCAAATGCGCCTGAATCGATAATCTGAGAAGGTCCATGCACACCTTGGGGCTGGAATTTTGATGCCGGATCTGGGCGCTCGATATTTCCTTCAAGTTTGTAGAAGTAAAGCGTTCCTAGCTCGATGTCTGAAGCTGTTACTTTCCAGTAACCCTCATCATCTTTTGCCATAGGTATAATGCGTTTTTGGGGTGAAACGATTTGTACGCTTACCTCTTTTAGCAGGGGTGCCCAAACAGTAAATTCACACTTACCTAAACCGTGATAATCAGCCCCAATTTTCACGCTCAATTTCCCCATTCTAAGTTTGTGTTGTCCGACGCTAAAACTATTGTGTTATAATCCGCTTAAATTTGGGCAACGTTGTAACCCCATTGCTCCAGGAGAAATGCGTACTCGAAGGCAATCTCCTTGAGCCGCTCATAGCGTCCTGATGCACCCCCGTGCCCTGCTCCCATGTTGGTTTTAAGTAGCAACAGGTTATCGTCAGTCTTCAAGTCGCGTAGTTTGGCAGTCCACTTTGCTGGCTCCCAGTAGGAGACACGCGGATCATTCAAGCCAGCGGTAATCAGCAGAGCAGGGTAATCCTTTGCCTCCACATTGTCGTAGGGGGAATAGGACTTCATGTAGTCGTAGTATGTCTTGTTATTGGGGTTGCCCCACTCCTCCCATTCCATCACCGAGAGGGGCAGCGATGGATCGAGAATGGTGGTGACTACGTCCACAAACGGCACCTGTGCCACTACTGCTTTGAACAAATCAGGACGCAAGTTAATCACAGCTCCCATTAATAGTCCGCCCGCACTACCCCCGGAGATCGCCAGATGCTGAGGGGAAGTCAACTTTTGGTTGCTCAAATGCTCGGCACAGGCGATGAAGTCAGTGAAGGTGTTCTTCTTGTTGAGCAACTTACCGTCTTCATACCATTTGCGCCCCATCTCAGCACCACCGCGAATGTGGGCGATCGCCAGCACCACCCCCCGATCCAGCAGCGATAACCGATGGGATGAGAAAGAGTCGGGGTAGCTTATGCCATAGGAGCCGTAGCCTGTCAACAGCAAGGGGTTAGCCCCATTCTTCTCAATTCCCTTTTTGTAAACGAGGGAGAGCGGGATGGGAGTGCCATCAGGGGCTAGAGCCTGCATCCGCTCACTAATATACTGGGTGCGGTTATAGCCCCCCAACACCGGGGTTTCCTTTTTTAGCTCCCGCTCCTGGGTGTCCAAGTTGTAGTCAAAGATCGAGGTGGGAGTCACCAAAGACGTGTAGCTAAACCGTAAAGTGTGGGTATTGAATTCTGGATTTGCTTGCTCAGCCACCTCATAGGTTGGCTCAGGGAAGGTGATGTAGTGTTCCTCTCCTGTGGAAAGCTTGGTGTAGCGCACTGTGGGTAGCCCTGCCTCCCGCTCATAGATCACCAAGTGGTCAGCAAAGGCACTGACATCTTCGATCATCACGTTTTCCCGGTGGGGGATGACGGTTTGCCAGTTCTGTGTAGAGAGAGCTGTAATCGGGGTTCGGATCAATTTGAAATTGATTGCCCCAACGTTTGTGGTGATATAGAAGTAGTCGCTGTGGTGTTCTACGGAGTATTCAATACCGGGCGATCGCTGCTGGATAACCTGAAACGATGCCCCAGAATGGTTGGCATCCAGGAAGTGAACTTCTGAGGTGACTTTGCTCTCCAGGTACAGCAGGATGTAAGCTTGGCTGCGGGTCTTATCAACCCTCAAAAAATAGGCATCGTCTGGTTCGTGGTAAACTAAAACATCGTCCGTAACAGGACTACCCAAGGTATGGCGAAAAAGCTTGAAGGGGCGATGGGCAGCATCAACCTGGGTGTAGAACACCGTCTGGCTGTCCTGACTCCAGGCTAATGAGTAGTAGGTTTCAGGGATGTTGTCAGGGTAGAGCTTCCCGGTGGTGAGATCTAGGAAGAACAACGTATATACTTCTGCGCCTGTGGTATCGACTGAGTAAGTCAGAAGCTGATGATTGGGGCTGACCTGAAACACGCCCAGGCGAAAATAGTCATTTCCCTCCGCCAGCAGGTTTTGATCCAGTAAGACTTCCTCATCCTCCGCCAGACTCCCCCGTTTGCGGCAATGAATCGGATATGCTTTACCCGTTTCGGTGCGGGTGTAGTAGTAGTAGTCACCTTGGCGATAGGGTACAGACAGATCGGTTTCCTGGATGCGAGACAGCATCTCTTTGTAGAGGGCGGCTTGCAGTGGCTCTGTCTGCCGCGTCATTGCCGAGGTATAAGCGTTTTCCGCTTCCAGGTAGGCAATGACGGCAGGATTCTGGCGATCGCGCAGCCAAAAATAGTTGTCTAGCCGCTGATCATCATGCAGGGAATGTAAATGAGGGTGCTTCTCTGCTAGGGGGGGAAACATTTCTGCCAGGGGACGATGTTGTTGGTATCTTAATAATAAGACTCTACTTTAAAATATTACGCGAGTGCGCATTCTAGTCGAAAGGAAGATAAACACTGATAAACGTCCATGCTTATGCTGCCACCGCGATCGTCAGAGCTAGATACATCAAAGCCGCCGCGTCGGGAGCGGCTTTAGCCGCTGCACCCTATCAATCTCACATACCCTAAGTTGCCGGTAGAATTTTGCTCTCACTTTGATTTGTGAGGCGAACTTGACTATACTAGTCAAGCTAGGCTAAGATTATAAATTCATGCCTTGGGTGGATAAATGGGGTGGTGTAACAAAAAATGGACCTGCATGGAGCGTCTTCCAAGGGGACGCTCACTCAGTTCTTGTGGATCTACCGAGTAACCATTTTAATTGTGTGATTACATCCCCTCCATATTATTGGTTGCGTGATTATGGGGTTGAGGAACAAATTGGACAAGAGGAAACAGTTGAGGGCTTCGTAAATGCGATCGCTTCTGTGACGGATGAAGTAAAGCGGGTACTGAAGGATGATGGTGTCCTCTTCCTCAACTTAGGTGATACCTACTATTCAGGTAAAGGAGAATCTCAAGGAAAGGATCGAAAGAGTAGTAAACGTCGATTTGGTTTAAGAGCAGTTGATAAAAGCGGTGGTTTAGGAATTGGACTGCGACCCAAAACGATTATTGGGATTCCTTGGCGGGTCGCTATTGAGATGACAACGCGAGGTTGGGTTCTACGCAGTCCCATTATTTGGCACCGAGAACATTGTCTACCCGAGTCTGTTAAAGATAGACCTCGACGTAGTTATGAATACGTCTTCATGTTTGCTAAAAACAGACGTTATTACTTCAATCGGTCAATTCTTGAAAAGGAAGAAGTGGAAGATATGTGGACAATTGCTGCACGTCCTAAACCAACTAATGGCATCGACACTGCGCCATTCCCTGATGAGTTAGTTCAAAGATGTCTTGATATAGGATGTCCAACAGATGGGGTTGTTCTAGATCCATTTGCTGGAGGTGGAACCACCCTCAGAGTTGCGCTGCAATCAGGAAGATCTGCTACTGGAATAGACTTGAACCCTGAGTTTTGTGGTTACATGGTTAATACCTTATGTGGTCTCTGAGGGCTTTATGTTTCTCAAGATAGAGCAAATTAGAGAATCTCTTGAGCCTCTAAAGTCTCTTCATCCCTTTTATGGGATCACATTTCTGGTGTGTAAAAAAGCCCCTTTACCAGTTGGCGATACAATTCAATTTCCTATTAATGCAAGGGAGACAGAGTTCCTCGATGAGTACTTCAAACCGGAACCAAGTTCTAAATACTATTATCAGGTCTTCAAAACTTCTAATCCAAGCAAGCGTTGGCTCTCACCGAAGTATGCTAGCTCAGGCTCTCAGAGTACAAGGACTAGAGGCGATTTAGCTAATGCGTTTATTCATCCTAAAAACACTGACATCTGGGGATGGCAATCGAATTACGTTGAGGTACTTCGCGATCATTTAACTCGAACAAGAGAGAGTTGGATTCCAACTTTTCATGTAGCAGTATGGTTATATAGGGAGAAAAATTGGTCTCCAGATGCAGCTGCTAGAGATATAGTTAATACTTTTTTTGAGGAGTTTTTCATCACAGATCATGAAAAAGAGTCACTTTTTGATTCTTTTATCCCTGAAGATAATGTGCTAGATGAGTTGTTTCAAAATGAAAAAATATCTTCAAAAGATTTACAGGCGATCATCGGTAGACCGCCTGACTCCGCTCCAGAAGAAGGTGGAACGCTACGCCTCCTAGAAATCCAAGGAGTAGGACCAGCGAAAAAATTGGTCTTTCAGCCAGGAAAAAGGCTTACCTTAATTACTGGAGACAACGGGCTAGGAAAAACTTTTTTGCTTGATTGCGCTTGGTGGGCTTTAACTGGTAAATGGGCGGGTTTGCAGGCATATCCTATGTCGAACTCTAGAAAGAACGAACCCGTTATAGGATTTCAAATCTCAGGAGATTCTGAGTCTGAAAGTATAAGGGTATCTTACGATTGGCAAACTCAAAGTTGGAAACCTCCTAAGAAGCGACCTACTATTCCTGGTTTGCTAGTGTATGCAAAAGTCGATGGTTCTTTTGCAGTTTGGGACCCTGCTAAAGAATATCTAGCGATTCAAGAAATTGGAGAAAGTGATACAAATCCACGTCCATTTGTCTTTACAAGAGATGAAGTTTGGGATGGGCGCGACATTGAAATTGGAGGTCGAAAAACCACCTTCATAAATGGTTTACTCCAGGATTGGATTCAATGGCAGAGTAGACCAGAAAATTCCCCCTTCAGTACTCTTGAGAAAGTGCTAGAACGATTGTCTCCCCTTTTACAAAGTGATTTGGGAAGTTTAAGACCAGGAGAACCTGTCAGAATTCCATACGACGTTAGATCTATACCAACGATCGAGCATTCTTATGGGACGGTTCCAATAGTTTATACTTCCGCAGGTGTTCGTCGTGTAATCACACTCGCCTACCTTATCGTCTGGGCATGGGAAGAACATAAAATTCAATCCAAGCTGATTCGCAAAAAACCTCAGAAAAGGATGGTGATTTTAATTGATGAGTTGGAAGCTCACCTCCATCCACAATGGCAGAGAGTGATCTTATCTGCCTTATTGGATGTTAGGGAAGATTTAACAACTGATTTACAGGTACAACTTATGGTTGCTACGCACTCTCCAATGATCATGGCATCTGTGGAATCTAGATTCGATGATAAATTAGATAAGTTATTCCATCTAGATCTTGCCAAGAGTGACTTACTTACCAACGAAGTAGAGTTGATTCAATTACCCTTCATCCGCCAAGGGCGCATTGATGCTTGGCTTACATCAGATGTTTTTGGTTTAAGGCAACCTCGTTCTATTGAAGGAGAACAAGCTATCCAGGCAGCAAAAGCTTTACAAGAGCAAGATAATCCCAGTTCAGAGGATGTGCAGAAAGTCTCAGATGAACTGAGAAGATCCCTAGCCGAGGATGATGAGTTCTGGTCTCGGTGGCTATTCTTTGCAAGGCAGCATGGAGCGTTTGTGTGATTCCCGTTCGACATCAACCTGAACCAGTGGACTTCGAGAATAAAGTTAGATCAAAGGGTTTAGCCTTCCTGCAAAAAGTTCCTTGTCCACAGACTTGGGATAATCGTGAATATTGGAGAGATTCCCTAAAAGATTTATATAGAGTTTATAACTGGAGTTTAGACTAACGCATGACAAAATGACTCAAAAGTATTGAGTTAATG
>CAXUIG010000021.1:0-43013 GCA_964250845.1 uncultured bacterium | reverse complement strand
CCCGTAATTTTGCCAGCATTCTGTTCTGATCGCTTTTAGTCTAAACTCCAGTTTGAACTAACAACAGAGGCGTTCTCGCAATGTGTTTCAGCGCTACAAACCACCCCACAGATGGTGAGACAGCAAATTTCTCTCAGCTCCAAGCAGGCGCCCACCCACGCTTTCAACGCGTCTGCTGCTTGCGCGCGAGCCCAGTTCTGATCCTGACAACCTACATGACTCGATAAGTTTTGTCCTTAATTTTAGGTGAGGGCGGTAGCGTTGCACACTTATAAATTCGGCGCTGCTCAAAGGCTTGCTGGCTCTCGCTTCAAGGCCCGATGTCAAGCTTCTAAGCTTAAGTTTGGTGCCAAACATCCTGTTTCTTCGGTGGTCAAAGAGGTCTTGATGGTGGAAGCTTAGTCTTGTAACTAAAGCCGCTCATCGGTAGCAGAGCGTTAAACCACTAAGCAAACGTGAAAGGAAAGCCTCTTATGACCATGAAAATCATCGCCGGTTCACCAACTAATAACACAAGGCATCCTCTTTCTAAGTTCGATCTACTTGGTCCTGTGCGCCAATGGCTAGAAGAGCTAGAAATTCAAGACCCCAAGCTAGCCCAGTTGTTGTGCAAGCTGATCCCAGCAAGTTGTCCTTTTGAGCAGGAAATCAAGCTGTTTGACCATACCTTATTTCACATTCCACCCCTGTGCAAACTGAACCCTCTCTACGAACAAGTGGTTGGCCTTCGCTTCAAAGCTCTATCCTATCTAGCGGATGAATGTGGTGAGGATGTAGCACTATATTGCTGAGAGTCAAAAACCAGCTGACGTTGGTTTCTTCAGGTAATGTCTGATGAATTTATTGAGGCAGCTCAAGCATGGGATGTTAATGCATGACTGAAGTTTGCACACGGCGACGCGGGACTCAATTTTGTTGCGAGTTGATCTTCCCAAAAAAGCAGATGCCCTTTAAGGGCGCTGACTTGCACTCTATGCTTGTCTACTAGAGCTTTCAGATGACAAGCTTTGTCTCTACAAGCAGTTTTACACGATAGGGCTTTACAGACTAAGTCTTCACAGTCGTTGTTTAAGGCAGTTTCGAGCCGCTTTTCACATCTATCCTCTTCTGCTAGAACAGTTAAGTATTCTCGTTGAGCAAGTTTTTTAGCTGAAATTGCTTCAATAGTAGCTGTTCGTAGCGTGCTGAGGTAAGTATCCCATGTGTCACCTTCTGCCTGGAAGTTTTCAACATCTCGTTGGAGACTTGAGCCCCCGGAGATTGCTTTAAGAGGAAGGTTTCGGAATGAAACATCGTTTTTTGAGCTGGCTTGAAGAGTTGCAAACATATTTTAAACCTTTAGCAGATTAGACCGCTTATTGTGTTGGTATTAATACTACTTTTATAGTAGACTGTGGAGCCCTTTTCTACTATCACTCTCAGGGCGGAAATAAAATTCATCCTCAGGGTGGATCAGGGCGTAATGTGTCGTTCAAGAAGTAATTGGCACTGGAAATTTTCAGCTCCAAGCAGCGGTTTTTGTTCTCACTTTTCAACCCGACAAGCCTGCTTAATGTACTCCAGTACATTAGGAGGTTGCCCTCGCTACATTGAAATTATGAAGCACAAAAACCAAAGCAAAAAAAAAATCCTTGACGAGAAGGACAAGGATTTAAACAACTTTCGTCTGATAGAAGTTCATATATAAAGCTTACCTATACTTGACAAATTAGACAATCGGTAAAAATCAGAGTAACTTCATTAAAAAGTTAGATAAAAGTCACCTGGTTTACAGGGGTACTGCTGCAAAAATCAGGAGTAATATACCCATCAAGAGCAACAAATTTTTAAGTGCGTACTGTTGGAACCTTTTGTTGATAGTGCTCGATGCAGTCGTCGCCATACTCCCGCTGTTGCAGCGCTTTTAAGGTCGCTCATAGCGATCGCCGTGGGTATGGTATGATGACTTGCAATTTCAGCATCTGCTATATTGATGTTGAATCAAAACCAGTCTTTGGCGGATACAACAGGTCATATAGTAGAGTACAGCCGCAAAAAATGCATAGGTGTTTACGGTGGTAGGACTGATAATCTAGCACCCATCGTCTTGTGGGATTGCGTTAATCACCCTGACCAAATATGGACATTCCACGATGATACAGGCACTTTGACGAATAAAAGTGGTAAATGCATAGGTGTTTATGGTGGTCTGACTAAAGATTTAACGGCACTCGTCTTGACAGATTGCAATGGTAATCTAGACCAATCATGGTATTTCTCTGTACCTAGCCCGGCGAATGTTTTTAATGCTAAGAGCTACGACAAAGACCTTTATCAAGTCATAGGTGCTGACGGTGGTCTGTCTGAAAATGGAACAGCACTCGTTCTAGCTGATTACAAAGCAGCCCCCGACGAACTTTGGTCCTTTCAACCCTAATACAGGTAGGGTAGCTAATGTGCAACTGATATTAAGTTAGCCCCACCTGTAAATTTTCCATTCACAGTCGAGATGCCAAGCTCAGCACTACTGGGTTGAAAGATCATTTTTTATCTGACATATTTTATGACTTTTTCGCCTCGAAAACGGTTTTACAGAGTAGCTAAAGTAAGCCCGAACAGAGGCTAGGTCTACTTTACATGATGTTCAAGGCAATTGCCAATATTCGCTCCGAAAAGAACAGTAGGGCTAAGATCGGTACTGAGAAACTGGGACTTTCAGTTAGGCGGATGGGCCAGTTGCCCCTGAAACTAAGAAAGAGTGCTATTGAGCTTACTAGTTGGGTCATGGGCTACAACGAAAATTCTTTGGCGCAGGTTAGCGTGTTGAATTTGACGCCCAACGGTAGTGAGGGAGCGGTCTGGGCTAGCGGCGCTGGGCCCGCAGCTGATGACAATGGCAATATTTACTTTCTCGCCGGTAACGGCACTTTCGAGACCACTTTGGACGAAAACGGCTTCCCCAGTCAAGGCGACTTTGGCAACGCTTTCCTCAAACTCTCCACGAGCAACAATACGCTAGAGGTTGCTGACTACTTTTCAGTGTTTAACACCTTAGCGGAGTCAGACGTTGATCAGGATCTCGGCTCGGGCGGTGCTCTGGTACTGCCTGAGATGACGGATGCCCAGGGCCAGATCAAACACCTGGCAGTCGGAGCAGGTAAAGACAAAAATATCTATTTGGTTGACCGCGATCAGATGGGCAAGTTCAATCCAAATGACAATAGCAATATCTACCAAGAATTACCGGGAGCCTTAAGTGGCGGGGAGTTTGCCATGCCCGCTTACTTCAACAACACGCTCTACTACGGAGCCGTGGGTGATTCGATCAAGGCATTCGAATTTGACAACGCTACGCTTTCCACGAGTCCCAGCTCTCAAACCAGTAACAACTTTGGATATCCAGGCACGACACCGAGCATTTCGGCTTCAGGCACAAGTAATGGCATCGTCTGGGCAGCGGAAAATGGCAGTACCGCCGTATTGCACGCTTATGATGCGACCGATTTATCCCAAGAGTTATACAACAGTAATCAGGAAGCCTCGCGCGACAACTTTGGAACCGGTAACAAATTTATTACGCCGACTATCGCCAACGGCAAGGTCTACGTGGGCACGACGAACGGTGTTGCTGTGTTTGGGCTGTTGAACCATGGAAGGCAATTATTACGCTAGAGGTTGAATATGGATTCCGGGGATCTGGAGCTGTCAATGAGAGCTTAAATGGGTAAATTTTTCGGCAAAATGCCAAGTCATTGCACTGGAGCTGATTTTTTCTTTAGAATTAACTGAAAAATTGTTCAACTCAAGGTGCTTCTCGCTGTGCCAGACTCCCCGCACTTAGACCAGAAATCCAATTCCACTCTCGCCAAACTCCTAGAAGTGGATTCCGAATTGGCAGTTCAAGAGGCAGAGTTACTCTCGAAATTGGAGTCAATTCAAGAGAAACGCAGAAGTCTCAAAACTGTCATCAGCCTGTTCACAACCGCAGGCACTCCAGCTACTGCACCTATGGAGTCACCAGCACAGGCACTACCTGCTGAGGAAGGCAGGGAGATTGAACCTCTTAGGGAGGACTCGGCAACATCACCCTTAGAGAGCCCAAGGAACACTGCCACTGCTTTTGAAGAAACCGCACTAGCACCAGACACTGAGTCCAAAGTCGCCAAAAAAACGGCCCCATCCCCTACTAAAAGACACAAGACTACAAAGTTGACGCTTCCGGCAAAGGCAGCTAAGAAACCCTCAGGATGGCAGCAGTATGTGCGAGAAGAGTTCCGCAAGACCTCTTTGCCGGAGGCAGTCTCTTTAGTTATGCAACGCCAAACCGATAAGGTATTTCAAATCCCTGCGATCGTGGATGCTATTTTTGTGGATGAACTCCCCAAGGAGGTTGGAACCAAGGCACGTCGCCAGGTTACGAACATTCTCTCGGAAGGTGCGAGGAAGAACAAATGGTATCGTGGTCAGCTAGGCTACTACAGTATGTCTAGAGCGGCAGCCGAGGCCAAATCGTGACCATTGGTAACAATTTTTCGGTCATAACCCTCGCACACTAGTCATGACTGGCTTGCCTTGATGCGAGCATCGACCCATTGCGCCAGTTCCTTCCAAAAACTTTTCTGAGTACCCTCGTTTTATAGTAGGAGTACCCTCAAGGGTTGAAAGATGGAAACAATTGAGCTGAAATTTCTCTTGAAGTTGCTTGTTTGTACTGATTATCGCTCATCCCTTTCTGGTTCCAGCTTTAAAGGCTTCAAAGGTAAGGAAAAAATTTGCCGAGATTTAAATGCTCGCGGCTTAGTAGACTTCTCCAGCGAGATCTCTAGTGTCAAGATTTTGCCGCCCGGTGACGCTCTTCTCAAGACCGTCGACGACCAGTTGCCACTCACGCCTGGTGAACTGAAGGTGCTGGAGAATATAGGCAAGGCTTCGGGAAAAATCAGCAAGAGCAAAATCACGGTAAAATCCCTGAAGTCAGCGGAGCGAGACGCTATCTTGCAACGATTCCATCAGCGCGGACTGATTGAAGTTGAAACCAAAATAAAAAAGCAGAAAGCCGAAGTGTGGCTAACCCAGCGAGGACAGGAGTATCTGCGGGATGATTACATCCCCAAAAAAGGCTCTAACCCAGTTATCAGCTTGGATATGCTCAGCCATTACCTCTGTTTCTTGCGAAAATCTCTGGGTAGTCCGATCGATGTCGTCTCGACTCAGGCGCAGGAAACACAGACATCACCCTCGTCGGCTGATGTACCAATGAGCAAGCCCAGTGACGCCCAGATTTTGAAGACTATTCAGGATTTAGACCACCACCTAGGTAGAGAAAATTATTTGCCGATTTTTCATCTGCGCCAGAAGTTACAACCGCCACTGTCTAGGGATGAATTAGATCAGGCGCTCTACCGCTTGCAACGCAATGACCAGATTGAGCTGAGTTCATTGGTAGATCCGACGTCCTACACTCAAGAACAAATTGACGCCGGGATTTCTAAAGATGTCGGAGGGCGGCTATTCTTTATCGTCGTGAACTAGCAATCTACCCCCCGATTATTGACGCTCTCAACTCAGTAGCATAACGGAAGTTCAAGCATGGCATTTATCGACGACATCATTCAACGCGAGGTTAATCCCTTTGACCCGACAACTTTTAGACCAGGGAATTTTTGGCGGGAGAAGCAAGATTCAGCGCTGATGGTTGAGTCAATTCATCAAGAGGCGATCGCTGAGATTGAAGCACTTCTGAACCAGGTTGCTAAAGATCATCGCAGCCGCACCGTGTTGCTCTCCGGTGAGTCCGGTTCTGGCAAAAGTTATTTATTAGGTCGGCTCAAAAGCACTTTCAACCTCAAAGCCTTCTTTGCTTACATCGGACCTTGGCCTGAGGGCGATCGCATTAGGCGTCATATCCTACGCTATACCGTTGATAGTCTCATGCACGTTCCAGCTCGTCAACAAGAGTCTCAGCTGATGCTCTGGCTCAAGAGTGTATCTACCTTCAAGCCCCTCAGCCTAAAAGAGCAAATTTTGAAGGGTAGTGTCCGGGATTTATTAAGCAGCAGTAGGCAAAAATTCATCAAACACCTCAAGTCTACATACGGGCAAGCAGGTATCTACAATGCCGACATTTTTTTTGGAGTGCTGCATGACCTCACCGATCCAAAACTGTATCCCTTAGCCTGCGAGTGGTTACGTGGAGATGACTTAAGTGAAGAATCTCTGCAAGCATTAAAAATCAGGCGCTCTATCGATACAGAATCAGCTGCCTGGGAGACTCTCTCCAACTTGGGAAGAATTTCTACCCAAACCCAACCAATTGTGCTGTGTTTTGACAATTTAGATAACATCCCCCGTTTGCCAGACGGATTCCTAGATTTACAATCTTTCTTTAATGTTAATACTACCATTCATAATGACTCCCTAAAAAACTTTTTTGTTATCATTAGTATAGTTACTAATTATTGGAAGCAGAATGCCGAACGCATTCAGCAGTCTGACAAAGCTCGGATTGATCAAATATTTCAGCTCAAAGATATTACCCTAGATCAAGCAGAAGCGCTGTGGTGTTCTCGGCTACAGCAACTCCACTGTCAAGTGAGTCCTCAGCCTAATTCCCCGATTTTTCCATTGACTCGGCAAGCGCTAGAAAGCGGTTTTCCGGGTGGGAAAACAGATCCTAGGAATGCACTCCTTCTGGGTGGTAAGCTGTTTGATGAATACAAAAAACGAAGAATAATAAAGGAAGGTGATGATAATTGTGGTGCCGATAACGGTGGTGGTGATAATGGTAGTGACAAGCTTTTAGCTGCATTTAAATTAGTCTGGCTAGATGAATACAACAAAGTTAAGGCAAAAATCACCAAAGTTACCCTGCTAGCAGCACCAGAACTTATTCGAATGTTGCAAGAAGCCCTAGCTGCGTTACAAGTAAAGGAAATTCACCCTAAATTCCTAAGTGGAAAGTTTGCTAGTTACTCACTCAGTTATCAAACCTCAGGTCAGCGGGAACGGGTAGGAGTAGTCTGGACAGAAGACCTTAGCATGAATAGCTTTTACACTGTGATGAAGGCTTGCCAGAAAGTCATTAATCAAAATAGCTGTAAAATGTACCTAATTCGGGCTATGGAAGTAGGGGAGCAAAACCTGGTTGGTAACCAAATCTACCGAGAAATCTTTACAGGTTCCCAACATCGTCACATCAAGCCAAATCTTTCTTCTGTTCACTACTTAGCAGCATACCACAGCTTGGTTAATGCGGCTCTTGCTAATGAATTGGTGGTTGCTGGTAAAACCCTGAGTTTGAAGGAGATAGAAGCTCTAACCCGCGAGTCCGAAATTTGGCAGGATTGTTGTTTGTTACAAGATTTGGGTATGATCCCAAATGGCTCCATCATCAAACAAGACGCTTCAAATTTGCGTCTGGTTAAGGATTTTTTGTTTAATCTAGTCATAACCCACCAATTTTTGGCGCGAATGATTTTAATTCAAAATGCTCGCACTCAGTTTCCTGATGTGAATGACTCCGAGATTGAACAGATGATAAATCAACTATGTCAGGAAAACAAAATAAAAATTATCAACCCTACGGAAAAGCCAGAATCCCAATCAGTCTGTTGGATACCTAAAGCTTAATATAAATTACTAACCAGAATAGCCGGGAGCGAGAGGAGATGACCTCAAAATTGCGATCGCACAAGTCTGAATCCACCTCCTTGAGTGTTACCAAAATTCGACTTGCTTTTGAATGTCCGCGCTTATTCTACTTAAATCAGCACTTTGGGGGGAAAACTCTGTTTGTGCCACCAGATCACCCATCTGGGATCGGCACAGTATTTCATCAGCTTTGTCAGCAGTGTGTTAAGGTCACTCAAGAAAATCCTCAGTTTCAAGCCTTGTTGTCGCCTAGTGCTGCTCAGCTAAAGGTCGGGGAAGTTGCTTCTGGGATGCAAGAGCTTTTTTACAGGCTGGTGTTTTACCCATACATTGATCCACATCCTGACATAGCATCGGCACTGCCTCAAATCTGGCAGGGATTAACTGCACTGATTCAGTGCTGGGCGCAATTGCTAGTAGTCAATCGCCGCTATTGCAATGCTCTTGAAGTCATTGGCAAAACTTTTATCGCTGAGGAATACAAGCTTAGTCATTGCTTTACACTGCCCGATGGTAGGCAGCAGCAAGTAAATGGCAGATTTGATAGCTTGATCTTCAATTTTGAGCGCGATCGCCTCTGTATTGTGGACTATAAAACTTATGAGCCTGTCGATCCATCCGCTCAGCTGGCTCAGGTTGCCCTCTATAGTTATATGCTCCAGAAAGAAAAAGGAGTGCTGGTTGACTCAGCAGTTTACTGCGTTTTGCCAGAGTTTAAAGAATATCACTATTCCTGGGAACAGCTAGAAGAAACGCTGCATCAGCTGATTCCCCATAAATTACAACAGATGCGACAATGGCTGAGATGGGAGCAATCTCAACCCAATCCACCGCCACCGACGCCTCAGCCGCATCTAGGCGAAATTTGCCCCCAGCAGCAAAAATGTCACACCTTGTTTAAAAATGTCCCAGATGTTGCCACGCATTGTTTGCATCTATAAATATGCAGACTTTATGGCAGAAAAAGCAACCCGCAAGGAGCTATGGTATGGTTCTCAAACGGTTGCATTATCAGGCAAGAGGGGATTGATCGTAGTGATGCAGCAGATCTGCTGGATCGTCGTAGATAGCGATCGCGCCAGATAGTTGTTCATCGCTAAAGCCACCACATCGAAAGGCAATCACCCTGATTCCGGCTTTACCAGCTGCCTCAATATCGTAGGGCGCGTCTCCTAACATCACCGTTAAGTCAGGTTCCAGATGCGCTTTGCTCAGGGCTGCTTCTACAATATCAGGTTCCGGTTTAGAGGCTTGGGCATCACTAGAGGTGGTGACTTCCTGAATTAAATCTTCAACGTGGGCAACCTTGAGGAGAATGTCCATCTCTTCCTGGGAGGCGGAACTGGCAACAATCAGGTGTAACCCGGCATCAAGCATTTTCTGTACTAACTCGCGCGAACCGTTGGCTGAAGCTAGTTGCGAACCAAACTTAGTGAGGATCAATTCCTTGCGGCGAGCGGCGATTTGCTTTCCGGTTCCCTCTTTGCCATTGAGTTCTGGCACTAGCCGGGGAATGACTTGATCTCCACCCATGCCAATCAGCGGTCGAATTTTTGCAAACGCGATCTCGTACCCATAGGCGGCAAATGCCTCTACCCAGGCTTGAGCATGAGCATCATTGCTTAAAACTAGCGTTCCATCAACATCTAAAATTACGCCCTTTAATGTCATAAAGCTCTTCTACTAGACTTAAACTTCAATAGTGGCATGGGGAGCACAATCATTCATCCTTCCTAAGGAGAGATATTCATTTAAAAACATTTGTTGAGTAAGGCTGGTTCTACTAAATCATTACGGTTTCCATAGTCATTTAGAGCAAAGTTTATTTGTAACATCAGACGATCTTTAAGATTTGGAGGCGTTGCTTTATGAAAACAAAACGTATCTTCCGCAAATCCAAAACCTGCTGACCCACAGATAGGTAATATATTGTCAGCCCCATAGTAGTCAATAATATCCTGCTCGGAGCGTCGTCTAAAGATGGAAAGTAGATGAGCCAGCTTCTTCTTTTTGTGGCTGCTACGAACGCAGACGTGAGCCCCACTAGATAAATCTACATCAGTCAGGTAAAAGAAAAATTTTAAGAACTGATAGTCATCCAGATCATAATGAAAAAAATAAGCCCCTTCTCTTTGGTTTTCTTTTAATGAAAGAAACCTCATATCCTCTAAAAGCAGGCCCTGATTTTGTTCATTTACTGAAAACAACCACCAAAGCCTACTTCCTGTAAGTACAGGTTCGCCACCTAAATACTTAGCCGATATCTCCAATAGCTTAGGGTCAGTTGCAATTGTTTTGATAGCCGGACAAAGTAGACTACTATTAAAATAGTCCCCCCGAAACAATGTTTTTCCACATTTTTCTTCCGCTTTTTCTTTTTCAAAATAAGGAAACCCAAGCTGGTATTCTCCATTCCCATAACAATCTGTAGACATAGCAAATTCAATTAATTCTTGTAAAAGACTATTTTCTAAATTAATGCCTAAGTAAACCCCGTCTTGATTCAGTGATTTAACTACATCATCTACGTTAAGCTTCTCAAAGACAGAAGGAATTGTCTCATCTTTTTTAATAACAGGGCTTTTATGTAAAAAAAAATCTGGTACAGGTTTAAATCGACTAATTATCAGCATTAAAAAAAAATCTGGGTTTTTAACCGCTTGCTTACAGCCTTGATAGAGCCATAAAACAACTTTTGACAAAAACCTGCGGCTAAATAGAGGATTTGCCTGCTGGATTTTATTATTTATCATTTCACCCTCACTATTACTTCAAATCCTAGGTAATCCTAAACAGCTAATAATATAGCAATACCATCTGATTTATGAACAGAATTAGCCGTTTTAGGGGTGACGGATCAGGGGTCAGGGAAAACCTTGACCCCTTTGAGCAATAGCCTAGGAGATTGGAACTGCGGGGAATGCGCGGCGGATTTTGTTCAACAGTCCTCGATCATGGTTTTTCTTCGCCGAAGAAGCAAAGAATCGCTGGCGCGAGATAGTCAGGACGCTCTTCAGGGATATAGTGGCCGCAAGTCGGAACCACCCCCCCGCTGACGTTCTCGGCTACCAACTGCATCGTGCGTAGCATCGAGGGGCCTGTGCCTTTTTCTCCACCCAACGCTAGTACAGGCATCTTGAGCTTTGTCAATGCATACTCCTTGTTCTGAGTTATATCGTCGTAGACCGCGCGGTAGTATTCAAACCCGGCCCGCATTGCCCCAGGGGCGGAGTAGACGCGGACGTACTCATCGATGTCAGCCTCGTTGATTAATGCCGGATCAGCCGCCTTGTTTCGGAAGAACCAAGACAGGAACAGCCGCTCCCGCCCCTCCACAAGCGCTTCTGGAAGATCGGGGAGCGGGTTAAACGCGAATTGCCATGTTTTCAAATTCGCTTCGCGCGACAACTCGGACACCTGAGGTGGCGTGATGCCGGGGATCGCAGCGTCGAGGATCACCAGCCTAAGCACGTCATCTGGGTGCGCGGCGGTATAGGCATAAGCGACCCACGAGCCAAGATCGTGCCCGACCAGGAAGATGCGCTTGAAGCCGAGCTGGCTCACTAAGTCGTAAATATCTTCAGCGACGGTTCGTGTGTCGTAGCCGCCCTCCGGCTTGTCGGAATCGCCCAAGCCACGCATGTCGAGAGCGATGACGGTGTAACGCTGTGCCAAAGTGGGCATGACGAAGCGCCACGCATACCATGTTTGGGGCCAGCCAGGTAACAGCACGATGGGTTCGCCTTGGCCCCCCATCACATAGTGCAGGCGGATGTCGTTGACGCTTGCGGTGTGATGAGTAAACTTCTTGGCAAAACTCGTTGGATCAAAACTTGCGGTTTCGTTGATCTGTTTTTCCTCCTTGTTCTATATCACTAGGAAGCTGTTGAGCTTCCTAAGAACTTGCGCATCCAGTGAAAGCAAAATCCACCTAGAGTCATGCCAGCAAGCCCTAGAAGTCCTGATGGAGGTGGTGCTGGTAAGGGGATTTTCAGCCATGACAACGTAACGCCAATGACCCAACCGGCAAGTAGTGACACAAGTTCTTTCATTCTGAGGCAGCGACTCTCAGGCGTGATATCAGCTGGTTAAATGCCATCCCGTCGCCAGTGCCGTCACGACGTCTTGACTCACCTGACCACAGTACGCGGTTGTCTTTGGTGCTTATTACCGAGATTTTGCCCCAAAAGCCATAGCCGGTAGAGCGAGCCGCCCCCTTGACAACTGCATCTGCCTGTGACGGAGATGACACAACTTTAACTTTGTTCCATGCCCTCAAGCCCTCAATAATGTTGCTGCGAAAGCCGCCAGAGTCAGGTTCAAAGGGCATGACGTACAGGCTGCGCACATCGGAAATCGTCATAGGTCTACTCTGAGTCAAGCTGATTAGCGAAGATCCGAAAGAGCGCTCTGATGCAGAAGACACGCTGCCATGAGTCTGTGCCAAGGCTGATAACCCAGCAGAGCCAGGCAGGAGCACCAGACTAATAGCACTAGTCAGTAGCAGATGTTTCGTTGCTTTGAAGTTCATCAATAGTCCCCAAATACTTAGTGAAGTGGAGTTTGGACAAAAAACAATTGTGTCTGCGAAAAATGCTAATTATCTCATCCTGCTGCTTTTTGCTCCGACATCTTCTCTGAACCTCTTAAGAGTCCAGCATCTTCCGTTGCCTCTAAAGCCACTCCCGTCCAGTCAAGGTCAGAGCGTCCTTTCGCTATAGCGGCTAGGAAGCGGTCATGCAGCATACTTGCTAGGGGCATAGGCATTTGGCTCTCTGCCGCTGTCTGTAAAACGAGGTTAATATCTTTTAGACCCAAAGACAATTTTAAGTGAGCTGGCTCGTAACGCTCCTGTGCAATCAACTTCCCGTAGCGCTCATAAGCGGGGCAGGCAAAGAGCGTCTGGCTGACCACCTCAGCAATTTTTGTCCGCTCAATCCCGTTTTTCTGTGCTAAGGCAAAGCCCTCAGCCATCGCTTCGAGGGCAGAGCCAAGTAGGAAGTTGCAAGTGAGCTTGACCACATTGGCCGCCCCTGGTGCCTCACCAAAATCAAACACGCCTTGACCGAGCGCTTCCAGTATGGGTCGCACCCTTTCTTTGGCCACTTGGGGGCCTGACAGGAAAATCCACAGCTTCTTTGCTGCCGCCGCCTCGGGCGCTCCCAAGACTGGGGAAGCCAGATAAGCAATACCATGTTGCTGATGGTGTTCAGCGAGTCGGCACGCGGTCGCTGGCGCTACAGTACTCATGGACACATGGATGCCGTTAGGTCCCAACTGTTCAAGTATCCCCTCGTCGCCAGATACTATGTCTTCCAATATATGGTCGTTGGCCAGTATAGTGATGACAATCCCACCAGGTACGGCGACTTCCCTTGGGTGCGATACCAATGTTGCCCCTTGTTTAATTAGAGGCTCGGCTTTTTCTTTTGTCCGGTTGTAAACGCGAAGTTCATAGCCAGCAGAGAGTAGATTGCTGGCCATGGGTTGACCCATGTTTCCTAGGCCAATGAAACCGATTTGTTCACTCATATGTTACCTTTACTGACTAAATCCGCAGAGGAGGGGCTTTTGCCAGAAACAGCACCCAGACGGGCATCGTATAAACTAACACAGATGTTTTTCCTGCCCCGCCGCCAGCCTAGCAGACTTTAACCGTTATCATAAATTATTGATAATTTAAAATCAAGTAAAATTTTGGAGGAAGGCTGGGTTTATGAGTGTGCGACGGGAGTGCATGCGAGAGCAAGTCAAACGGGTCTTGCTGAACCGAATTCTGGATGGTACCTATCAGCCAGGGGAGCGGCTAGTAGAACTACAGATTGCCCGTGAGATGAACACTAGTCAGGGGCCAGTTCGCGAAGCCTTGCGGGAGCTTGAAGGGCTTCGAATAGTCGAGTCACAGACCTATCGAGGGACGCGAGTCCGGGGAGTCAGTGCGCAAGAGATGCGCGAAGCTTACCAAGTCCGGGCGGTGCTGGAGGAGCTAGCCGTCCAGTTAGCTATCTCCCAGATTGGAGCTAACCCAGAACCCCTGATTGCCGAAGTTGAAGCGATGGCAGCAGCAGGAAGGTTGCACGATCTAGACCGCTTCGCGGAACACGATGCAGCTTTCCATCGCCTGATCGTAGAGGCATCAGGTAACAGCGTGCTTTTGCAGGTATGGGACTCTCTAGCCTCTGAGGTTAGAACCCGAATCAACCTACTCCGGGCTACCCTCAGCCTGGAAGAGCTGGCTCAGTTGCATCAGCCGATTATTGATGCTCTGGTTCGTGGTGACGCAAAGACTGCTCGACAGCTGCTGCGGGAACAATTTGAGACTGCCCAACCGCCGGAAATTGGTGTTCAGGAGCCTAGGTAAAGGAATCTGGTCGCATTCCACCAAATAAGGCCAGTTCAAATATCTTAATAAAGCAATCAACGTGAATAAAACCCACATGACTTAGCCAATCACACTGGATTTGTACGGGAGCTAGTATATTAGCTTCTTTATCTGCTCTGTGGTAAAATAACTCTGCTATTTCCTCTCTCGATTTAGGGGAACCATTGTTTTTATGAAAGGAATAAAGGTTATCAATGAATAATTCTTCATAAATATTTTCAATCCATTTAGAATTTGAGGCAACATGCTCCATATTTAAAAATATACCTCCCGGCTTCAACAAATCGTAAATCTCGCCATATATTTCTCTTTTTCTTACATCCGGTTGGTGGTGAATCGCCAAGCCGGACACAATAACGTCAAAGGGACTCTTGCCTTGTAGCGAATCAACCCACTCTTTTTTGCCGAAATCTTGGGCAATAAATTCTACCTGATATTGTTTTTGATCGAGCTGGCTTTTCGCGGCTTGAATCATTGGCTCAGAAAAATCTAAAAGTATTCCTTTTGCTTGAGGATATTTCGTAAGAATTGCTTGGCCTAAGATCCCGTCACCACAACCTAGATCTAAAAAGTTTTCAACCTGGGGTCTTGCAGTTTGAATAATTCTAAGCATTACATCGATTTGCTCAGGAGCTAAGGGAATGGCTCCGCGTACACCTGATAAAAAGGTTGTTGAGACTGCTTCTGACTTCCAAACTTGATCGAAGTTGCGTTTCATTTTTCCTCTAAGGCTAGACTTTGCTTACTGCCCAATCGGGGAATCACTCTGAACTGGGAACTAGTGCCGCAGATGAATAGCGGATATTGGCTTGTTTGAACCGGCGCAGGGCTTCTTGGAGGCGATCGCACTCCGCAATCAAGCTAATACGCACATATCCTTCACCGGCAACGCCAAAAGCATTCCCAGGAGTCAGCACTACCCCAGTCTGCTGCAACACCGAAAGGGCAAAATCCGTTGAACCCATTCCATCTGGGCACTTAATCCAGAGGTACATTGTCGCCTTGGATTTGGGAATATCCCAACCCAGCTGGGCTAAGCCTTGAATCAGAAAATCGCGGCGGCGACGGTAACGAGCTTGAACCTCGTGCAAATATACATCTGGCAGTTGTAAAGCCGTTTGGGCTGCTGATTGCAACGCCGCAAAAATGCCGTAGTCCAGATTTGTTTTCAGCGTCCGCAAACCTTGAATGATGTGGCGGTTGCCGACAACAAAGCCCACGCGCCAACCAGCCATGTTGTATGTCTTTGACAGAGTATGGAACTCGACGCCAATCTCTTTTGCCCCTGGAATTTCTAACAAGCTGGTGGGCTGATAGCCATCAAAGGCTAACTCGGCGTAACACAAGTCATGAACCAGCATAATTTCGTATTTTCGAGCAAAGGCGACAATCTCTTCAAAGAATTCACGCGGTGCTGTGGCAGCAGTGGGGTTATTGGGGTAGTTGAAATAGAGAATCTTGGCTTGTTGTGCGATCGGATCGGGAATTGCAGTTAAATCAATTAGCCAGTCGTTCTCTGGTTTCAAAATTAGACTGTGAACCTTACCACCGGCAATTAAGGGACCACGGAAATGGGCTGGATAGGCGGGGCTGGGCACCAGAACGAAATCGCCAGGGTTGATATAGGCAAGGGCGAGGTGCGTCAACCCTTCTTTTGAACCGAGTAAGGGTAGGGCTTCGCTATCCGGATCAAGGTCAACCCTATAGCGGCGGCGATACCAGCTGGTAATGGCATGGCGGAAGCTAGAAGTACCTTCAAAGGGGGGATATCCGTGGTTGGCTGGATTTTGCAGGGCTGCAATAGCCGCCTCTACCACCGGCTGGGGTGTCGCTCCATCTGGATTCCCCATCCCCAAGTCAATTAAGTCTAGCCCTTGCTCACGGGCACGAGCCTTAAGCTCATCCAGACGGGCAAATACATACGGAGGCAGTCCTTGTATACGTTGAGCTGGGCTGATCCAATTTAATTTCATTACTAAACCTCATGCTTAACAGCTTGGATCTCCGATCCAAGTTGGCTGCGTCCCTCTACCGGCGCAGTGGTTGAAACCATTGCCGCCATCAGCTGCTCTGGCACGACTTTGAATGGTAAGCGGTGGATGTCTGAATTAGGAGCCAGGGCAATTTCAGCGGCTGTTTCCAACTCTCGCAGTGTGATATTGCCTAGTCCCAAATCGCCCAGTCTTTGAGGCAGTCCAATCAGAGCGTAGAACTTCAACAGCTGTTGCCGCGCCGCCGCTGCCAACTGGTTTCCTTGTACCAGTTCTTCTAAACGCAGCTGCACTAGGATTCCATAGGCGACCTTCTCACCATGTATGCTGCTGTGTACGGGGAGATGAGTCAAACCATTGTGAACGGCATGGGCTGCTACTGTACGACACCCAGCGCCTCCTAGTCCCCCGATCACTCCTGCAAGTAAAACCGTTGCATCCACGACTTCTCGCCAGATGTTGCTCCCCGGTTCAGCGATCGCAGCAGCTGATTTTTGGAACAAAATATCTCGCAAAACTCTCGCCTGTTGCACTGCCGCAATTATTAGGGTTTGGTCAGATTGACCACTACTGAGTGATGCTTCGTACCACTTGGCAAGAGCATCACCAATCCCAGCAACTAAAGTGCGTTTTGGCGCCGACTTCACCAATTCGTAATCTAGGATCAGCAAATCTGGACAGCGGTTGAGGCTGACATCGTATAAAAAGGCTCCCTGCTCAGAATAGACATTTGAGAGGGCTGTCCAAGCCGCGCAGGTGGCAGCTGAGGTAGGAATCGTTACGCAAAGCACCTTGCATTGGTGAGCCAGCAGCTTAGCAGCATCGAGTGCCTTGCCTCCTCCTACACCAATAACCAGATCAGCTTGATGTTCCATTACTGCCTGTCGCAGAGATTCTAACCCCGCCTCGCTGCAATCTGGGCCATACTCAGCTTGGGCAACTGCCAACTGCTGCATTTCTAAGACAGGTTGCAATCGGGGTTGCGTGACGGCAAGGGTGCTTGAGCCTCCCACCACCAGCGGGCGACTACCCAGAGAAGCGATCGCTTCTCCCGCCTGTTCCAGTGCCTGAGAGCCACGCAGCACCCGTGTTGGGGCAACGGTAAGAGAGAAATGTGTAGGGGCTTGATTCATCTCAACTTTTTTGCTATACTAATTAAAGCTGCTAACACCCTAGCAAGCATACTTGCTTCGATATTAAATACCTTTGAGGGATTGTAAACGTTTAAGCCTTTAATTACCCTCCCCTTCAGGTATGGAAACAGCGTTAACTTAGGCGGTCGGCTTCCCTGGCAATTGCGCCATATTTTCCTGGTAAATGTCGATAGCCATCTGCTCATCGTTGCGATTGGCTAGTGAGCGCTTGACCTGACCTAAGTAAAGCGGCTGTGAGACTCCTGGCTCCGGGTGGATGATGGTACGGGCGCGGATTGTGAGTTGATCTTCGTCCCGACCTAAACGACCATAAGAATATAGATCACTTGCGGCTTGACGCAGAGTCGCTGACAATTCTGATTCGGTTATTTGAGGGCGAACGGTAATCACTGCTTGTGTGGCACCATTGTCATAGGTCAAAGAGAACCGTACCGCACCTGGGATTACAGTGTGGGCAAACGGCACTAAACCAAGAGTAAATAAACCACCTGTAACCACGCCGAGAAAGCCGGTGCTGCCGACCATCCGGAACCTTATGCCCCATTTTAAAATGAAACCTAGTACCGTTAGGGCGGCAAAGACCAGTGTAATTATACCTGCCCACTGGGTAGCGGTGAGAAAATCAGCGGTTGTTGGCATTTGTCTATTCAGGCGTCGTCTTTTTCGTTGCTGACAAACCCATCTGGCTGTGTACCAGTGGGTGATTCCAAAGCAGCTTTTAAGGTGTGCCAAGTGAGATTAGCACATTTAATCCGCACGGGAAATTGTGCGACCCCCTGCATCACATTCAATTTCCGCTGCTCTTTGGGAAACTCGGCGTGGCCTTTCATCATATCTTGGAAGCGTTGCACCATTTCCAGTGCCTCCGAGACTTGCTTGCCCTGCAAGGCATCCGCCATCAGGTCGGCAGAGGCCATAGCGATCGCGCAGCCAGCTCCTTCAAATTTGACATCTTCGATAGCGTCGCCTGCCTGATTCAGTTGCAACGTCAGCTCAATCGTATCGCCACAAGAAGGATTATGCCCCTTTTGATGCCGATGCACCGGAGTGGTTTTGCCCTTGTGCCGTGGCTTTTTGTAGTGTTCTAAGATGACCTGTTGATATAGGTCACGTAAATTGCCCAGCGTCATGATTGCTTCACGCTATGTGTTATCTATCTTTAACTTGATCCTATCAGTGCTTATGACAAAAGGCGGGGTAGTACGATCACCCCTAAAGATAGTGACCAGAGATCATCGAAGAGCAAGTTAGCCGCTCGTTCACAAGCGTTATTACACCGGCAAATCCAACCGGGGATTAAAGGTTTCAATCTGACGCAACTTTTCGTATAATTCCTGTTCTTGGGGACTGATATCTCTGGGGACAACAATCTGGATTTCCACCAGCTGATCGCCGCGTCTGCCGTTGTCTGTGGGGTAACCCTTGTTGGCAAGGCGTAGGCGTTGACCAAACCTGACTCCAGCTGGAATTTTCATCTTCACTCGACCATCCAAGGTCGGCACTTCTACCTGTCCGCCTAACACCGCTTCGCTGGGAGTTATGGGCACTTGGCAGTAAATATCTTCTCCATCTAGCTTAAAGAAGGGATGAGGCTCGACGGTAATTTTCAGGTATAGGTCTCCCCCAGCAATGCCTTGTTCTTTGAGGCGGATGCTCTGACCGGTAACCATCCCAACTGGGAGCTTGACTTCGAGCGATCGCCCATCTTCCAGGCGAATCCGTTCATACCCACCAAGATATGCTTTTTCCAATGGCAGCGTCAATCGGGCTTCCACATCTCGGCGGTTGGGGCTAGAACTGAATGTCTTTGCGTATTTCTTCGTGCCTGGACGAAAAGCCTCGCCTGGACTTGAAGCAGGCGAGGAGGTCTCTCCATTTCTACTTTCTTGGCGGCGACCTATGAGTTGATCGACAAAGCTATTGAAGTCTGGAAACTCGCTAAAATCGACTTCCTCAGTACCGGTGCGACTACCGGCAGCGCGATCCCCCCAGGTTTTAGCTTGTGGGGCCTGCCGGTTGCGGAAGCCTCGCTGATTCCAAAACCGGCTAAACTGGTCGTATTGCGCCCGCTTAGTTTGATCAGAGAGGACTTCGTACGCTTCACCAATATCCTTAAATTTCTCCTCTGCTTCTTTGTTTCCCGGATTTAGATCAGGGTGATACTGCCGCGCCAAGCGCCGGTAGACCTTTTTTATTTCTTCATTTGAGGCATCTCTGGATAGTCCCAGAATCTCATAATAGTCCCGAAAGTTCTGCAAGTTCTGCATCTTTAATTATCTAAAGTCTGAAGTTTGAAGTTTACAGTTTAAATTAATTCATCCTTCATCCTTATAGTTAGAGCCAATCATCATCTTCCTCATCCCAGTTATCTTTGTAAGTAGGACGCTTTCTGCTGGAAGCAGCGCCGCCATAGTAGGGACGAGGTTCCCTGGTTGGCGCTTCGCGGGTATCCCTGCCATATGGTTCGCGATCGCGAACCGTCTCCCGACCAGATTCGCGATCCCCTTCCCCGGTGAAGACGCTACGGATAGAGCCAAACAAGTCATATTCATCGTCTTCACTGTAGTAATCGCGCACTTCTCGGTTCAGCTCATACACCTCATCCTTAAGAGCGGCGTAGGATTGATCAATCCCCCGGTCATCTTCTTGCGCTAGATGTTCGCGCAGTTGGGTAGCAATAGTTTGGATGCGTTGGCGGCGATGACGCGCAAACTGCATCCCGAAATCCAGCCCTACCTCTTTGAGTTGTCGTTCCGCTTGCAAAATCAAAGCCTCAGCGCGGTTGCGCTTCTCCACTCGTTCTTTGCGTTCGCGGTCTTCTAATGCATATTGCTCAGCCTCCTGGAGCATGCGGTTGACTTCCGCCTCGCTCAGAGTAGAAGCCCCTTGAATGGTGATACTTTGCTCACGACCTGTGGTTGTATCTAGTGCTGTTACCTGCAAAATCCCGTTGGCGTCGATATCAAATGCCACCTGAACCTTAGGAACGCCTCGTGGTGCCGGGGGAATGCCAGTCAGCTTAAACCGCCCCAGCGACTTGTTATCTGCCGCCATTTCCCGTTCGCCTTGGAGGGCATGGATTTCAACCATGGTTTGATTATTTTCCGCCGTGGAGAAGGTGTCAGATTTCCGCACGGGTATAGTAGTGTTGCGGGTAATGAGTTTTTTCATCACCCCACCGATGGTTTCCAACCCCAGCGACAGCGGTGTCACATCCAACAGCAGCACATCCTTGAGTTCTCCGGCTAGAATTCCGGCTTGAATTGCTGCGCCCACTGCCACCACTTCATCGGCGTTGACGTTTTGGTTAGGTTCTTTACCAATCAGGTTTCGCACCAGTTGTTGCACCATTGGCATCCGGGTGGAGCCACCTACCAGCACAACTTCATCAATATCTGTGGGTCTGAGATTGGCATCAGCAAGTGCCCGCTTCACTGGTATACGCAGCCGCCCCACTAAATCACCGCACAGACTCTCAAACTGGGAACGAGTCAGGCGAGTTTCTAAATGTAGTGGACCATCAGCGTTTGCGGTGATGAAGGGTAAGTTAATGTCGGTTACTGCGACGCCGGAAAGCTCAATCTTGGCTTTTTCAGAGGCTTCCAGCAGACGTTGAAGGGCTTGGCGATTGCGCCTGAGGTCCTCCCCTTGTGCTTCCAGAAACTGCTCAGCCAACCAGTCAACAATTTTCTTGTCAAAATCATTCCCGCCCAGTTGAGTATCACCACTGGTGGATTTGACCTCAAACACGCCATCCCCGACTTCCAGAATCGACACATCAAACGTGCCGCCGCCCAAGTCAAACACCAAAACAGTTTGGCTTTCCTGCCTGTCCAACCCATAAGCCAAAGAGGCAGCTGTTGGTTCATTCATAATCCGCATCACTTCCAGCCCAGCAATTCGCCCTGCATCCCGCGTTGCCTGGCGCTGGGAATCATTGAAATAGGCTGGAACCGTAATCACTGCTCCTGTCACCGGCTCCCCCAGATAGCGAGTGGCATCGTCTGCCAACTTCATCAGCACCATCGCTGAGATTTCTTCCGGGGCAAATTCCTTATTCAGGCGAGGACAGTCTATTTTGATGTTGCCTGCTTCATCACGGCGCATGGTGTAGGTGACTCGCTTCGATTCCGGGCTGAGTTCGCCAAACTTGCGACCGATGAACCGCTTGACTGCGTAAAAAGTATTTTTCGGGTTGAGAACGGTTTGTCGTCGCGCCATCTGTCCGACTACACGTTCTCCGTCTTTGCTGAAGCCTACCACGGAGGGGGTTGTCCGCATTCCTTCTGCATTGGCAATCACCACCGGCTTGCCACCCTCCATGACGGCGACTACTGAGTTTGTCGTACCCAAGTCAATGCCGACTACCTTGCCCATGCGTTACCCAACTCCTCGCGTGTCTTGGTACTTAAATGTTGAGAACTTTTGCTGAATTCATTGTATCTTGCTAGCTGAAGATACACAGGGGCAAAGTTTCTTTTGCTAGTTACTACGGTCGGCAGTGGTGATCGTTGATAACAATCACCTCAAATCAATGTCTGTAAGCGTTGAATCAACTGTGGTGCTGGCATAACACCCTCAATACGTTCCACTGGCTGACCCTGCTTAAAGAGTACCAGCGTCGGTAGCGCCTGAATGTTATGCTTACTCGCTAGCTGGGGATATTTTTCCGTGTTAATTTTCACCACTCGTAGCTGTTGCTTAAGCTGGAGATTCACCTGTTCCAGAATCGGAGCCATCATTTGGCACGGACCGCACCAGTCAGCGTAAAAATCTACCAACACCGGCATTTCCGAACCAGACAGTAACTCTTCGAAGCTGTTGAACTGCTGTTTAATAGCCATATTACACGCACCAGTTTTACTCAATCCTAGTTCTTTGAAACTACAATCAGGAGGAATTGTTCATGGAAGCATTGCCAGAGAATTTGCAACGGTTGCGCGGACAAGTGGCAATCGTTACCGGCGCTTCACGGGGAATTGGTCGAGCGATCGCCTTGGCTTTATCAGCAGAGGGAGCCAACGTCGTTGTCAACTATTCCAGTTCGAGTGAGGCAGCCCAACAGGTAGCAGATGAAATTGTGGTCGGGGGAGGCAGTGCGAGCGCGCTTCAAGCTGATGTCTCCAAGGCAACGCATGTAGAAGCCCTCCTAAATACCGTGATGGAAAAGTGGAACCGCGTTGATGTCCTAGTCAACAACGCTGGGATTACCCGCGACACCCTGTTATTACGGATGAAGCCAGAAGATTGGCAAGCCGTAATTGACCTCAACCTCACTGGCGTTTTCTTGTGTAGCCGCGCTGTCAGCAAAGTTATGCTCAAGCAACGCGCTGGGCGGATGATCAATATTACCTCCGTTGCTGGTCAAATCGGCAACCCCGGTCAAGCCAATTACAGTGCCGCCAAAGCAGGTGTGATTGGGTTTACTAAAAGTGTTGCCAAGGAACTCGCTAGTCGCGGGATCACCGTCAACGCTGTTGCCCCTGGATTTGTCGCCACGGATATGACCAACAATCTCAAATCAGAGGAGATTATATCATACATTCCCCTCGGTCGCTACGGTCAACCAGAAGAAGTCGCCGGTATGGTTCGATTCCTAGCAGCTGACCCTGCTGCTGCCTACATCACTGGTCAAGTCTTCAACGTTGATGGCGGCATGGTCATGGCCTAAGCTGTTACTTGCTTAAAAACAAAAAATTGAGCCCTGAATTTAGCACTCGTGGGCGGTGAGTGCTAAATTGTCTATTAGAAGCGCTTTGGTAATCAGATATGGCAAAAATCGTTGCATTTGCTGACGAATCGCGGCGGGCGTTAGAGCGGGGTGTGAACTCCCTCGCCGATGCAGTCCGCATTACCTTGGGACCGAAAGGTCGGAATGTCCTTTTGGAAAAGAAATATGGTGCGCCCCAAATTGTTAACGATGGCATCACCGTTGCCAAAGAAATTGAATTAGAAGACCCGCTGGAAAATACCGGCGCTCGACTGATTCAGGAAGTGGCATCGAAGACCAAAGATGTGGCTGGAGATGGCACCACCACTGCCACTGTCTTGGCTCAGGAGATGATTCGTGAAGGTTTGAAGAACGTGGCAGCTGGGGCAAATCCAGTCAGCTTGCGGCGTGGGATTGAAAAAACCATCGACAAGCTGGTTGACGAAATTGCGGCGATAGCCAAGCCAGTGGAAGGCAGTGCGATCGCGCAAGTCGCAACCGTCTCAGCTGGTAATGATGAAGAAGTCGGCACCATGATTGCCTCAGCGATGGAAAAAGTTACCAAAGACGGCGTAATTACCGTTGAGGAGTCCAAATCGCTGACAACAGATCTGGAAGTAGTTGAGGGAATGCAGCTGGACAGAGGCTATATTTCCGCCTACTTCATTACCGACAACGAGCGGATGGTAGTGGAATTTGAAAACCCCCGCATCCTAATCACCGACAAGAAAATCAGCACCATCCAGGATTTGATTCCGGTGTTGGAGAAGGTTGCTCGTGCCGGTCAACCGTTGCTGATAATTGCTGAAGATGTTGATGGAGAAGCCCTGGCAACTTTGGTCGTGAACAAGGCGCGGGGCGTGCTGAGTGTGTGTGCGATCAAAGCGCCTGGGTTTGGCGATCGCCGCAAAGCGATGCTGCAAGACATCGCCGTGCTTACTGCTGGTCAGTTGATTTCCGAAGAAGTCGGGCTCAGCCTGGATGCCGTCTCCCTCGAGATGATGGGAGTCGCCCGTAAGGTCACGATTGACAAAGAGACCACGACCATCGTTGCCGGAGGCGAAACTAAAGCCGACGTGGAAAAGCGGATTGTTCAAATCCGTAGGCAGCTGGAAGAAACGGACTCGAGCTACGACCAAGAAAAACTGCAAGAACGGATCGCCAAACTTGCTGGTGGTGTGGCGGTGATTAAAGTGGGTGCGGCTACCGAAACCGAACTCAAAGACCGCAAACTGCGGATTGAAGACGCCCTCAACGCCACCAAAGCCGCTGTGGAAGAAGGCATCGTTCCTGGCGGCGGCACCACTCTAATTCGCCTGATTAAGAAAATAGACGCGATTAAAAACAGCCTGGATGCCGAAGAAAAGATTGGGGCTGATATTGTAGCGCGAGCGCTCGAAGCTCCCTTGCGGCAAATAGCGGATAACGCTGGTGCTGAAGGCGCTGTGATTGTTGAAAAGGTGCGGGAAACTGATTTCAACATCGGCTACAACGCTTCTACTGGTGAATTTGAAGACTTGATTGCCGCTGGGATTATTGATCCTGCCAAGGTGGTACGTTCAGCCTTACAGAATGCCGGTTCTATTGCCGGTATGGTCTTGACTACCGAGGCTCTTGTGGTCGAAAAGCCTGAGAAAAAACCTGCTGGCGGTGCCCCCGACATGGGCGGCATGGGCGGCATGGGCGGCATGGGCGGCATGGGCGGCATGGGCGGCATGGGCGGCATGGGTATGATGTAGTCCATCCTTCCAAAAGACTAGAGTTTCATTGTTGAAGCAGTAAACCTCCCTGAGATGGGGAGGTTTTTTCTTATTGCTATCTTCTTGGGAGGTTGGCGCTTTCCGGTAAGCTTAGATAATTTAAGAAAGTTGAGGAATGCTCCACCGAGCACGGCTCAGGCAGAACTCTATACCGTATTGAGTGACAGAGTGTGCGATCTGCTTGTTCCTAAAGGCTTTGAGCTGCCCAACTACAACAATAGGGAGGCAACTGTAAGGTGGTGAAGAGTCAGGCAGGGAAGAGTCACGTAGGGAAGACCTTAATCGTACTGGGAATGGACGTTATACTTAAGGCCTTAGGCGATGTGAATCTAAGTTTTGGCATGAAACACATTGGCAAGGTGAACTCGTTTAATCCTGGGGCTCTGCTCGAAATCGGATTTCATGTGTTCACAAATTATTGGATTTGGCTTGGGATAGCTCTGCTGATTGGGTACGCTCTTTTAGAGCTGGCTGGGCTTTCATGGCTTGATTTGAGCTATATGCTCCCGATGACTTCATTCACCTACGTGCTGACTGCGTTCTTCGCAGAGTGGCTCCTCAACGAGAGAATCTCTACTTTCAGATGGGCAGGTATATGTGTTATAACGCTTGGTGTCCTAATCGTTGGCATAGGCGATCGCAAGCAAAGCAGTCGGAAAGCTAGGAAAATCTAAAGAAAAACTACAAAGTGTAGAAATGGATCGCCGTGAAGAGTTTAATACTAATTTCACTGATCGTTGTGCTTAAGGTCTTAGGCGATGTTTCTTTAAGCCATGGCATGCACGAGGTTGGTGAGGTAAACCCGCTCCACCCTTTGGCTCTGCTCGGAGTCGGGCTGCGTATGCTCACAAATCCTTGGGTTGATACAGCAATGGCGGTACTGCTTACGTATACTCTTGTATACATGTCAGCACTTTCATGGCTTGACCTGAGCTATTTGCTCCCGATGACTACAACGGGCTACGTGCTAACTGCCCTGTTAGCATGGCTGCTGCTACACGAGGAAATAGGTGCAACCCGGTGGGCAGGTACCTTTACGATCGCGATCGGTGTCCTATTAGTTGGGTTGAGCGATCACCGCAAAAACCGACAAAAGGCACTATCGTCTAGATGGCAAGGCACCAGCGCCCAAAGCCATCAGGATGAAACTTGCGAACACAAAAGGTGACCCCCCATGAAGATTTGGATTGCAGTAATAATTCTGGTGCTGGTGGACTCTACTGGAACCTTATTGATAGCCCAGGGGATGAAGCAGGTGGGTGAAATCTCGACCCTGCAACCACGAAAGCTGTTGAACTTTGCACGTAGGATGGTAAAAAATAAACTGCTTTGGATCGGCTTCTTGTTCCAAGCCAGCACATTCTTTTTATTCCTGACCGTGTTGAGCTGGGCTAACTTAAGTTTGGTTATACCACTCTGCTCGCTTGGCTATGTAGTTAATATTTTGGGTGCGCAATTCTTACTTAAAGAAAAGGTTACAAAAGAGCGATGGATCGGGACGCTGTTTATCTGCGCTGGCGTTGCCCTAGTCTCGCTCAACTCAGGTGGGAACTAATATCGTGTCCGGTTGAAGGCTTCTCATTAAGCAAGCTCGAGGGGGAGAGCTGGGGGAAAGAAGAATTACTCTCCCCATCTCCCTCTCGTGCAAAGCGCTCTTTAGAACGCAACACTGAAAATTTAGAGCTTGATCAGTTTTGGCAACTGAACTATAGAACGAGCCAGGTTTTGCGGTTGCATCGCATCGGTTACTGCTGTGGGTTCATAGCCGCAGTGCACCATGCAGTTGGCACACTTAGGATTACCGCTGGCTTGGCCATACTGGCTCCAGTCGGTTTTTTCCAGTAGTTCCTTGAAAGTGGCGTAATGGCCCTCGTTTAAGAGGTAGCAGGGTTTTTGCCAACCTAAAACGCTATAGCTGGGGCTGCCCCAAGGAGTGCAGTCGTAGTCCCGTTCACCTGTGAGGAAATCTAAAAACAGCGGGTTGTGATTGAAGTTCCAATGTTTTTGGCCAGCTTTGAACGGGGCCAGAATTTCCCGGAACAGAGCCCGCGTCCCAGCACGCGGTAGAAAATGATCTTGATCAGGTGCCCACTCGTAGCTGTAGCCTGGAGAGACCATTATGCCATCGATATTTAGCGTGCCGAGGAAGTCAAAGAACTCTTGCATCTCTTTAGGATCAGTACCCTCAAAGATGGTGGTGTTAGTAGTGACACGAAATCCTCTAGCTTTAGCTGTGCGAATGGCCTCAACCGCAATATCGAAGACGCCTTTGCGATCAACGCACTTGTCGTGCCGCTCCCGCAGCCCATCCAGGTGAACACTGAATGTTAGGTAAGCGGAGGGCTGAAACTTATCCAGACTCTTTTCCAGCAATAATCCATTAGTGCAGAGGTAGATAAACTTCTTACGGTCTACCAGTCCCTGAACAATCTCAGCAATTTGGGGATGCAGTAGGGGTTCTCCCCCAGGAATGGAGACAATGGGGGCACCACACTCTTCCACTGCTGCAAAGCACTGTTCTGGAGTTAGGTGTTGCTTGAGCACATCCTTGGGATGTTGAATCTTGCCACAACCTGTACAGGCCAAGTTGCACCGGAACAAGGGTTCCAACATTAAGATTAGGGGGAAACGTTTGCGACCCAAAAGACGCTGAGTCACTAGATATTTCCCCACTTCGAGGGCTTGTTGTAATTGAATTGCCATTGAACTCCTCTCACCTATATATCAAAACAGTCGCGGTGTTAAACCGCATCGACATATCCCTGAGCCAAAAACCAGTCTACTGCATCCTTAAGAGCCGTCGAGAGCGGCGTTTGGGGTAAACCCAACTCCCGTACTGCTTTCAGTGGGTCGTAGTACATCGGTTGCTGAGCCATGCGGACGCCATCCAAGGGGATGGAGGGTGGTTTGCCCAAGGGGGCGAGAATCCGCTCATCGATCCAGGCGGCGCTCAGGGGCAACCAATTAGGCACAGTCCATTGGGGTGCGCTTAGACCTGTCAGGTGCGCGAGTTGATCGAGCAGCTCTTTGAGGGTGAGGTTTTGATTGCCCAGAATGTAGCGATCGCCCGAACGCCCCCGCTCTAGCGCCAACAGGTGTCCGCGTGCCACGTCGCGCACATCGATAAAATTCAGGCCCGTATCTAGGTAAACGGGCATTTGTCGGCGTAAAAAACGCAGAATTATATCGCCGCCGGTAGGGGTAGGCTTAATGTCCCAAGGACCGATAGGAGTGCTGGGATTCACCACAACAACCTCTTGACCTGTCTGAGCCGCAAGGAGTGCTTCCTGCTCAGCCAGAAATTTAGATTTCTTGTAGTGACCGACTAGTTGATCCAGAGGAGATTGGTGAGTTTCATCTACGATTGTACCTGGGGTGCCCACCCCGATGGCTGCAACTGAACTGGTATAAACAGTGCGCTCGATGCCCGCCCGACGAGCCGCCGCCAGCACATTGCGCGTTCCCATTACATTGTGGTGGTAAAGTGCCTCACGGTCTGCTTGCCAGAGGCTGTAGTGGGCAGCTACGTGAAATAGTACCTGGCAACCAAGCATCTGCTGCCACAGATCAGGATCGCTCAGGTCACCTTTGACCAACTCCACCTCCAGATCCCGCAGGTTGTCCAGTCGGCTGGTAGGACGCACCAATGCCCGCACTGCATAACCCTCCTGGAGCAGCACCCGCACCAAGTTGGCACCGATAAAGCCTGTACCGCCTGTTACGAAGGCTCGCATCACCATAAGGAAAAATTAAAAAAATAGCGACAGAGCTTTTTTTCTGGGCTCTCAAAATTTATTTTTGCTTATAGAGGCGCCCAATCGCTTCTTTCCCCAGAGATAAACAATCAAAGCTATAGGCAGAAAAACCGTCACGATCTGGAACTTCTGCACAAGGGGCAGCTAGAAACATCACAATTGCTTAGAATCACAGTGATTTATCCTGTCTGGGGCCAACAGCATGGCAAAAGAAATTCTCTACCCTATAAGAGCCGTAACTAAACCCGATGTCGATTTCTTCCACGAGCAACCGGGTAGTCTGCCGGGAACCCTCAACATTGAGGCAGATGCCCCAGCACCGGAAATTGTGTTGATTGACTACAATGAGGCCAATTATACCCGCAAGCCAGTAGCGACGCCGGAAGCCTGCGCCCCTTATTTGAATACTAAATCTGTTTCTTGGGTCGATGTGCAGGGCTTAGGCAGCGAAGAGATTTTGCTCCAGCTGGGTCGGGTGTTTAAATTGCATCCGCTGATTTTGGAAGATATAGTCAATGTCCCTCAGCGCCCGAAAGTGGACGACTACGAAGACCACCTGGTGATTATTGCTCGGATGGTGATGCCCAAAGAAATGTTTGTTGGCTTCTATAGTGAGCAAGTGAGTTTCGTGTTGGGGAAACATTACCTGCTTACGGTACAGGAGGAGCCAGAGCATGATTGCTTTGAAGCGGTGCGGGTGCGAATTAGCAGCAATAAAGGCATGATCCGCAAGCACGGAGCTGATTATTTAGCCTACGCGCTCTTAGATGCTATAATTGACGGTTTTTTCCCCGTACTGGAAGATTTCGGTGAGCGAATTGAAGCATTAGAAGATGAAGTGGTGGTCAACCCGTCGCGCCAAACCTTGGAAAAAATCTATCGAGTCAAGCGTGAATTGTTAAAACTACGGCACGCCATTTGGCCTCAGCGCAATGCGATCAATACCCTAATCCGAGATGGTGGTACTGTCATCAGTGACGAGGTGCGAGTCTACCTGCGAGACTCTTACGACCATACAGTTCAAGTCCTGGATATGGTGGAAACTTATCGAGAACTGGCAGCTGGATTAATGGATGTCTATCTGTCGTCAGTCAGTAACAAGATGAATGAGATTATGAAGCTCCTGACCGTAATTTCGACGATTTTTATTCCACTGACGTTTATCGTTGGGGTGTATGGGATGAACTTTAATCCTGATAAATCGCCTCTGAATATGCCAGAACTAAATTGGTACTGGGGCTATCCAACTTGCTGGGCGGTTATAATTGCGATCGCCTCTGGGTTGGTTTTCTTCTTCTGGCGACGCGGCTGGTTCGATAATTTTTCCACAATTAAAACCGAAAAACTTTGAAAGATGCAATCCGCGACTAGACTGGATCTAGGGAGAGAGTAGGCGCAGGCGGTTGCAGACCAGCGCTTGCTGCTGGTCTGAGGAAAGTCCGGGCTCCCGAAAGACCAAACTTGCTGGGTAACGCCCAGTGCGGGTGACCGTGAGGAAAGTGCCACAGAAACATACCGCCGATGGAACTCTCAGATGTTAGCCAAAAGCTGATAGCTGAACGCTCACAGGTAAGGGTGCAAGGGTGCGGTAAGAGCGCACCAGCAGTGTCGAGAGGCACTGGCTCGGTAAACCCCGGTTGGGAGCAAGGTCAAAGGAACCACGGTTGGTCTTTTACCAGTTCCACTGCTTAAGAACCGCTAGAGGCGTCTGGTAACAGGCGTCCCAGATAGATAACTGCCTTCAAAAGCTGCACGTCAGCTAGAGAAAACAGAACCCGGCTTATGTCCGACTCTTTCCCTCTCCCCCCATCTCTCTCCCATGACCCTAAGTTATCCTCGTCGTCAAAAGCAGCTCGAGAGCTTGGTGCAAAGATTAGGGCTTCCAGCACAAGCACCAGTGCAGTGGCACTTGCTTGACTTGGCGCTGACCCATCCGACTGTCTCAGCCAAAGCAAATTATGAGCAGTTGGAGTTTTTGGGGGATGCGGTGGTGCGGTTGGTAGCGGCTGAGGTGTTGTGGGAAACTTATCCCGAGTGTCCGGTTGGGGAGTTTGCGGCGATTCGTTCCGTCCTGGTGAGCGATCGCATCCTGGCGACTCTGGCTACTCAATACGGCTTGGAGCTATACCTACTGGTTTCTGGCAGTGCCACTACTGATAAGGTGGGTGAAGAGACGCGGCTAGCAGATGCCTTTGAAGCAGTGCTGGGTGCCCTCTACCTCAGTACACACACCCTGGAACTCGTGCTACCGTGGCTAGGTCCTGCGTTTCAACAGCTTGCAGCACAAATCCGCACCGATCCAGCAAGACTTAACTACAAAGCCGCCTTGCAAGAATGGACTCAAGCCCACTTTAAAGTTTTGCCAGAGTATCGGGTTGAGGAAACTAGGGGGCGCGGCAGCGATCTTGAGCGCTTCAGTGCAGAAGTCTGGCTGCAGGGACGGCAGCTGGGTCAGGGAACGGGACGTTCAATCAAAGCAGCTGAACAAGCCGCAGCTCAGGTGGCTTTTTTAGCAATCAGTGGAAATGTTAGTCAAACTAGCCGTGAAGCCAGAAGCTTTTAACTGTAGGGAGCGCAACAGCGAGACATCCATCACAGGCATTGAGATCGCCACCGTTGTCCCTTGGTCTTGTCCAGCACTGCACAATATGATACTCCCTCCCATCAGTTCGATTAAATTTCGTGAGATGGCAAGCCCCAAGCCGGTGCCACCAAACCTCCGCGTGCTTGTACCATCTACCATCACAAAGGGACGAAACAGTTTGTGCTGTTGCGCTGGATCAATGCCCACTCCCGTATCCTCGACAGTCACAAACACCCGCTGGGTGCCACCGCTATCCAGATTGTCTCCTGCCGGTTCAATCCGCGTCGTGATCGTGATGTAACCCTTTTCTGTAAACTTAACAGCGTTGCCAATCACATTGATCAGCACCTGCTTCAGCTTCGCTGGGTCTGCCTTAACCATAATCGGTTCTTGGTAATCGGGAGCTACAAACTGCAAGCCTTTTTGTTGAATTTGAACGGTCTGTAAATTGATCACTTCCTTGAGAACCTGCCGCAGGTCAATCGGTTCCATGATTACCGAGAGCTTGCCAGCTTCAATTTTGGAAATGTCTAGTAAATCATTGATGATCCCCAGCAAGTGAATCGCTGCTTCATCAGCCTGCTGTAGGAACTGCATTTCTTCTTCCCGGTCGTCGCAGCAGCCATCGCGGACGAGGCGAACACAGCCAATGATACCGTTTAGTGGGGTTCTCAGCTCGTGGGAGGTCGTGGCCAAAAACTCACTTTTAAGCTCGTTTGCGGCTTGCGTTTCTTCCCAGGCCATTTCGATCTCAAGAGCCCACGCTTGCAGTCGCTCCACCATGCGATCAAGTGCCTCTGCCAGTTGATTTAACTCCCTGACTTTGAAGTTGTGAGGAGCCCGCACAAGCTCCCCTTGGCGGCTCTGGACATTCAGGGCGTAGTCTCTCAATTTTTCTAAAGGCAGTGCCAGGTCACGAGCTACATACGCCGTTGCCAACACGCTCGCTCCTAACAAGCCAAGCGTCAAAACGAATAGAATTAGTTTAATTTCCTGCAGGTCAAATAGTGTATTATCTCTACGCGTGACGGCTAATATAATCCACTTTTGCCCCTGCTCTGTCGGGAGCGGACTCGGTATAGCACTATAGCCAGCGATTAATTCCACCCCGTTTTCTTCAAAGAAAAATAGCGGCAGAATATCCTCTTGCCCCGCAAGCGCGTTTCTAACAATGCTTTTAAGTCTCTCTGCATCTGCCTCCTGCTGAATGTTACGCCCGACCCGCTCCGCTCTAGGATGTGCCAGAATCGTTCCATTCTGCTCAATCACTACCGTATAGCCTGCTAGCGACCCCGGCTTATCCCGCTCTTGTTCGTGCAAGGCGGACTGAATACTCAAGGCGTAACGGATTTGACCTAAGCGGTCGTATACGGGCGCAGATAACAGTAATTGGAGTTGGCCTTGCGGATAGGGAAAACCTGCTCTTTTTAGCTGCTGTGCCTTGAGCGGGAAGTTGAGGGGCGACAGAGCCTCGACATAGATGGGCTCACGCAATTCGCGCTTTTGCTTTTGAGCAAGTAACCACCAATTCTTTGCTTTGGGGGAACTAACGCGATTGTTTCCACAGGTACTTGCGACAATCTTACCACTCTGGAGATTCGTGAGTTGAACGCACTGGATGTGAGTTGGCATTTGTGGCGCTAGCTGGTCGAGAAATTGTTGAGCATCCAATGCTTTTCCCTGCTGTAAAACAGATGTTTGACTGGCCACAAATAGGTTTGCTTTCAGGGCGGCGATTTCATCATTAATGCTCTGAGCCTTCCTGACCGCGCTTTCGGTTAAGTTTTGTCTAGCGGTTTCGAGTAAGCTAGAGCGTGCCTTCCTAAAGGTCACAGCCTCTCCTATCAATAGAACTGGTACGCTCAGAAGCAAGATTCTCGACAGCAGGATGCGACGAAAGGAGGATTGACCTGGCTTAGCCATAGTTCGTTTCATTAGGAAGATGCAAAACTTATCAGCAATATGCTTTTCAAATAGACAAGCTAGACGCGGCATTCGTTTCCATTACGTATATTTCCTCACATATCTATTTTAGTTGTTATTTTATATACCCAGTGAGGGAGGGTAAAACCACGGTAAAATAATTATAAAGAGTCCTTATAAGAAAGTCTCATTGAACTACCCGGAATTCTAGTACAGGGGACGCGAGGATGCCGCAGGGCACTCCAGAAACTACGAATGTGTTGAGGCGATTGTCCGAAGTATTCCTCCACTATGAGCTGCAACGTTGAGGGGATTTTATTACCCTGTAGGAGTACCGCGAAGCGCGATCATGGCGATCGCCCGGCTACGCATGTGTGAAAAGTGGTTCAAATATGTGGGAACAGCTCAAGCCTCGTTATTCCGTTGCCTGGATCAACAAAATCGCCGAAGTACCGCAGTCTGAGTGGGATGCCCTTGCCCTGCCACTAAAAACTCCTTTTTTAGAGTGGGAATGGCTAAACAATCTGGAAACCTCTGGCAGTGCTACTGCTGAGGCGGGTTGGTTGCCAAATCATTTGACTGTATGGCGAGAGCGCTCACTGATTGCCGCCGCGCCCCTCTACGTGAAAGGTCATAGTTACGGCGAATTTGTCTTTGACCATCAGTGGGCTGATTTGGCTCAACGCATAGGAGTGCAGTATTACCCGAAACTGCTAGGGATGACACCTTTTACGCCCACTGAGGGCTATAGGTTCTTAATTGCCCCTGACTCAGATGAAGATGAACTCACAGAGCTGATGGTGAATGCGATTGACCATTTCTGCGCTCACAACCACATCTCTAGCTGTCATTTCCTCTATGTAGACCCCCAATGGCGACCAGTGTTAGAACGCCACGGATTCACTAGTTGGCTGCACCACAGCTACATCTGGCAGAATCTGGGCTTTGGGACTTTTGATGATTACTTGGGCGTCTTCAACGCCAACCAGCGCCGCAATATCAAACGCGAACGCAAAGCTGTGGAAAAAGCAGGCTTGCGACTCCAGACACTAACTGGCGATGAGATTCCCAAGTCGCTGTTTCCTTTGATGTATAATTTTTACGCTGATACCTGTGATAAATTTGGCTGGTGGGGTAGCAAGTACCTCACCAAGCGGTTTTTCGAGCAACTACATACCCACTATCGCCATCGGGTGGTCTTTGTCGCGGCGTACAATCAGCAGGATAACCGGCAGCCGGTGGGAATGTCTTTTTGTCTGACTAAGGGCGATCAGCTATATGGTCGCTATTGGGGTAGTTTCCAAGAGATTGACTGTCTGCATTTTGATGCTTGCTATTACTCGCCCATTGAGTGGGCGATCGCACACTCAATCCAAACTTTTGATCCCGGTGCCGGTGGACGCCACAAAAAACGTCGCGGCTTCCCAGCCAGTCCCAATCACAGTCTGCACCGTTTTTACAATCGTCGCCTCGATCAAATCCTGCGTCCTTACATCAGGGAGGTGAATGAATTAGAGCAGCGAGAAATCGACGCGATTAATCAGGAGTTACCGTTTACTCGGAGCGATTCTTAGGAAAACGAACCGCTCTGCTACACGACCGGGCGCTCGAAGAAGAAACACACGGAAGAATTAAACTTGAGACAGGATGGAGAATTGGTTATTACTATGGGTCAAACGCTTGATGACTTGGTTGCAATTGATCACAAACTTTCTAAGCGTCATATTGACCTTGATCCCGGTGGATATTTCATTATTTATCTGGATCGGGAAGCGGGTTTAATTTGTGCCAAGCACTTCACTAATGTGATTAACGAGCGTGGTTTAGCCGTTGATCCAGAAACGGGCAAGCCTATTCCAGTGCGGGGCAAGGTGGAACGAACTCCTTCGAGTGTGTTTGCTGGGAGAACGGCAAAGGAACTTTGTGTGAATATTTTTGAGCAAGCCCAGCCCAGTTTAGTGACTCGCTTAGACCATGCAGCCTATTTGGGCCGTGAATTTATCCGGGCTGAGATTGCTTTAGTGACAGGCGTTGAGTATGTTCAAGACTAGGATTGCCAAACTTGGTACAGGTAGTAAGTTGCCATTGGGATGACGGTGGCGGCAATTAAGAGGCCAATCACCCAGATAGTGGCGTTGCCAGTGTCGGTTTCAGATGCCTTCTTGAAAGTGCCTTCTGTGTTAACCGTTTCTGCTACTTGGGGTGGGCCTGGATCGGGCTCACCTGACAATACGGCGACTAAGCGATCGCTGGCATCAAGCATTGCCTGATTATATTTGTTGCCGTCCCGCAGGGGCACCATCACGGTTTCGGAAGCAACGCTTTTGGCGATGTCATCGGGTAGGAGGGACTTGACTTTGTCGCCGGTACGGATGGCTGTACCGTTTGTGAGCGTGTCGATCACAATTAAGGTTTGATTGGCTTGGGCAACGGTCGTGGGAAACCATTTTTCAAACAGCGCTTTGGTAAAGCTCTCCGGGGTTTCCCCGTAGTCGAGACGGTGGATGGTGACTATTCTGACTTCATTGCCGGTAAGCTTTGCCAGATTGTCGAGCTTTTTGTTCAGCGTACCCTGGTTAAGGCGGCTTAAGACTTCAGCTTGATCGATCACCCAGGTGCGATCGCTCTTGTTTAAGTTTGGCATTTGATCGACTCCGGTGGCGCCAGCGGTCGGTGTTGCAATCAACTGGGTTGCCAGAATCATCAATGCCAGCGGCAGAATCAGTCGCTGGATGTGCTTTTTCCAATTAAAAACTTGGTTGAGGAGCTGTTTCATCTCTATTCTCTGTTGATCCTAAGACTGACTTTTTCACCAAATACTACATCCATGTGCAACAAACATAGTGCCTCAAGCCTGCACATGTATATAATTTTAAAACTGGCTTTTGATATTCCGTTTTGAAACTGAGTTTTTCCCAGAAGTTTTTGCTAATTTCGGGTGCAAATGACACTGATATTAACCAACGATGATGGTATAGACGCTCCCGGCATCCGAGCGCTCTTCAAAGCCGTAAATGGCACGGGCGTGATTGTCGCACCTGTTGATCATCTATCGGGATGTGGTCATCAGGTGACGACGACTCGACCGATTCACGTCCAGCGTCGATCAGACTTTGAGTATGCGATCGCAGGCACCCCAGCTGATTGTATCCGCCTTGCCATAACACATCTTTGCCAAGATGTCAAATTCGTAGTTTCTGGCATTAACGCTGGGGGCAATATGGGAGTTGACGCTTACATTTCCGGGACTGTCGCCGCTGTGCGCGAGGCAGCAATTCATCGCATTCCAGGGATTGCAGTCTCTCACTATCGCCAAGGGAAACGTAATGTTGATTGGGATGTTGCAGCCCGGTGGACATCTGGGGTGATCGCTACCTTAATCAACCGCCCGACTGAGCCGGGAACCTTCTGGAACGTCAATCTGCCTCATCTGGAACCGGGAGACCCAGATCCGGCAGTGGTGTTTTGTGAACCGAGTACGGAACCGTTGCCTGTCAACTACCGCATCGAAGGCGAAGACTTTTATTATGTGGGAGAATATGCCTTGCGCGATCGCACTCCCGGCACCGATGTCGATGTTTGCTTCTCAGGCCATATTGCCGTAACTCAGCTCCGACTTTAAATCATATTTTTCACTCTTACACCGCCATAGCGCGGCTGATCAATTCCTCCTGGTAAAAAGCCCTCTACGCATAATTTCTGATCAAGTCCCCCGTTAACTTTACAGAAAATTTATAAAAGCACAGTTTATCACCCTGTTTTGTAAATTTAATGTAAACTTTAGAGGTGAAGGCTGTCAATTTCACTGAGGGTAAGTATATATTTTGGGTAAGTTTACGTAAGTTTACGGTTCCTTTATTACAGACCAGTCGTGACAATGTCCCAAGCAGTGTTACCCACCGTTGTAAAAGCTGTAGTAGCCACCTCTGTGGACCCGCAATCGCCACACCCCTCAGTCAACTCAATCTTTAAGCGTTTGTTGGACATTGTGGGCAGTTTGATTGGGCTGCTGATTCTGGCGATCGTGTTTGTACCCGTGGCGATTGCTATCAAGCTGGATAGTCCAGGACCAATTTTCTACAGCCAAGAGCGCTACGGACTCCAAGGACGCACGTTCCGCATCCGGAAATTCCGCTCGATGGTTGTGAATGCTGATCAGTTAAAGGCTCTGGTAGCTAACGAAGTTTCAGGGCTGCTGTTTAAAAACAAAAAAGATCCACGCGTGACACGGGTAGGTCGCTTTTTGAGAAGCACAAGTCTGGATGAACTGCCTCAGTTTTGGAATGTACTGGTAGGCGAGATGAGCTTAGTCGGAACACGCCCACCAACTGCTGATGAAGTCGCTCACTACAACGAACGCCACTGGCTACGGTTGAATGTCAAACCTGGGATTACCGGTGAATGGCAAGTCAACGGTCGTTCTAGCGTGAAAGATTTTGAGGAGGTGATCAATCTGGACTTGCGCTACCAAAGTCAGTGGCACCCCTTGTATGACCTAGTTGTGATTGCCAAAACGATTTACGTGATTTTTGCCAGAGTTGGGGCTTGCTAGGCACCCAGCTACCCCGCGCTCTTGTTTAGAGCAACGGGGCAGGCAATACGATATATGTCAGTTGTGTGTTTGGACTCCTGACTCCAGTTGTAAACCATGCCGGTGTTGATGCCAATGCCAAGCATGTTTTACAATTTCTGCCAGGTCGGCATACTGAGGTTGCCAGCCCAAAATATTTCTGGCTTTGTCGCTACTGCCGACGAGAATTGGTGGGTCACCGGGACGGCGATCGCTTTCCACCACAGAAATATCCCGACCTGTAACCATCCTAGCGGTGTCAATCATCTGTTTAACGGAAAAGCCATTGCCATTTCCTAAGTTAAAAACAGCTGTATCGCCACCTTGCAACAGATATTCCAGCCCTAGTACGTGGGCGTCTGCTAAGTCGGTGACGTGAATATAATCTCGGATACAAGTCCCGTCTGGCGTTGGGTAATCGGTGCCGAAAATGGAGACAGATTCGCGTTGCCCCAAAGCCGTCATGAGTACCAAAGGAATTAGGTGCGTTTCGGGGTTATGATCCTCTCCCAGGATTCCAGACGGGTCAGCACCAGCGGCGTTGAAATAGCGAAACACAACCGACTTCAAAGCGTAGGCGACATCAAAATCCGAGAGAATCCGCTCCACCATCAACTTAGTGGCTCCATAAGGATTAATCGGATTTTGGGGATGGTCTTCAGCAATTGGCACGCTCTGGGGCACCCCATAAGTGGCGCAAGTGGAAGAAAAGACAAATTGCTTAACCGAAGCTGCCAACATTGCTTCTAGGAGGGTCAGGGTGCCAATGACGTTGTTGCGATAGTATTTATCTGGGTCTGTGACCGATTCTCCCACATAGGCATAGGCAGAAAAGTGCATCACCGCCGCGATGTTGTGGTTAGCAAACAACTCGTCGAGCAGCGCTCGATCATTGGTATCGCCGACTATTAGCTCTACTTGTAAAACGTTCTCAACCAAGTCTCGATGCCCATATACTAGATTATCGAGAACGACTACCCCGTAACCCGCTCGCTTCAGTGCCAGTACAGCATGGGAGCCAATATATCCAGCTCCTCCAGTAACCAAAATGGTGGGTCTCACAGGCGGCATTTTTTGTACCAAGTGACTTCACAATACTTATACCAAGTTATTTGTTAATTTGGTAACATGGCGAAATCAAGGCTCTCTAAACTAGTTTCTTACCTGCGCCCCCATTGGCGGCAGACCACATTAGGCGTTGTCTCCCTGTTGATAGTGAATGGGGTGGGTGTTTACATACCTTTGCTGATTCGTAACATCATTGACAAAGTTCGGGTCACATTCAGCTTTAATCAAGTTTTGCAATATGTGGCGCTGATCATCGTACTCAGCTCCGTGATGTGGGGCATCCGCATGGTGTCGCGGATCGCGCTGTTTGGGGTGGGGCGCCAGGTGGAATTTGACCTGAAGCAAAAGATTTTTCAACACTTGCTGAAGCTGGAGCCATCTTATTTTGCTGCCAACACAGCAGGGGATTTGATTAACCGCGCTACAAGTGATGTAGATAATATCCGGCGCCTGCTGGGATTTGCGGTGCTGAGTCTGGCAAATACGGTGTTTGCCTACGCGCTGACGCTACCGGTGATGCTGTCAATTAGCGTGCAGCTGACTTTAGCCTCGATCGCACCCTATCCCTTCATGCTGATTTTGGTACAACTGTTTAGCGACAAGCTGCGCGATCAACAACAGCTAGTGCAGGAGAAACTCTCTGACATCAGTGAGCAAATCCAAGAGGATATGAGCGGCATGGCTCTGATTAAAATCTACGCCCAAGAGCAGAACGAGCGCCGAGCCTTCTTTAAGCTTAATCAACAGCTCTTAGAAGCAAATCTCCTCCTAGCGAAAACGCGGAATACACTATTTCCGCTGGTTGGAGGACTGGCGTATGTAAGCTTGCTGCTCCTGCTGTGGCTGGGATCGGGGAAGATCTCCTCTGGAGCCATAACTGTTGGCGACTTTGTGGCTCTGCTAATCTATGTGGAGCGTCTGGTTTTCCCCACTACGCTATTGGGTTTCACAATTACTGCCTACCAACGCGGTGAAGTCAGTATTGATCGCATCGAGTCTATTCTCACTGTCACACCCAAAATTCAAGACTCGAGTAACGAAATTTATCTACCGCGAGAGCAGGTAAAAGGTCAGCTTCAGGCTCGTAATCTGAGTTATACCTATCCAGGTGCCACCACCCCTGCTTTGAAAGATGTAAACTTTACGATTGAGCCAGGGGAAACCGTGGCGATCGTCGGACCGATTGGCTCTGGGAAAACGACCCTGGCGAATGCGTTGCCACGGTTGTTGGATATTGAAGCGGGGCAGCTGTTTTTGGATGGGAACGACATTACCCAGGTTAAATTGGCGGATTTGCGCAATTGCATAGCCTACGTCCCTCAAGACAGTTTCCTGTTCAGCACCACGATCAAAAACAATATCCGCTATGGCGACCCCTTAAGTGAGCAGCCAGAGGTAGAAAATATGGCGGAGCTTGCCCAGATTCACCAGGAAATTCTCAACTTCCCCCAGCAATATAAAACGATTGTAGGTGAGCGCGGCATTACCCTCTCTGGCGGTCAACGGCAGCGCACTTCCCTCGCCCGTGCCTTGCTCGTCGATGCACCAGTGCTGATTTTGGATGATGCCCTCTCTAGTGTGGACAATCAGACTGCTACACAAATCCTCAAAAACCTTTCAGAAGGCACGCAACGCAAAACTGTTGTTTTCATCTCTCATCAGCTGTCAGCTGCTGCCACAGCTGACAGGATTTTAGTGATGGAGCGGGGTCAAATTGTCCAGTCTGGCACTCACGCGGAACTCTTGCAACAACCCGGTCTTTATCGGTCTCTCTGGAACCAGCACCAGCTAGAGGAAATCCTGCGCTAGGCATTTTCTCTAGCTGGTGGTAGTTGTATTTATAGTTAAAAAGCACTGTTGTTATCAACTTAACGTTTATAAGCAGGGGCCGAGAATTCTACTAAACACCTCTTAGCGAGCACAAAAACCGCCCGAGCGTCTGTGTCTTACCTATCTGTGCTGGTTCGGCGTTTGGGAATTTGACTGCCAGCTTGATTTGCATTTTGCGCTTTCTTTAAGCCGAAACCGCCGTATCTCTAGCCAAACGACCATCTTCCATATGCACAACGCGGTCAGCAATATCCAAAATGCGGTTGTCGTGGGTCACCAACAAAATTGTGCATCGCTGCTCCTTAGCCAATTGCTGCATAATTTTCACTACATCCCGACCGGACTTGCTATCCAAAGCAGCAGTCGGTTCATCCGCTAGCACCAGTCTGGGTTCACTAACTAGAGCACGGGCAATGGCTACGCGCTGTTTTTGACCGCCAGAGAGATTGTCGGGATAATAATCCATCCGATGCCCCATGCCTACAGCCTCTAACATGGCGGCACACCTTGCCGTACGCGCATGCATGGGAATATCGTTGTGCAGGCGTAAAGACATGCGGACATTTTGCTGCGCCGTTAGGCACTCCAGCAGGTTATGCGCCTGAAAAATAAAACCAATTTTGCTGCGAACTTTTACCAGTTGCTTCTGGCTGGCACCACACAGCTCTTGGCCTAATACTTTAAGGCTACCCGACTGCGCCGATCGCAAGCCAGCAATCAAGGTTAGTAATGTTGTTTTACCACTCCCCGATGGCCCCGTCAGGAGCACAATCTCGCCAGGGTAGATGTCCAAGGACACATCGAGCAACACGGGCTTGCACAGAGAACCCTTGCCAAAGGCGTGGTTGAGATTGCTCACAGCGACTACAGTTTCTTCAGACATAGACTGTTATCACACCTAAAACACATCCGCAGGATCGGCAGATTGTAGTTTCCGCATTGCAACTGCACCGGAGAGCGTACACATTACGACAGTCATGATAAACACCTGCAAGGCTACATCTGCCCGCATAGTAACCGGAAGCCGCGTCAAATTTCCTAGTAGGTTATACATCCCGATCGAACAAGTAAATCCGGGAATAAACCCTAAAACGGCTAGAATAATGGCTTCTTGGAAAACAACACCCAACAGGTTCATATCCGAATAGCCCATTGCCTTCAAGGTAGCGTACTCAGCTAAGTGATCGTTCACATCCGAGTACAACACTTGATAGACAATCACAACCCCGACAATAAATCCCATCACAGTGCCAAAGGTGAAGATGACACCAGCAGGATCTTTAGACCAGTATGCTTTCTCCGATTCCACAAAGTCTTGACGCGTCATCACCTTGACATCATCAGGTAACCTGGCTTGGATATTCGTCAGTACAGTTTGGGGATTTACATTCCTCTGGAGAGTGAGAATCCCTACATGAATATTATCGATGCTGTCTTTACCAAACAGACGCAGATAATTCAAGTCACCGGTGATAATGTGTCCCTTTTTGAACAAACTACTGCCCAGGGAAAAGATGCCACCGACATGAATTTTGCGCCCCGATATCTCAGTGGTAATGGTTTTTCCCTGTGCAAAGTACTCAGCTACTGGTCCCAGTGTAGCTTGAGATTTGCTGTCAAATAAAACTGTATCAGGCAGTTGAATTTGCTCCAGGTTTTGATTCACTTCCGGCAGATCCATAACGGGCTGCGTAGGATTAAAGGCAATCACAGATACGGTAGTAATTTCCCTAGTCCAAGGGTTGACCCAAGGCGCTTCAGCATAGTAAAAAGGACTGGTCGATGCGACTCCATCTACACCTGCTGCTTGATATAAATAACTTTTAGAAAAAGCCTTATCACCGATAAACTTGGCACGAAGGCTAACTAAAAATAAGTCTCCTCGCAGGTGTTCGTGAACGCGAGTAACACCGTCAAACAGAATGGTGCTGAATCCCACCTGTGTAAAGATCAAAATATTGGCAAAGGCGATCCCGGCTAGAGCCACTAAAAGGCGAACTTTTTGATGGTAAAGTTGTGCCCAGCCTAAAGGGGGTTCCTGAGACAAATTGCCCAGTCGAATTTTTGAATAGGGTATTTTCACCTTGCAAGCGCCTTTATGGTCTGGGCTTTCGAAACATCGATGCTGGCCGTGGGAGGATTGAGGTCGATTCTAACGCGTACCTGCATGTTGGTAAGGCTTTCTACTTTGGAGTTGTCATTACGATCAATCCGGACTTTGACTTCGACAACACGGGCATCTTTCTCAGCTGCTGGATCAGAATCCAGCACATTTTTCTTCTTAATTTCTAAGCCAATATGGTCTACAGTGCCCTGCAACTTGCCGGAAAACCCACCATTTTCGCTCACCACCGTAGCCCGCTGACCCAGCCGCACCTTGCCTACATCGGTTTCATAGACTTCGGCAATGGCATACATCTGGTCAGTGCGACCCAGTTCAACAATACCAAGGCTTGTGTTAACCTGTTCGCCGATTCGGGTATTGATTTTCAAGATCTGACCTGCCACAGGGACGCGCACATAGATGTCATCCAGATCAGCCTTAGCCGTGGCAACTTGACTCTGGGCGTACTTCACCTGAAATTCGACCACTTGCACATCCACAACCTGAGTTCGATGTAAGCGAATTGCCTCAAAGCACTCTCCCGTATGGTTTT
>CAXUIG010000020.1:0-43834 GCA_964250845.1 uncultured bacterium | reverse complement strand
GGCTAGCTTTCGCCTGCTTTGTTACCCAAAATTGGCTGTTTTTGAACCATGCCGACGGCAGCGCTTGTCAAGTTCCGGTGCTTTACGGCTTGAGCTAGCTATCACTACATATTTACCACTACCAGTTTTTGCAAAACAACCCGTAAAATTGCAGTAATATCTTCGCACTGGGGAGATCGCAGCCATGACTCGTACTGCCGCACCGAAACCTAAATTACTCACCTTTGAGGAATATCTCGCCTATGACTCCGGCACGGATACCCACTATGAATTGGTGGATGGGGAGTTAGTGGAGATGCCTCCAGAAAGTCCCGGCAACATTGGTATTGCGAGACAATTGCTGTTGGAGCTAATCAAGCATGTCTCTGCCGAGTTGGTTGTGTGGGGAACCGAAATCGAAGTATCCGGCAAGCGGGCAAAAGTGAGGCTACCTGATCTGATGGTGCTTTCTCCTGAATCACTCGCGGCGCTAGCAGGTGCTACGCGATCAACAATCACCCGCGATATGCCGCCACCTGCCCTTGTGATCGAAGTGGTCAGCCCTGGTTCCACGAATCGCATCCGCGATTACCGCTACAAACACACAGAGTATGCAGCGCGAGGCATCACTGAATATTGGATCGTTGACCCTGAAGAACATCAAATTATCGTGTGCAAGTGGGTTGATGGGCAATATGAAGACACATTAGTCAAAGGAGCAAATCGCATCAAGTCTGAGGTAATTCCACAATTCGAGAGCACTGCTAATCAGGTATTCGCACTCTTATGCTAGGAAAGTCTTTTACTTGATGTCTAACGCGCTATCGCGCTTTGCTTCGCTGGGGCGGTTCATGTATTTCGCGGTTTCACAATTTTATAGTTTTTAACCTAGTGACTGTCATTTAAAAAAAATTTACAAAGCAATCATGTAAGAATAAAGGCAGATAAAAGAATAAGGAGTTGCTCAGGAGACGACTGATGGTATTGCTCACCGATAGAACTCAAAAGCTGCAGATAATGCGGTTTTTCAAATCGCGGTCAATTCCAGAATCCTGGGAAATCAAAACCGTTACGGTTCAAATAGCCAATAACCATTGATTTGCGCACTTTGAGATCTTAGCCATGAATGTCGCCCAAGTCCAGTCGGGAGTCCCCCATCTCAGCTATCAGGTAAGTTGGGAGAAACTACCAGAGGATTATCCCATACCAGACGAACCTGTGGAGAATACCAGTCAACCCCTGTTAGCCGCTGCCCTGCGCGAGAGCTTGGAGTTTATCGGGTTTTTGACTTTAGAACGACTGGTTGCCTCCAACCTGGGTATTTGTGCCACAGTCAATGGGAAGACGATCCTCAAAGCGCCGGATTGGTTGTATGTGCCCAGGGTTTTACCGCTTGAGCAGATTCGGGCACGTCGCAGTTACACCGCCCGTGTTGAGGGAGATATTCCGGCAGTTGTCATGGAGTTTTTGTCAGAAACCGATGGCGGAGAATACTCGGCTCGACCGTTCTACCCATACGGTAAGCTGTGGTTCTACGAACGGATTTTGCAGGTGCCCCTTTATGTCATCTTCGAGCCAGACAGAGGTACGCTGGAGATGCGACAATTAGTAGAAGGCCTATATCAGGTGCAACAGCCGGATGAAAATGGGCGCTACTGGATTGCGGCAATGAATCTGTATCTGGGGATGTGGCACGGCACTAAGGCCGAGCGAACAGGATACTGGTTGCGCTGGTGGGATGAAAATGGGAACCTGTTGTTGTGGGGAACAGAGCGCTTGGAGCAGGAACGTCAACGGGTAGAGCAATTGGAATCCTATCTCCGAGCCCAGGGAATTGACCCAAACGAAATTCCGTGATGTCACGTCCCTATACCGGCTCGGCAGAACCGCATTCCCCAAAAGACTAAGTGGGGGTCGGTAATTAACCCAGCTGCTATCCTTGGATACTGGAATTGGAGATAGGAAAGCAATGCAGCGCGATCGCCCCCTGTCAGCGTAATGCAACTCCCTGGAAATTTCTGCCACCATGCCTCAACAAAGTCCCGTATCCCTGCAAGCATCGTGTAGATAACACCACTGTGAATCGCCTCTGGTGTTTTCAAAGCCCAGCGTGGTGGTAGAGACGCGAGTTCTCGTGTTTCTACGAGTGGTAAGCCAGCTGTTCTTTGAGCCAGAGACTGGAGTTGAAAGCCCAGTCCCGGTAAAATCGCTCCCCCAACCAAACAGCGATTGGCATCCCCACCTGTAAAAGTCAGCGCCGTTCCGGCATCAATTACCAGCATAGGCCAACCCCAAGTTTCCCCAGCCCCCCATAAAGCCAAGGCGCGATCGATTCCCAGTGTAGGATAGACGCCCTGAAGCGGCACCTGGTCTAAGGTAATCATGTGAATATCTGGGTAGTTTTGCCAAAGGGCTGTTTGTTTGGGAACCACAGAAGCTACATACAGGGGTAGTAGGCGAGCGTTGTACTGGGAAATTAAATCAGGCGGAAAAAATTCAGCCCCCCACTCAAGCACATCCCAGCCCTGAATCAGTTGTGAAGCAGATTCAGGCAGATACTCAGTATCCCAAGCAGCGCAAAGCTTTTCCCCCATAAACCACGCCCAATGCAGCCGCGAATTCCCAATCATTAACCCCAGCCAGCTGGGATCATAGGACTGAGGACTTTTTTGCTTGAGGTTTAACGCATGATCGCGCTTCGCTTCGCTGGGGCAGTTCATATATTACATGGTTTCAAACTTTTGTAATGTTTAACTCAGTCATAGGGGTTTTAAAAAAACTTTACAAGCCAGTCATGTAAGAATGTAGGCGGATATATAGAATAATGAGTTGCTCAGGAGACGACTGATGGTAGTGCTCACTGATAGAACCCAAAAGCGGCTGACCATGCAGACTGCCGAAATTGCTCCTCAAACGACGGCAATTCGCTCTCTAGACTGGGATCGCGATCGCTTCGACATCGAATTCGGTTTGCAAAATGGTACCACCTACAACTCATTTATAATTCGAGGTGATCAGACCGCTTTAGTTGATACCTCCCACGAAAAGTTTCGCCAGCTGTATCTAGACACCCTGAATCAGCTAATTGATCCAGAGTCGATAGATTACCTAATTATCAGCCACACCGAGCCAGACCACAGCGGCTTGGTAAAAGATGTCCTCCAACTGGCTCCGAATGCCACCGTCGTGGGCTCAAAAGTGGCGATCCAGTTTCTTGAGGATATGGTGCATCAGCCTTTTGCAAGGCGAATAGTGAAAAATGGCGATCGCCTGGATTTGGGCAACGGACACGAACTGGAATTTGTCATCGCGCCGAATCTGCACTGGCCTGATACAATGTTCAGCTTCGACCACAAAACAAAAATCCTCTACACCTGCGATGCCTTTGGCTTGCACTATTGCTCTGATTACACCTTTGACGAAGACTTAGGAGCGATCTCCGCTGATTTCCGGTATTATTACGACTGTCTGATGGCTCCGAATGCCCGCTCCGTAATGTCTGCCCTCAAGCGGATGGATGAATTGGGGGAAATCGCCACAGTTGGCACTGGTCACGGTCCTCTGCTGCGTCACAACGTTGCCGAACTCACAGGGCGCTACCGGACTTGGAGCAAAACCAAGGCAAAAGCAGAAACGACTGTGGCGGTGTTTTATGTCTCAGATTACGGGTATAGCGATCGCATTTCCCAGGCAATTGCCAGCGGCATCACCAAAACTGGGGTGGGGGTCGAGATGATGGATCTCAAGTCAGCAGAAGCTACTGATGTACAAGAACTCGTCAGTAGGGCAGCGGGACTCGTGATTGGAATGCCTCCATCTGGTGCCATCGCTGCCCACTCTGCTATCAGTACAATCCTAGCTGCCGCCAAGGATAAGCAAGCTGTCGGTTTGTTTGAATCTTACGGAGGAGATGACGAACCGATTGATCCACTCCTGAGTAAATTCACCAATCTGGAACTGAAGGAAGCATTCCCAGCGATTCGGATTAAAGATACTCCTGGCGGAACTACATACAAGCTCTGTGAAGAAGCCGGTACAGACTTAGGGCAATGGCTGACGCGCGATCGGAGTATTAAACAACTGAAATCTCTGGATGCGGAGCTGGAAAAAACCCTAGGAAGGATCAGCACCGGATTGTACATTATCACTGCCAAGAAAGGGGAAGTCACTGGTGCCATGGTCGCTTCTTGGGTGAATCAAGCCAGTTTCCAACCCCTGGGATTAACCATTGCTGTTGCTAAAGACCGCGCGATCGAGTCCCTGATGCAAGTGGGCGATCGCTTTGTTTTGAACGTCTTAGAGGAGGGCAATTACCAAGGGCTAATGAAGCACTTCCTCAAGCGCTTCTCCCCCGGTGCCGACCGATTTGCCGGAGTCAAAACCCAGCCAGCTCAAAACGGTAGTCCCATCCTTCAAGAAGCCCTTGCTTACATGGAGTGCCAAGTTGCCAGCAGGTTAGAACTGAGCGATCACTGGCTAGTCTACAGCACAGTCAATGCGGGGCGAGTCTCTAAACCTGACGCCCTCACCGCTGTTCACCATCGCAAAGTCGGCACTTATTATTAGAAAATTCAGCACAGCACCTATGACAGACCCCAAACCCCGCGATGTACAGGTTCTCCCGGTTGCTGCGGATACTACAGTGCTGCGATCGCGCAGTTGGACGCGCCTGCGGTTTGAAATTGAATACGCCCTTGCTAGGGGTACGACCGCAAATTCGTATTTGATTACAGCGGACAAAATTGCCCTGATTGACCCTCCAGGAGAGACCTTCACCCAAATTTACCTGGAATCGTTGCAGCAACGCCTGGACCTTACCCGGTTGGATTATGTGATTCTGGGTCACATCAATCCCAACCGGGCGGCAACCCTAAAAGCTCTGCTGGAGATTGCTCCTCAGATTACCTTTGTCTGTTCTAACCCCGGCGCGATCAATTTGCGTAGTGCCTTACCAGACCATGATTTGAAAATTAGCGTGATTCGGGGAGAAGAAACCCTTGAGTTAGGCAACGGTCACAACTTGAAATTCATCCCCACCCCGAGTCCGCGCTGGCCAGATCAGCTTTGTACCTACGACCCGGTCACCCAAGTTCTGTACACTGATAAGCTATTCGGGGCACATATCTGTGGCGATCAAGTCTTTGATGAAGGCTGGGAAATCTTCAACGAAGACCGACGCTACTACTACGACTGCCTGATGGCTCCCTATGCTCGTCAAGTCGCAACAGCACTGGATAAACTGTCTGAGTTGCCAGTTAGGTTCTATGCCACTGGTCACGGTCCCTTGGTACGCTACGGCTTAATCGAACTTACCCAAGCTTATCGCCAATGGAGCCAGCAGCAAAAGGCTCAGGATACGACCGTAGCGCTGCTTTATGCTTCGGCTTATGGGAATACAGCAACTTTGGCCCAAGCGCTCGCGCGTGGCATCATCAAAGCTGGGGTTGGTGTAGAAGCGATTAACTGCGAAGTTGCCGAGCCCGCTGAGATTCAAGCCGCCATCGAAAAATCAGCTGGTTTTATTATCGGCTCGCCCACACTCGGTGGTCATGCTCCCACCCCAATTCAAACAGCCTTGGGTATTGTGCTATCCACTGCTACTAAAAACCAACTCGCGGGAGTGTTTGGTTCTTTTGGCTGGAGTGGGGAAGCGATTGACTTAATTGAAGGCAAACTCCGCGACGCTGGATATCGGTTTGGATTTGAGACCCTGCGCGTGAAGTTTAAACCCACAGATGTTACCATCAAACTTTGTGAAGAAGCTGGTACCGACTTTGCGCAAGCTTTGAAAAAAGCTAAAAAAGTACGTTCACCACAACAACCTTCAACCACCGTTGAACAAGCCGTAGGACGGATCGTTGGTTCACTTTGCGTTGTTACAGCAAAGCTTGGAGACGTCTCCAGTGCTATGTTAGCCGATTGGGTTTCTCAAGCCACCTTTAACCCCCCTGGTCTAACCGTTGCCGTAGCCAAAGACCGAGCGATTGAATCACTAATGTACCCAAGCACTCAGTTTGTGCTCAATATATTAGCTGAGGGCAACTACCTGAGCTTGATGAAGCATTTTCTCAAACCCTTTGCCCCAGCTGAAGACCGATTTGCCGGGATCGCCACACAGACTGCTAGTAATGGCTCACCAATTCTCAGCGATGCTCTCGCCTATCTCGAATGCTCAGTCAACAGTCGAATGGAATCTGGCGATCACTGGATCGTCTATGCAATTATTGAAAACGGCAAACTGCTAGATCCCAATCGCGTCACTGCTGTACATTATCGTAAATCAGGTAACCATTATTAATAAAAACTGGCATTCAAGCCATGAGCAAATTATAGCTTTTGTTAGAAACAATTAGCAAAAGACTAACTAGTTAACAACCTCTTTTCTAAATACTGACCAATCATCTGCTGCTCTCCAGCGTGTGAGATGATTGTCTGCCGCGTGCGGTAGTTGCTGCCAATGAGTTTAAATTCTTCTTCAAACGCTGAGCCGTTGTACTCAGTCCGCAAACACAAAGTTTTGGGATTTGTAAAATAATACTCAGCTGTAACCGGCTTCGACGTAGCAAAACCGCGATCGCGGTACAGAGTCGTTCCCCGTACTCCAAACAGCGTTGAACCTTTAGACTGCTTCCGCTCTGACACCGACTCGGTACTTTCCCAGCTTACGAAAGCGCCACAGCTCATGACATCTGTGTCATTTAGCTCGTGCAACGAAGCCAGTTGTTTTAATTCAGAGCATCCCTGCTGCAAAAATCGGCTCGTAATTAGACTAACCATTTCCTTCGTTTCGCCATCCGGCAGCGTGTAGTAACGCCGTTGGGAGTGCCACTGACCCGAGGAAAGTTGGAAAAATTCTGCAATCAGGGATTCCTCAGCTGTGTTGACAAGTTGTAGCCGTGATGTCACTGGTAGCGTTCCTCATGCTAAGTGGGATGAATGAGGCAATGGGCAATAAAGGCAAGCCTCTGTTACTTTTCTTAATTTAGCTTGGTATGCATTCTAATATAACGACAAGAATCAAAGTTTTGTCAAGCATGTCTGGCATACTCATCTGTTGCTGCTGAGCGAGCAGCAACGCCAGACGTAATTTACAAAGGAGACCTGCAAATTTTTACGTTTGTCATCCTGGCAGCAGTTGATGATAATTTTTCTCCAACTATAAATTCGCTTTTGAGGACTTATGACTTTTATCCAACTTTTTGATGATTTTCCGATGATTTTTACCGATTGCTAAAGTTTTATCGCTAGGTTAGCTTTTAGAAAAGCTCAGTTTAAAACTAAAGGTAAAAGTATCAAACTAGATTATGGCGTAGTCCACACTTGGAGAAAATCACACTCTCCAATAATGTCATCCAACTAGCTTCCATGCACAGCGAAGTGTTTACCATTATGTTTAATACCAGGATTTGATTCAGAGCAAAAGCCATTAATGCTGCCACGCTAACTCAAAATCTGTAATAAGTTTGGGTCCATTAAAGTAAATTACATACAAGAATAAGCTGTTTTTAATCACGGCACATAGGTTCTGGTGGAGACCCCTACACCGATAGACACTCTTGAAGCGCCTAAGTCAAAATGCGTTACCAAGAAACTGCAAAAAAGTTACTTATAGTTCATGGAGATCGAGGTATGCATAGTCTAAATGGAGATATCCAGTCGCGGCATTCCTGCGCGCCTGAATCGGATATTAAGACCGGGTATCCTGCCGCGAATTTGCTCAGTTGCTCAGGAGAAAATTAATGGTAAATGTAACAGATAAAACCCAAAACCGGCTGACCATGCAGACTGTCGAAATTGCTCCTAACACTACGGCAATTCGCTCTCTAGACTGGGATCGCCATCGCTTCGACATCGAATTCGGTCTGGAAAATGGTACCACCTACAACTCATATGTAATTCAGGGTGAGCAGACCGCTCTAGTTGATACCTCGCACGAAAAGTTTCGCCACCTGTATTTAGACACTCTGAATCAGCTAATTGACCTGAAGTCGCTAGATTACCTAATTATCAGCCACACCGAGCCAGACCACAGCGGGCTGGTAAAAGATGTCCTCCAACTGGCTCCTGATGTCACCGTCGTGGCATCAAAATTGGGGATCGAGTTTCTTGAGGATATGGTAAATCAGCCTTTTTCAAGGCGAGTAGTGAAAAATGGCGCACGGCTGGATTTGGGCAACGGACACGAACTGGAATTTGTGAACGCGCCGAATCTGCACTGGCCTGATACAATGTTCAGCTTCGACCACAAAACAAAAATCCTCTACACCTGCGACGCCTTTGGGTCGCACTATTGCTCTGATTACACTTTTGACGAAGACTTAGAAGCGCTCACAGCCGAGTTCCGAAATTACTACGACTGCCTGATGGCTCCCAATGCCCGCTCCGTACTGTCTGCCCTCAAGCGGATGGATGAACTGGGAGAAATCGCCACCATCGCCAATGGTCACGGTCCCCTGCTGCGTCACAACCTTCCCGAACTCACCAAGTGCTACCGGACTTGGAGCCAAACAAAGGCAAAGGCAGAAACGACTGTGGCGGTGTTTTATGTCTCGGATTACGGGTATAGCGATCGCATTTCCCAGGCAATTGCCAGCGGCATCACCAAAACTGGGGTGGCAGCCGAGATGATGGATCTTAAGTCAGCAGAAGCGCCGGAGGTCGGAGAACTAGTCAGTAGGGCAGCTGGACTCGTGATTGGGATGCCCCCAGCAAGTGCCGTTGCCGCCCACTCTGCTATCAGTACAATTTTGGCTGCTGCCAAGGATAAGCAAGCTGTAGGTCTATTTGAATCTTACGGAGGAGATGACGAACCTGTTGATCCGCTCCGAATTAAATTTAGAAACCTGGAACTGAAGGAAGCATTCCCAGCGATTCGGATCAAGGATACTCCCGGCGAAACCACATATAAGCTGTGTGAAGAAGCTGGTACAGACTTGGGGCAACGGCTGACCCGCGATCGCCACATTAAACAGCTCAATTCCCTGGATCCAGATCTGGAAAAAGCTCTAGGCAGGATCAGCACTGGCTTATACATTATCACTGCCAAAAAAGGTGAAGTCACTGGTGCCATGGTCGCTTCTTGGGTGAATCAAGCCAGTTTCCAACCGCTGGGATTAACCATTGCTGTTGCTAAAGAACGCGCGATCGAATCCCTGATGCAAGATGGCGATTACTTTGTTTTGAACGTCCTCGAAGAAGGAAATTACAAAGGGCTAATGAAGCACTTCCTTAAGCGCTTTCCCCCCGGTGCCGACCGATTTGCCGGAGTCAAAACCCAGCCAGCTCAAAACGGTAGTCCCATCCTTCAAGAAGCCCTTGCTTACATGGAGTGCCAAGTTGCCAGCAGGTTAGAACTGAGCGATCACTGGCTAGTCTACAGCACAGTCAATGCGGGGCGAGTCTCTAAACCTGACGCCCTCACCGCTGTTCACCATCGCAAAGTCGGCACTTATTATTAGAAAATTCAGCACCTATGACAGACTCCAAACCCCGCGATGTACAGGTTCTCCCGATTGCTGCGGATACTACAGCGCTGCGATCGCGCAGTTGGACGCGTCTGCGGTTTGAAATTGAATACGCCCTTGCTAAGGGTACAACCGCAAATTCGTATTTGATTACAGCAGATAAAATTGCTCTGATTGACCCTCCAGGCGAGGCCTTCACCCAAATTTACTTGGAATCGTTGCAGCAACACCTGGATCCTACCCAGTTGGATTACGTCATTCTGGGTCACGTCAATTTCAACCGGGTGGCAACCCTAAAAGCTCTGCTGGAGTTTGCTCCTCAGATTACCTTTGTCTGTTCTAACCCTGGCGCGATCAATTTGCGTGGTGCCTTACCAGACCATGATTTGAAAATTAGCGTGATTCGGGGAGAAGAAACCCTTGAGTTAGGCAACGGTCACAACTTAAAATTCATCCCCATTCCGAGTCCGCGCTGGCCAGATCAGCTTTGTACCTACGACCCGCTCACCCAAGTTCTTTACACTGATAAGCTATTTGGGGCGAATATCTGTGGCGATCAAGTCTTTGATGAAGGCTGGGAAATCGATGACCGGCGTTACTATTACGACTGCCTGATGGCTCCCCATGCTCGTCAAGTCGAAAAAGCGCTGGATAAACTGTCTGAGTTGCCAGTTAGGCTCTATGCGACCGGTCACGGTCCTTTGGTACGCGACGGCTTAATCGAACTTACCCAAGCTTATCGCCAATGGAGCCAGCAGCAAAAGGCTCAGGATACGACCGTAGCGCTGCTTTATGCTTCGGCTTATGGGAATACAGCAACTTTGGCCCAAGCGCTCGCGCGTGGCATCATCAAAGCTGGGGTTGGTGTAGAAGCGATTAACTGCGAAGTTGCCGAGCCCGCTGAGATTCAAGCCGCCATCGAAAAATCAGCTGGTTTTATCATCGGCTCGCCTACACTTGGCGGTCATGCTCCCACCCTAATTAAAACAGCCCTGGGTATTGTTCTGTCCACTGCTACCCACAACAAACTTGCCGGGGTGTTTGGTTCTTTTGGCTGGAGTGGAGAAGCGATTGACTTAATTGAAAGCAAACTCCGCGACGCTGGATATCGGTTTGGGTTTGAGACCCTGCGGGTGAAGTTTAAACCCACAGATGTCACTCTCAAACTCTTTGAAGAAGCCGGAACCGACTTTGCCCAAACCCTGAAAAAAGCCAAAAAAGTACGTTCACAACCACAACAGGCGACCACTGCTGAACAAGCCATGGGGCGTGTAATTGGTTCACTTTGCGTCGTTACAGCAAAGCTTGGAGACGTCTCCAGTGCCATGTTGGCCGGTTGGGTTTCTCAAGCAACTTTTAACCCCCCTGGTTTAACTGTTTCTATAGCTAAAGACCGAGCAATTGAATCGCTGATGTACCCAAGCAATCAGTTTGTACTCAATATCCTAGCTGAGAGCAACAACTTGAGCGTGATGAAGCACTTCCTCAAACCCTTTGCTCCAGCTGAAGACCGATTAGCCGGGATCGCCACCGAAACTGCCAGTAACGGCTCACCCATCCTCAGCGATGCTCTCGCCTATCTCGAATGCTCGGTCAACACTCGCATGGAATGTGGCGATCACTGGGTGGTCTATGCAAGCGTTGAAAAAGGCAAAGTGCTAGATCCCAACGGCGTGACTGCTATCCACCACCCCAAAGTAGGCAACCATTATTGAAGCATTGAAGCCAAGAGTGAGGGAGTAGGCGAAGCCTCTCTCCTCACCTGTGCGAATTTTTTGTAAAAAAGACACTAGACTCGGAGGCAGGGTTCGATTTATGATTGATGATCGTGAGTTTTTTAAAGACTATGAATGCCCAAGAAATCATCCGCTCGATTGAGGCGGAGCAACTGAAATCGAATCTGCCAGCAATTTATGTAGGAGATACCGTCCGCGTTGGGGTGAAAATTCAGGAAGGTGGCAAAGAACGGACCCAACCTTACGAAGGGGTGGTGATTGCCATGCGTAATGGCAGCATTAATGAAACTATTACGGTTCGTCGCATCTTCCAAGGCGTTGGCGTAGAGCGGGTGTTTCTCCTGCATTCCCCCCTCGTTGAAAGCATCAAAATCCTGCGTCGTGGGAAGGTGCGTCGTGCTAAGCTCTACTACTTGCGCGCTCGCTTTGGTAAAGCCACCCGCGTCAAACAACGGTTTGACCGCTCTTTGTAATCGGGATGAAGTACAGAAGTTGGTGGCAACGTCTGTACTGCGCTCAGGTGTGGTTAAACAAGCAGGCGCTTGGTTTGTGGTCTGAACTAAAGTTGGCATCAAACTTAATCCAGAATTGCGTTAGAGTATAATATAGCTAGACCGAAAACAACTTGTGCGCTCTTAGTTCAGTTGGTAGAACGCAGGTCTCCAAAACCTGATGTCGGGGGTTCAAGTCCTCCAGGGCGCGCTCGCTACTAAAAACACCCCACCCGAAAGCCCTGCCTTTGCGTTGGTCAACCAGCGCCAAAGGCTACTAATTTCGGGTAAGATTTTGGGATAGAAGTTATCCTAGCTGGCCTCGGAGCGGCTCACGCAGCGATGGGAAGAGTCTGGGAAACCAGGGATTGAGTGTCAGAGCGGCAAAGTAAATTGGGGAAATGAGCGATCATGACTAAGAAAAACGAAGCCGAAATACAACAATCGACAGCTGGGTTTAGCATCACCAAATTTTTTCAGGGAACAAAAGAAGAGCTAGACAAAGTGGTATGGCCTAGTCGGCAGCAGCTAGTCAGCGAATCCGCCGCTGTACTGTTGATGGTAACTGCCTCCGCAGCTCTAGTTTATCTGGTCGATGGCTTCTTTGCTTGGGTAGCAGCACAGGTGTTCTGATGACTTTTACGACAGACGAACCACTACATTCGACGAAGCAAGAGGAAACGGGACAGACAGAAGTTAATCCCTCACCTGAAGAAGCCCGTTGGTTTGCGGTTCAGGTTGCCTCTGGCTGTGAAAAGCGCGTGAAGACAAACTTGGAGCAGCGCATCCAAACCTTCGATGTCGCTGACCGGGTTTTTCATGTGGAAATTCCTCAAACACCAGCAGTCAAAATCCGCAAAGACGGTAGCAGGCAGCACACGGAAGAAAAGGTTTTCCCCGGCTATGTGCTAGTCCACATGGTGATGGACGATGACACCTGGCAGGTAGTAAAAAATACCTCTCATGTGATTAATTTTGTGGGTTCCGAACAAAGACGTGGCACCGGATGGGGCCGCGGTCATGTTAAGCCCCTGCCGCTAAGTGCTTCAGAAGTGGAACGGATCTTTAAACAAACCAGCGAGCAAGAGCCAGTTGTAAAAATTGACATGGCTGCTGGCGACAAAATCCTGGTACTTTCAGGTCCGTTTAAAGACTTTGAAGGCGAGGTGGTTGAAGTCAGTCCAGAGCGGAGCAAGCTTAAAGCGCTACTCTCGATTTTTGGACGCGATACGCCGGTGGAATTGGAGTTTAATCAGGTTCAGAAACAGAGCTAATAGAAAAATGGCAAAAAAAGTGGTTGCGGTGATTAAACTGGCACTGAACGCTGGGAAAGCCAACCCAGCTCCGCCAGTGGGACCGGCGTTAGGTCAGCACGGCGTTAACATCATGATGTTCTGCAAGGAATACAACGGCAGAACAGCAGATCAAGCCGGAATGGTGGTGCCGGTAGAAATTTCAGTGTTTGAAGACCGCAGTTTTACGTTTGTTCTGAAGACTCCACCCGCTTCGGTGCTAATTCGCAAGGCAGCTGGGGTGGAAAGAGGTTCCAATGAACCGAACAAAAAGCGGGTAGGGTCGATCACACGGGGGCAACTACAAGAAATTGCCCAAACGAAGTTGCCGGATCTCAATGCCAATGATATTGAGGCAGCAATGAAGATTGTAGAAGGAACGGCCCGAAATATGGGCGTGGCGATCGCGGATTAGACAGATCGGGTGAAGAGGAACATTATCGGGGGAGAAGCGACGCTTCGTAATTGACCCCAGGAGAGAAAGATGGCGAAAAAATTATCCCGTCGGTTGCAAGAACTGCAAAAGAAAGTTGAAGACAGGGCATACGATCCAATAGAGGCTCTTAACCTGTTAAAAGAAACGGCGACTGCCAAGTTTGCCGAAACAGCTGAAGCCCATATTCGGCTGGGAATTGACCCTAAGTACACAGATCAACAGCTACGGACAACTGTGGCTTTGCCCAAAGGGACGGGTCAAATGGTGCGCGTGGCGGTGATTGCCAGGGGAGAAAAAGTAACGGAGGCAACAAATGCCGGTGCTGACTTGGTGGGCTCAGAAGAGCTGATTGACGAGATCCAAAAAGGCAGGATGGACTTTGACAGGCTAATTGCCACGCCAGATATGATGACCCAAGTGGCGAAGCTGGGGCGCTTGTTGGGGCCGCGCGGTCTGATGCCATCGCCCAAGGGTGGTACGGTGACATTTGACTTGGGGCAGGCGATTGGAGAATTCAAAGCCGGTAAACTCGAATTCCGAGCTGATCGGACAGGCATTGTCCATGTTATGTTTGGTAAGGTGTCGTTTTCACCGGACGATTTGCTGGTGAACCTGAAAGCATTGCAAGACACAATTGAACGCAACCGCCCTTCGGGAGCTAAAGGCCGCTACTGGAGGACGATGTATGTCTCTGCTACGATGGGGCCATCAATTCAAGTCGATGTCAACGCCTTGCGTGATTTGAAGCTGAATGAAACAGCCTCCTAAGAGGGGTGAGGGATAAGGGTAAAATACCTCCCTTATTCCCCTAACCCCTGACCCCTGACCCTTTTTGAATAGGCGATCGCCAGAGACAGCAGGAGCCAATGGCTTAATATCCTGCCGAGGTTTGCGCCCTGAGTGCCTGAATTAGAACCGAGTTCGCTCGGCTGATGGCATGAGGAGTAGAACTGCGTAACCCTGGCTCAATAGCTGGGGTTTTTGTTTTGGTTTGGTCAGGTTTGGCAAAAGTGCATAACGTTTAAGGAGGTGAGACAGAGATGGGTAGAACGCTAGAAGACAAACAATCGATAGTGGCTGAACTTAAGCAAACTTTGAGTGAGTCTCAGCTGGCGATGGTAATTGAATACCAGGGGCTATCTGTTGCTGAAATAACAGATTTGCGGCGACGCATGCGTCCGACTGGCACCCTTTGCAAGGTAACCAAGAACACGCTAATGGGAATCGCCGTTGAAGGCGATCGCAACTGGCAGCCGATGACGGAGTTCCTTAAAGGTTCTTCTGTCTTCCTGCTTGTCCAGGACGATATGAAGGGTGCGATTAAGGCTTACCAGGAATTCCAGAAAGCTACCAAGAAGACGGAACTTCGTGGTGGCGTGATGGAAGGACGTGCCTTGACTGAAGCGGATGTCAAGGCACTGACTGAGCTGCCCTCGAAAGAAGAACTCATGGCTCGGTTGGCAGGAGGTCTCAAGGCCGTTTCTACTAAGCTGGCAGTGAGTCTCAATGCTGTGCCAACACAACTGGCGGTGGGGATCAAAGAAGTACCCGCGTCGCTGGTACGCGCTATTAAAGCCGTATCCGAGAAGGAAGACTCTGAAGCCGCTTAGTAGGCCAAAGGGGAATTTTTCATTCATCCAACATCATTCATTCATTCATTGTTAATAGGAGTATATCCATGTCTGCTAAGACTGATGAAATTCTGGACCAGTTGAAATCTCTGAGCTTGCTGGAAGCCTCTGAATTGGTGAAGCAAATCGAAGAGGCTTTCGGAGTTGATGCTTCCGCTTCCGTAGGGGGTGGCATGATGATGATGCCTGGTCTTGCTGCCCCTGGTGGTGCCGCTGCCGCCCCAGTTGAAGAAGTAGAAGAGCAAACTGAGTTTGACGTGATTCTAGAAGATGTGCCAGCTGATAAGAAGATCGCCATTCTTAAGGTGGTGCGGTCTTTGACTGGTCTGGGTCTGAAAGAAGCGAAGGACTTGGTGGAAGCTGCGCCAAAGGCGGTTAAGGAAGCGATCGCCAAGGATGCGGCTGAGGACGCTAAGAAGCAGCTGGAAGAAGTTGGCGCCAAGGTGACTGTTAAGTAGTTAATACTAAGTTGCGTTCAATTTTATGAGTGCAACTCGGTATAAAATTCCAACTTGGGTTTTTGCTCAAGGAGCCTGACTCAGGCTCCTTTTTTGGCTTTGCACATGGCTATTCAGGATGCCCCAAGAACTCATCGGTGGTGTGATTAAACTGTTGGCAAGCTTTGAAAGAACCGGCTCCAGATGGAGGACTTTGGAATGGAAGCGGCACAGGCATTATTCGCACATATTCATCGGTGGCATACATGATCGGAGATACCCTAAAAAAAGTGCAGATGTCCTAAAAATCCACGAAGCTTCTCATCAATTGGACCTGGTTATGCAGCCACTCCAAAAATTTGAGCGCGCGTATTCTACTTGACCTAAAAGGAAGCGTAACTGCTCTACAGGATCACTTTCAAGAAGTGGTTTTGATTGTTTTGCGTTGTTTTTGCTTGAGGAATTCGGCAAAGTCTTTTACCTCTTCTAAATTATCTTCTGAAAGTTGATCAATCAGGGCGAGGAGTTGGGCGCGGATGCCAACGGTTTCGCGCCCAGGTTTGACGAGGTAAATTTGGTGAGGATAAACGGTTTCAACGCCGATCGTTTCCATGAAGGAGTCTGGAGCGCTGCTAGCGGCAGGAATGAAATCTCCGTGTACGTCTGCTCTTATCCAGTTTCCAAAAAATTCTACCATGTAGGCTTCACCGTCTTTGAAAACCTCTACAATCGCGCCTACTGTGCCTTCAGGGGCTGTACCTCCTTCATCAAGGGGAATAGGTTCTTTGAGTTTAACGGAATCAAACAGTTGAAATTGGCTCATTGCTGCCTCCCAAATCTTTCTGGAACTGCGGTGACAAATCTAGCGACATTTTCTCCGGTTAAGACAATCCACCTGGTTTTGATTCGCCAAGCGACTCCTGATGGTCCTTCAATCAATACGGTAGCTTGATATTTTTCCCCGTATTCATTGGTTTGTCTGCGTTCTAGGGCATCGATTGTTACTTTTGCCAGAATGGCTTATCGAATCGCTGCTCGACTCTCAAATCCCAGGACTTCACGCCAAAATTTTTGTTTGTCACCTCCTTCTCCGGGAGCAGTTGCATGGTTGAATAGATATTCAGCTTTGGCTAGAGGAAATTCGAGGCGATCAATACTCATGGTGGAGAGTTTTTCTTCCTCCGTTGGCGAGTAGGCTTGTCGTTTTTAAATGCGGGACGGGCAGATAATGCTATGTAATTAACTATAGCTGAATAGTGTCAATAACACTAGCTGATTCTCAATAAGTGATGTTTTCGCATTAACTGCTATTTATTGCGAATTTATACTCTGATAATTTTTACCTTTCGTCTTCGTCTACAGATAAAAAAATCAGATTAACGAAAAGCCTTAGTTTTGCGTTCAATGCACAAACTAAATTTTTTGTCCATTTAGTGAGAGTTGATTTTAGATGCGTTTGCCCTGGTACGACGGCACAGTAGTTTTTATATCGGCTTGTATGGTGAGTCCAGTGCTGCACTCCGGGTCTCCCTCCGTAGGCAACTGGCGAACCCGTTGGGACAGAATTGGATTAATTTCATCGAACAAGCAAGAGACGCAGTTGCTGAACTAATGAGATTAACTCGCCATAAGTGGAAGTATTATCAACGAGGTCTGAAGGCCAGGGAGCTTAGGAAAGTCTGGATTCCAGACGTCCTTGTAACCCTTTCAGGCCATTTAGCCTTTCTAACGCAGTGCTGGCGTAGCCAGCAAACTGGTGTTATGGCATCGTAGACAGCCGTTGTTCCATTGCAACTCCAGAGCGATTTTGTACCGCTGACGATGTAATTCTTGCTCGTCCAGAAATCGCCTGTGAATCTGTTGGTCTAAGTATCGAGATCTTCGCCGTTGTTATGACTCATAATTATCTCCACGATCTGGAACTGCTTAAAACCTTGCTGCTTACTAGGGACTCCGGTAGAGAATTGAGAGAACGCCAGCGATTTTTAGCACAAGTTTGGCTCCCTATTACATCAAACTTTTGAGGCAACTGGTCAGCAACTCGCGATTCAGTGAGCTGTACTTAGTCTGCCCCTCTTTTCGCTTCTTGATCAACCCAACCTCGGCCAGCAGCTTCGAGTGGTGGCAGTAAAGTGCTAGGCTAATGCCTAGCCTATCTGCTATCTCTGAACCACTCATCTCATCGCAATCCGCTAGCAACTCCACAAGCCGCAGCCGCGTCGGATCGGAGAGCGCCGCAAAAATTCTTGTCCGCAATTCGTTATCAACTTTCTCTGCCATAATAAGACAATACAGGCTGGTTGGAACAATATCAAAAAAACATTAAGTTTTCAAAAGAATTATTGACTATAATCATATAATAGTTAAATGTTTGTTTGACTATTTGACTTTCCCGGTTTTTTTTTGTATACTTTCCTGTGTACGTTGCTCACAGAGAGAGGAAATACATTGTGCAGCATATGTAGAGTTTTGGCTGTCCCTCCCTTCGAGCGGTACAGATGCAGGCACTCTTACCAGCCCTGACTGAGTTTAGTCGCCAAGCGAGTCTTCTATTGGAAGACAGATAACTACTGGTTAAGTAGTATTTAAAGTAGAGTAAACTTCGTATGCGTAGCGACTTCCCATAACCCTTCCATTCGTCCTGATTACAGCATTTAACCTTAAACCCCCTCTACGCCTATGATGTGGATTGTTCGAATCGCTTTACGTCTTCCCTACACATTCGTCATAGCGGCTTTGATGATAGTGCTTCTAGGCGTATTGACGATATTCCGCACGCCAGTTGACATTTTTCCAAACATCAACATTCCTGTCGTTAGCGTGATTTGGACTTACACTGGCGAGCCGCCCGAGGAAATGGCAGAGCGAATTGTCACATACAGTGAACGCGCCGTCACCACAACCGTAAGTGACCTTGAGCACATAGAATCCCAATCAATGAACGGGGTGAGTGTGCTGAAGATTTTCTTCCAACCAACCGCCAATATTGCCTCGGCAGTTGCGCAAGTGACATCGGTGATGCAGACAATTTTGCGTATCCTGCCGCCAGGGACTACACCACCTTTTATCATCCAATACAGCGCTTCCAATGTGCCGGTGATCCAGATGAGTCTGAGCAGTAAAACCCTGCCAGAACAAACACTCAACGACTTGGGCTTAAACTTTATCCGCGTCCAGTTAGCCACAGTGCAGGGGGCGCAAGTGCCTTTGCCCTTCGGCGGCAAAGCCCGGCAGATCATGGTAGATATAGACCCTCAAGCGCTTTATGCTAAAAATCTTTCTGCCACCGATGTCGTCAATGCTGTTACTTCGCAAAACATCATCCTCCCAGCAGGCGATGTCAAGATCGGCGCTCGCGATTACTTCGTGAAGATAAACAATAGTCCGGAGGTAATAGCAGCACTTAACGACTTGCCAATTAAACAAGTCAACGGTGCCACAATCTACATCCACGATGTGGCGCAGGTTCGTAATGGCTTCGCCGTGCAAACGAATATTGTCCGAGAGAATGGGCGCCGCTCCAGCTTACTCACTATCCTCAAAAGTGGCAGTGCTTCTACCCTGGATGTCGTCGACCGCGTCAAAAAAATGCTGCCCCAAATCCAAGCCACTGTACCTAAGGAACTGAATTTATCGTTTCTGTTCGACCAATCGATTTTTGTCAAGGCTTCGATCCAGGGCGTACTCACAGAAGGGGCGATTGCCGCGTGTCTGACGGCATTGATGATTTTGATTTTCCTTGGAAGTTGGCGCAGCACTGTGATCGTGGCTGTCTCAATTCCCCTGTCTATCCTATGCTCCATCATTACGATGAGTTTTATTGGCCAGACGCTCAACATAATGACTTTGGGTGGCCTCTCCTTGGCTGTCGGTATTTTAGTAGATGATGCCACGGTTGAAATTGAAAACATCCACCGCAATTTGGGACAAGGCAAACCAATCAAGCGGGCGATCCTGGATGGTGCACAGCAAATCGCTACTCCGGCGTTTGTAGCTACACTTTCTATATGTATTGTTTTTACGTCAGTAGTGTTTCTGAGTGGGGTGGCAAAATTCCTGTTCACGCCCCTGGCAATGGCGGTGGTTTTTGCCATGATCGCTTCCTACCTGCTCTCACGAACAGTGGTGCCGACGATGGCGCAGTATCTCCTACGGCATGAAGTGGACTTGTATACTGAAGAGCATCAGCATAATGGTAGTGAGAATAACCACAACGCTGACGATCGCCACAGTGGTAATGGGAATGACCATAGGGGCAAGGATCACACAGGTGGGAACGGGGCATCTACCACCAAAGCCGTCAAGAAAGACTTTATCTGGCGCATACACGAAAAGTTTAATGTCCAATTTGAAAAATTTCGCGACTGGTACCGCAGCATCCTAGCCTCGGCATTGAATCATCGCCGGATAGTCTTTGTGCTGTTCGGCGCTTTTTGGGTGAGTGCATTGGTACTGTTGCCGTTCGTCGGCCAAGACTTTTTCCCCCAAATTGATGGCGGTCAGTTTACCCTGCATGTACGGGCTTTGCCCGGCACCCGTGTTGAAGAAACAGAAAGGATATTTGGCCAGGTAGAAGAAGTTATTCGCCAAACCATTCCCGCCGAAGATATCACCAAGATTTTAGATAACATTGGCTTACCCAACAGCGGGATCAATCTTGCCTATGGCAACATCTCCACAATCGGCGAAGCTGACGGAGATATTCTCGTCTCCCTTAAAGAATCTGGCAAGACTTTTTCGTACGTAAAGCTTCTACGCCAGAAATTGAAAGCTCTGTTTCCCGATTACACATTTTATTTCCAGCCAGCTGATATCGTCACTCAAATCCTAAATTTCGGTCTGCCTGCTGCAGTTGACATTCAAATATCAGGTCCACTTACAAACGCCGCAGCCAACTATAAACTTGCCCACCAAATCTCAGACCGTGTGGCTCTCGTTCCCGGCGCCGTAGATGTACACGTGCAGCAAGTCGTTGATGCTCCTTCTTTGCGAGTCGATGTGGACCGCATCAAGGCTCAAGAAACTGGTCTGAGCCAAGCAAATGTTGCCAATAGTGTGCTCACTACCTTAAGTTCAAGCGGCCAGGGAACATTAAACTACTGGCTCGACCCCAAAAACGGGGTGAGTTACCTCGTGGCAGTGCAAGTCCCCCAGTACAAAATTGATTCGATTCAAAGCGTCAATAACATACCGATTACCAGTACCCAGAACTCATCGACTAGCAGTAGCCTGAACTCATCGACTACCAGTAGCCAAAGCTCATCGACTACCAGTACCAACCAACCGCAACTTTTGGGCAATTTGGCTACTGTCAGCCAGGAAACAATGCCGCAAGTCGTCAATCACTACAATATCCAACCTGTTTTTGATATCTACGCCAATGCCCAAGGTCGCGATCTTGGGGGTGTCTCTCGTGATGTCAATCGGATTATTGCTGAATTTAAGTCCAAGTTGCCTCATGGCAGTAAGATAGTTTTGCGTGGCCAAGTTGAAACGATGAACTCTTCGTTCCTTGGTCTAGGCTTTGGGATAGTGTTCGCGATCGTGCTAGTTTACTGCCTGATGGTGGTGAACTTCCAATCCTGGTTAGATCCCCTAATTATCATGATGGCGCTGCCTAGTGCTCTGGCTGGCGTTGTGTGGATGCTTTTTGTCACCCAAACCACCTTCAGCGTTCCCTCGTTAATGGGTTCGATCATGTGTATTGGTGTGGCCACATCAAATAGTATTCTGCTGATTACTTTTGCCCAAGAGCAGCGTCTTGAGGGGGAAAATGCGTATCGTGCGGCTCTGGCTGCTGGCTACACGCGTCTTCGCCCAGTAATAATGACTGCTTTTGCCATGATTATAGGTATGGTGCCAATGTCCTTGGGTCTTGGGGAAGGAGGCTCGCAAAATGCGCCGTTGGGTCGCGCCGTGATTGGCGGATTGTCAACTGCCACCTTTGCTACTCTTATATTTGTGCCAGTAGTCTACAGTATTCTGCGGCGTCAACCACCCCGCCCCCTCGATGAGGAGGATGATGATGCTACCTCTGATCCGCATGCCGCATTTGCCTTGTCATCACAACAGCAGAAGTAATACCTATGGATTCTAAGCATCGTCCATCTCCTGATTCTCCAATCGATGATTTTCAGCATCGTCCATCCCCTGAGCCGACAAAAGAACCTGTTAAGGGGACAATTAAGCCCAGCAGAGGCCGTAGGGGCTGGATTATATTGGGTGCTGGTGCTGTGGTAGTAGGGCTGTTGGCTATAGGCATTGTGCCCCGTTTAAACCAACGGTCGGAATTACAGGCACAGGTAAAGACACAAAGTGCTGCCCCATCAGTCAATCTTATTACTCCCCAACACGCTCCTGCTACTATCAATTTGGTTCTGCCCGGTAGTGTCGTGGCTCTCAACCAAACTACTGTTTACGCCCGCAGTAATGGGTATTTGCGTCGGTGGCTGGCGGACATCGGCGATCGCGTTCAAAAAGGTCAGTTGTTGGCTGTGATTGAATCGCCGGAAGTCGATCAGCAAGTAGCGCAAGCCCAGGCACAATTAGCCCAAGCCCAAGCCACTCTGACGCAAGACCGTGCTAATTTAGCAAAAGGACGGAGCGATTTACAGCTAGCGCGGGCCAACCTAGTGTTAGCATATAAGACGTGGGAGCGCTACAAATCACTCGTGGAACAAGGTGTAGTGTCTCAGCAATATGCCGACACGCAACTAGCAAACTACAAGACCAACGCTGCCAACGTCCAATCGGCTCAAAATACCGTCAAGTCTGACATTGCCAACGTCTCTGCGGCTGAGTCTAGTGTCAGTTCTAGTCGAGCGAATCTCCAGCAATATCAAGTGTTGCAGTCCTATGAAAAAGTGACGGCGCCTTTCACAGGGATTATCACTTCACGCAACGTGGACGCGGGAGCCTTGATTACATCAGGCAGCAGCAATCCCAATACTAGCCTATATACAATCACTGCATACGACACCTTGGAAGTGAATGTATACGTACCGCAGGCTAACGTGCCATCACTTCAGGTCGGGCAAACAGCTCAGATTCAAGTACGAGAGTTACCACAAAGGGTATTCACAGGTAAGGTACTCAAAACTACCAACGCTCTAGACCCAAGTTCTCGCACGTTGCTGGCGCAGGTGCTGCTGCCGAATCCGGGAGGAGCAGTCCGACCTGGGATGTATGCTACTGTCAAGTTTGACATTACCCGTGCTCAGTCTCCCTTAACGGTGGCAGACAGCGCCCTAGTCATCAACGCGGGAGGGACGCAGGTAGCAACTGTAACTCAAAACAAAACCGTTCACTATCAAAAAGTTCAACTTGGGCGAGATAATGGTACTCAAACAGAAATCCTCTCCGGTCTAAACGGAAATGAATCGTTGATTAACAATCCCACAGTCGATTTGGTTGAGGGAACACATGTGCAACCAGCTGCCGCTCGCAGTTAGAGTCGGATTTGGTTCCGACTTGCGTCTAACTTTTACTCTCAGCGATCCAGTTCGCCATTCATGAGCGAAAATGCGGTGTGGCTTCGCCTGCCGCATTATTCGCGTCCCCGACACTAAACACGTAGAGATTACCTTCGTGTTATAGTGCGGGACTTCTGGCAATTGAGAGTTAAATTACATCTGCAAAGGTGCGTTCCATCTTGCGAAAGTACCAGATACCACTAGCAAGAAACAGTACAACCAATCCCACAGATAATGTCAATCCTGGCCAGTAGATTTTTGACTCTCCACGCAAAATCGCCCAGCGGAAGCCATCAATCACACCTACCATTGGGTTCAGAGAGTAGAGCAATCGCCACTGTTGAGGTACACGTGAGCTACTAAAGCCCACAGGCGATACATACAAGCCAAACTGCACAATAAACGGTACAATGTAGCGAAAATCTCGGTATTCTACATTCAGCGCTGCTAACCATAGCCCCCCTCCCATCGCCGCTGCAAAGGCAATCACAATAAACAGCGGTAGCGTCAGGATGCGCCAATCGGGCACAAAATTATACCAGGCCATCAGCGCCAATAAGATCATTCCGGAAATCAAAAAGTCCACAAAGCTGACAATCACTGAACTAGCAGGCACAATCAGGCGAGGGAAATAGACTTTAGAAATCAAATTAGAGTTTGTGATTAAGCTTAAGCTGCATTCTGAAAGCGCATTTGAAAAGAATTGCCAGGGTAGCAGCGCCGCAAACACTAGAATTGGGTAGGGCGCATTCCCCTCAGATGGCAACTTCGCCAGATTACTAAATACGACTGTAAACACAAGCATTGTTAAAAACGGTCGAATCAATGCCCAGGCAATGCCGATCGTAGTTTGCTTGTAACGCACTAGAATGTCACGCCATGACAGGAAATAGAACAATTCTCGGTAGCGCCACAGGTCTTTCCAATACTGGCTCTCAGTGCGACCCGCCTCAATAATTAATTCTTTAGTATCCATTTGTATACCTTCGTACAAGTTTTTCTAAATATTTAGAATACCAGATCCAACTTGTAAAGAATCATGAACTATAATATATTCATTTTTTTACAATGACAGAGCGCAAGGATTGGATTCGTTCTCGAGAGTGTAATCTCAACAAAACCATGTAGGGTTCGCCGTTTATTTCAGTCGGAGTGCTTAAAATCAACTGAAAGCAGCCTTGATTGGACTGGACGACAACCACTACACCCACAAAGGCAGTGAAATAATTTCACCACCTCGAAAGGTAGTCAATCTGGGGTGATAAAATAATAGCATATTTTGTCAGCCGAAAAGCATTAAATATTTTTTGCTAACAAAATTTACAGATATTTCAAGCTCTCCGATTTGTTCTTACAATTCTTCCCATTTTCTTCCCGATTTCTTCCCCAATTTTTTCACTTATGTATTGTAGCTTCATAACCGAAGACTAGTTAGGCTAAGTTGCCAGTTATGTAAGTCTGGTGGCCTCGCGAATTGTACATAGTCCTATAGGTGAACTTCAAATATAGTTCATCCGCGCCGTCATATCTTGGCTGCATTGCTCTATTGCTTGATTGAGAAAGTTAATATTGCTCAGCCTTGAGTCAATGCGCTTGGCGCGGGGTAGGTCAGCACCAATCGTTGGTGAAGTTTGACTCGCACTGTTAGTACCTGTTCTAGGTACGGTAGTTTTCGGCGTAAGAGGTTTCTAATGTCTAACAAGCGTTGTAAGCGTAAAGAAAATCAACAGTTTTACTGTCTCCACTGTGAGCGACGACTGTGGCGTCTGGGCAGCTCAAAGCATTTCTTGTTTTACACAAATGAATCGGAGATTGAGCAAAATATTGATACAGCACGCCAGAATCCAATGTTCTTGGCCACCAAAGGCAGTTACATCTACGATAATTCCTGGATTGAGGAGTTTCTCTGTGGAGAACATGGCAAGATGTGGATGCTGGTATTTAATTCCGAATCGCCTGGTTGTAATCGGCAATGAGATTGAGGGTTTTACTTCACAGCCCAGACCTCAATCCTCTGCCTGTGCTTCATCCAACCAAAGCCTCAACTTTTCGGCGACAACTTTGACATGTGTTGTTACACAGGTTAAGTGATCGCCAGGAAGCAAATGCACATCCACCTTTGGAGCTACCTCACGCCACCCCATTGTTAAGTCATCGATATATTTCTTGGGCAATCCCTCGGGCACTCCGCTTACCCGTAAGAGTTTGACCTGACCTGAGTAGGATCGCGGGGTGTAGCCATTTATAGCCATGTAAAACAATTTAGTTTTCAGCTGTTGTAGCTTTTCAGGCGTGCAACCCTGGCTACTCCCACTCCTAAACTTAAACCTACTAACAACCAGGTTGATCTTTCTGCTCAATTTTTTGAACAAAATCTTCAGTTGCGTAGCGATCGGCAATGGCCAAAAGTCGGGAAAGCTAATGAAGTAATGTCGCAACCGCAGAAAGCACTTAAGCTGCCGCTTGGGTGCAAGACCGAGGAAATTACTAAAGCAACTGACGAAAGTATGCAGAAATTGGAAACGAGCATTGGCAGCCGAGGCCTCGATCAAAACCAACAGGTCAACCTTCTGACCTTGCCTGTAAAGTTGCTGAGCCATCTCGAAGGCTATAAGCCCTCCATTGCAAAAACCTCCTAATAGATAAGGGCCTTCTGGCTGAAAAGCACGCAGCGTTTTGAGGTGATCGGCCGCCATAGTCTCAATTGTGGGTGACATCTGTATCCCATCAATCCCATGGGGTGGTAACGCATAAAATGGTTGATCCTTACCCAGATAACGGATCAAATTCACACAATAGAAACCACCGTCCTGCCAATCTCCATGCAAAAAGAAGAAAGGCCGTCGAAAGTCGCCGGACTGGATCTCTATTAGCTGGGGCTGCCCGCCTCTCTGGTCTTGCTGTAGAAGAACCTCCGCCAGAGGTTCAAACGCCTGTTGCCCTTCAAGCAAGTTCTTGGCCATACCTGCTATTGTGGGGGTTTCAAAGAAGGCGAGGAAAGACAGCTCCGATTGCAAAGCTTCGCTCACTCGGTCTAGAATCTCCGTGGCCAGAATGGAATTTCCTCCCAAATCGAAAAGGTTGTCGTGGACGCCCAATTGCTCGATCCCTAAAACCTCAGACCAGATCTGAGCCAACTTTTCTTCTACAGCCGTGCGGGGAGGGGAAACAGTGTTCATTTTGCTTCAGAGCTGAGTTATAAAGTAAAGATAAAGACAGGAACGACGTGGAGAGCCAACCAGTATGCCCTTCAGAGCAGTCGTTTTGTGCGTGCAGTTGCCGACATTGGCGCAGCCTCTGTCGAGGTAATCAAGCGCACCAGAAGCGAGTTGAGATATTACTCGTCGTAGAGCGCACATGATCACTTTATAAATCACCGCTTAGAGTATCGATGAGTACAAATCTGCCGTTAAGTCAAGCTCAACTCTACTTGCCAAACATCCAATCAATCCAAACTTCTGAGCAAGCATTCGGTGATGCCTTTCTGATAGCTGCCCAAATCCTAGTTCGACATCTTGAACAAATTAAAGCGGCTATAGAAGTTATTAAAGACTTCACGACAGACCCCTTTAACTTGGCTAGTCTAGGGTTGTTTTCTAAAATGTATCGCAATTATTACTCGTATGTATTACTAGAAATTCACCACGACCGTAACCGTTCACGGGGGGGGTTACAAAAAAACCAGACATTAAGCTCTGGCCGTCAACTAGGTCATTCTAGGCGCTCTCGCGTGATCTTCAATACACGGCCAGAGCTTAATGTCCGGGAAAAATCTAGGGGGTACGTCATGCGCATGAACTTCAAAACCTTGCTAAGCAAAAGCTTTAGAACTTATGCACATATAAACAGCCTCCCTAAAATGTCTATTAGACAATTGGCAAACCAGTATAGCAGTTTTAACTACTCACAATTATCTAGGAAAAATTAAATCTAGGCTGGTTTTCGTACTGATTACATGTGATTTCATAGCGGAAACTTTTTTACCCCCCCCCTGAACGGTTACTATGGCATCTGTGTTCCGCAAAGATGCTTTGAATCTACAACTACTCGTTGCAGAGGTTGCTGGGGCTTATGATTTTTGGATCTCCTGCATGCTAGCGGCTAATAAGCAGCCAATTTCCTACCTTCCAAAACGCCTGACGCGGTACAGAGTTCACGAAACAATGGAAACTGCAAGAAAGTCATTTGATAAGAATGAAAATATGGTTTTTATTTTTCGCCAACTGCTTGAAAACAACTATTTTCCTAACTTAAAAACGCATATCCGAAGAAAGTATCAAGAAGCTTTATTTATTTGTGGCAAAGACAACCTTTCATTCGACCGTATCAGTATGACTAGACAGTATTTCAGCCAATCTATTGGAATTTATCCAAATCTGAAAACATTTGTTGGATTGATGTTAACTTACCTTCCGCAAAACATACGTTTGCGGCTACGCATAACTAAAGTAAAAAATGTTTTAGGCTAATTTCACAATAGTCTTCAAACATTCATCCGCCCAGTTCCTGGGTTTGAGGTTCTGCCACTCCAATTCAATCGGGTTCATTTCGGAACAATATTTTGGTAGAGAGAAGACGTATAAACCTGACCGAAAGCAATTCGCAATTAAAAAGGTACAAGCCCCCACTGAATCAATTAGCAATTCGCAATTAAAGAACCTATATTCATCAAATCTTGTGTAACTCATAAATTAGACCTCTATAATTGCGAATTGCTAATTGTTCTGCCCCACGCTATGGGGTTCAATTGCGAATTGGCGCAGAGCGCCTTGACCCTGGTACGTCCAATCTTTTTGGCTTCTTGGGCTTCTTACTCCATCATCTGGATGTAAGATTTGCGATTGCAGCTCAGTTTGATTTGGGTCGGATACTACGTCGAAAATAATTTTCGCTATTGAGAGCAATACGACGCAGTAATGCCAATTTCTGCGTTGTATTGCTCTCATTACTTTCTACGGTTGATGCGAAGGGCTAGGATCAAAGGAAAGTTGCGATTGGGAATAACCTGCAATCGTGGATTTATTACTCATTACCATATCTTATTCCTCTAACCTATTTTACATACAAATTTATAGGCGCTTACCCTGAGATAATTATCATCGCTTATTAATAAAATGCTAATAATATCAGCTTAATTAAATATTAGCCAATCAAAACTATAGTAACATTTCCTCGTCACGAACATCGCGTGTGGCAACACACATAAGAGACAGGGCTGCCTCTGGTGAATTCGGATTGATACCAGACACTAATTGAGCGAAGCGATACTTCCTGTCGGATTGACCATAATTGCCCTGCAACACTTCTGCACCAACCGTATGGTTGTGGGGATAAACTTTGACTGTAAAGCCAAGCGGTTCCAGGGTTTTGTAGTAAAGCTTTGGTGACACACCTTTACCAGCATCGTGGTGAGTTTCGCTGGCTAATCTAGAAGTTTGCTCTGAACAAGAGGCATGACCCCATTGTTTGATTAGCCGATACAGCGGCAAGCGTACCTTCCACAACAACATACCCAATCCTTTGAAGTTCCAGGCACTACGTTGAGGGTCGTGATCCGTAATTAAAATGCCGCCTGGACGAACCAAACGAGCTGCTTGCGCCAAAACCTTGTGCATGCGGCCACAATGATGCACTGTGGCATTGAGTACCACAATATCAGCAAAACTGGAAATGAAAGGAAGGTGGTGGGCATCTGCCAGGATAGGGGTATAGCCAATCTGCCGAGCCATTTCCAGTGCCCCACGGCTAACATCCACACCGATTAACATTCGTGGCGACCCCCCCAATGATGCATATAGATTGCCAGGACCGCAGCCGATGTCTACCACAATTTTGTCATCCCAACTACCCATTGCCGCCCGCCAGCGGGCTTTGAACGCATCATCACGGTGACAGGCTTCAAAGTATTTTTCCGCCCATTCAGGATGTCCGAAGTAGTATTGATTCGCTTGGATAGCCGGACTAAGAGCAGGGATTTGACAAGTAGAAATACCTTCTGGGTGTAAATCAACACCGGAATCCACCGTAAGATACGGCTTTAGGACTGAACCTAAAGAAGTTAGCGTTACCATAGTGCCTCAATGTTTTTAAGTACAAATATTCAAGCTACCGGGGTTCTGGCGAGCAACACCATAGCAAGTTCGCCAATATCCGCATTGGAGCTAGTAGGGTGGCCTATTAAGTTGGCAACAGAACCATTGTCAGTGGCTTTCTAGGCATATAACTGACAGGTGTCAATCAGATTTTTTGCAGCTTTCCTGATTTCAAAGCGTTGGGCGAAACATTGTTTAGTCTTTTGTTGCATCACTTTTTTTTCTTCCGATGGCATCGCCAACCACTTTTGCAGCAATTGAGTGGTACCGTCTAAATCGTCATTCGCTGTTAAGCCTGCACCATCAGCTACAATCTCACGCCAAATATTGACTTTGTTAGAAATGAGGACCGGAACTCCACACGCCAAAGCCTCGGCAACGACAATGCCAAAATTTTCTTGGTGGGAGGGTAGCACCAGTACCTCGGCAGCGAAAAGAGCACCCCATTTCAGTTCACCTGATAACATTCCTGTCCAGGTAATCTTTTGCTCGATACCAAGGTTTTTTGCTTGCTTTTGCAAGTCTGTTTGCCAACCTGTTTGGTCAGGGCCAGCCATCACCAAATGTAGCGAGTCATCTAATCCTGCCACTTTTGCAAATGCTTCAAGAAGCAGATCACAGCCTTTCTTAAAATGAATTCGGCTAAGAAATAATAGAAGACGTTTATCCCGCAGTTCGAGAAACTGCTTTAAAAAGGTTTGGCGTTTATCTTCTGCATCTCCGATAGGTGCACTAGTGCCATAATTCACGACGATTTCATTGCACTTGTAAAGCCAAAAGGATTCTCGTGCTAAAAGTCGCTCTGACTCAGAGGTAAACAACGTAGCGCGAGCATCCTGTAATACCCGGTATTCTGCCCAAGGCCAGTAAAGCCATTTTTTCAAGTGTTTAAGGGGATAAGTGTGCTTGAACCAAGGGGTAACCGTTCACGGGGGGGGTTACAAAAAAACCAGACATTAAGCTCTGGCCGTCAACTAGGTCATTCTAGGCGCTCTCGCGTGATCTTCAATACACGGCCAGAGCTTAATGTCCGGGAAAAATCTAGGGGGTACGTCATGCGCATGAACTTCAAAACCTTGCTAAGCAAAAGCTTTAGAACTTATGCACATATAAACAGCCTCCCTAAAATGTCTATTAGACAATTGGCAAACCAGTATAGCAGTTTTAACTACTCACAATTATCTAGGAAAAATTAAATCTAGGCTGGTTTTCGTACTGATTACATGTGATTTCATAGCGGGAACTTTTTTACCCCCCCCCTGAACGGTTACACCAAGGGTCCAGCATCCCATGAGTGAATACAAAATAAGGAGGGGTACGCAAACCCTGCTGGCGAAGCGAACGTAAAGCCAACCAGACAGCAAAACTGGCGTATTGCCAGATCCCGTTGATAATAAAAACATCATAGTTTGATGCATTCTGGCATACCCAAGGTACAAAATGCTTGGAATACCTATAGCGAGAGCGAGAGATTTTTGCTCCTAAACCATAGACTTTTAACGGGTAGCCCTTTAGCCAAGAGGCATTAGGGGGATCTAGACTGGCCACTTCAACAACATGTCCCTGAGCTACAAGTACTTGTCCAAGTTGTTTTATAGCTTCAGCTGGTCCGCCTTCCTCAAGGTTAACTGAGGAGATAAAATGTAGAATTTTCATAACTATATAGTTTAAGTTCGTTACAAACACAAATCAGCGTGATAAAGATTAAAGGTATGAAGCTGAGCGAACTCTTAGGCTCAGCTAAATTGCGCTGGCGCTTACTCTTAACAAAGATGAGTGCACATCCCGGCTGTTGAAAAGCAATACCTAGATCAAAACACAAATATTTTTGATAAACAGCTAGAAAAAGTCTGATTTGTTAGTAAGAATTAGTGAGAAAAGTCAGATCTAGTTGTTCCCCTGCTCGTCTCTTGGGTCGCCTCTTACCATTGCTTATGATTATTCGCTCAACAATTACTACAAGATAATTGCACTCCCCCCGTTACCCCCCGAGCTTCCGGGGGTAACGGGGGGAGCTATATGTTTCCAGTTGGAAAATGATATAAGGGCTTGACCGGGGGACAACCACTACGCATACAAAGGCAGTGAAATAATTTCACCACCTCCAAACACTATGGAGTTAGCAAGCGTAGGTGTTGCATAATGGCTCCGATGAAATGTCCTCACTGTGAATCTACTGCTATCAGTAAGAACGGGTATCGTCGTAGTCAGCTACTTCAAGTCCAGTAAGCCCTTTTCTTTGAGCTTTGGATTGAAGCGAATTTGCATTTGTACACCACGGGATTCTAGCTGTGCTATTATTTGCACCTCAACTCGTCGAGCTGCATTTTTTAGAATTTTGGCCTGCGCCATTTCATCACTCAATGTATAAACTGTTTGCTCATCAGCGGTCATGGCTACTTTGGCATCAATGGGCTGAGTCCATTTCGCTTCCTCAGACCCATTGCCAGTTGGTATCGAGCCGTTCTCGGCAGTCCAGGCATCCCGAATGCTTTCCAGGATGGTACGACTAGGGCGGTCGATGGTTTGGACTTTGAGCCAATAGCAATGTTGTGGTCGACGCACGAGATTCTGCTGGAGGCTGAGATAAACATCACGGGAATAGCCCACGAATTGCAGCACTTTATCTTGATCAAAAATAGCGTAAACCCCAACTTTTCCCTGAAGATGCTCAGGTAATTGACCATTAACGTCAATGTAGGGGATATATGCCAAGCTAGCGAGGGAGGGTATGTCAGTTTCAGTAGTCATCAGTTGCCTTTAAATATTTCCCTATCTTAAGAGAATAGGCGATCGCACTTCTGTTAACAGCCACTTTGATCAGCTTGTTTGATTGAAGCAACCCCTTTCAGCAACAAGATGCCACTCCACAGATTAAGAATCGTGAATCTTACCTCGGCGGCTGGATCGCCACCTAGTTTATTGTGGCGATACCTCGAGCAAGGAATTTATCGACTGCCTGCCGTCGAATGCGGCTTTAGCGATCGCTACCCCCTCGCCGATTTGGCATCATGACTACTTGGCACAAGCCAATCGAAATCTCAGGGGGTAGAGGGAATAGTGGCTTACCTGGTGAGCCTGTATACGCAACCGAGCAATTTTGTGATTGCACCGTTTATGGGACACGGTGAAGTCCTAATAACTGGCGAAAGGATTGGGCGGATCGACTTCGTTGGCGACAACAATCCTGAGCGGGTCAGTTGTGCGATCGCACGGTGGCAGAATTGGACTGGCAAAGAGGCTGCAAAAACTGCCTGGTGGTCATAGATCTAAGTACTTTGCTATACATTTACCACTACAAACGCAGTCGAGAAACTCAATTTTTAGCTAAGTTTTGTTGATGAACATGGTAAAAAGTATAGGATACTACTAGAAGCCTTCCAGAGTAAATGTTATTGTTTTTGGACAGATACAAAATTTTTCTCAATATTCGCGGTGATCTGCAAGTCATTTATTCCTATTTTGAAATGACCAGACTCTGGAATTGAGCAATAGGTTTAATTTTGCTATGGCTTTGATCAAAGTTGAGAATATTCTCATCAACACCAACTCTATTGCTGCTCTTAACCTGGCAAACTAGACTTTATTAGGAGAAAAAAGTGTTTATATCCTCCTAGCTACTCCTAAGTCTTGTCTTTTATACTGCTGCCACGCTAATAACAAACCACATTGTAGTTATTTTTTCATACACAAATAAATATATTGTCTATAACAGATATGACTTAATCGCGTTATCTCAAAATAGTGAATATCAGCATTATGTCTGCTTCTACGACTGACAATGCCTTGACACAGTTGCAATCCGAAAATAGCAATTGTGAAAAGGCTCTAATGTATGCCTAATCAATTAACACTTGGTTAGCGATAAGCGACAGGTTTCTCATCTGGCCAACTTAACGCTAATATTTATCGGAGATTACGGTGAACATACTGCAAGTTACTTTAGTATTTACTTACCTGCTTATCACCTGCTATTTTGTCAGCAACTGGTTAAGATTTTTCAAGCGGCAGCCAAGCTCGTCTCCAGAAGATAGGTTTCTATCTATTGTAATTTTGCTCATAGCAATTAGCTTATGGCCTTTTGTTGTTCCTATCTCTTGGCTAGAACTTTTGAAAGCCCGAAAAAAACCGGCTTGGCATAATGGAAGGATGAAACATCCTAAAAATGAATCTGCCGATATCATAACGTTTTCCGGTTGGAATACTCCCCAACCCCCCAACCCGCCAACCTCTCTCGATCCCCCCTAGGAAGGGGGAAAGACCAGGAATGCCTCTCTACCGAGGTTGATCCACTCGCTTGTGCTGGATCATTGTAGAATCATTTTTACAAGAACCTATTCAAATTTTCCCGAGGCGTTCACATATTAAAATAGTTACAATCCAAAACAGGGTTTGAATCGTACTATCTGACAGGACACCAAGACATCCTGGCACGGAAGGTCTGTTACACTTCGCGCCTGAGCATTTCTAGTGTCCGGTGTTCTGCAAAACACTTTTTGTCGCCAATTGCCAATTTTAAGTAGTCAGAAGCTATGGATTCGTCTGTTTCCTCTAAAACATCTCGGTCTCGACCCAAACCAACTCAGGCTATCCCAGCCAAGCTCTTTCACTGGGTGAATATCATTAGCCTGCTTTTGATGATTACCAGCGGGCTACAGATTTACAACGCCAACCCGGTTTTTGGTGGGCGAGGAGGCTGGCACTTTCCACCCTTATTTTTGCTGGGTGGTTGGCTTGCTGGAGGTAGACACTGGCATTTTGCTGCCATGTGGTTGTTTGCGCTCAACCTGCTTTGGTATGGTTTATACATTTTCATCACCCGACGCTGGAAAAATCGGTTTCTAGGTTCCAATGACCTTAAGGCTATCCAACTTAGTCAGAACCCCAAGCGCAAAAATTATGCTTGGCATCGGTTAGCTTACACTGCCATCATTCCCGTCTTGTTGCTTGCCATACTTAGTGGGCTAGGAATGTATAAACCAGGCCAGTTTCACTGGATTGTTGATTGGTTCGGCAGTTGGCAGGCGCTACGAGTGGTTCACTTTATGTCAGTCCCGACAGTTATTATCTTTGCAGTGGTTCACTCCTTATTGGGCCTCAAGGTCGGAGGCTCACGTCTAATAGAATCAATGTTCTGGTAGGTATGACCCTATGATTCCGATTCAAGTCCCCCGTCGCCTATTGCTACGCCGCCAATTTCTCCAATTGTCGGGGCTTTCCAGCATCGGTCTACTCCTTGATGGGTGTGGGTCGACTTTATTTCAGGATATTGCCGGTAAAACCTTTGAACCCCTCAACCAGAGTGTTGAAGCTTTATTGTTGAATCCTCAAAAGCCTGTACCCGAATTTCCGAAAAGTGCGATTGAGCCAGATGCCTTACTGATCAATACGTTTGACTTTACTCCCCACATTGACCCAGTAGCGTTTCGTCTAACTGTTGAGGGCGAAGTGCATAACCCTATAAGCATCAGCATGGCAGAAATCCAGCGAATGCCCCTAACTTCAATGACAATTCGCCACGTTTGTGTTGAGGGTTGGGCAGCGATCGTGCAATGGGGCGGAGTACGGTTGCGGGATATAGTGTCCCTCGCCCAACCTAAAGCCAACGTCGGCTACATTTACTTTAAGTCTGGCGATGGCTACTACGAAAGCTGGGATATTGCTTCAGCCTTGCACCCTCAGACGTTGTTGGCTTATCAAAAAAATGGACAACCCCTCTCAATTGACAACGGTGCTCCTCTACGCCTAGCCTCTCCAATTAAACTGGGTTACAAGCAGAGCAAGTGGGTCACTCGGATTACGCTAGTCAATCATATGCTACCTTCCAAAGGCTACTGGGAAGATCAGGGCTACGAGTGGTACGCGGGGCTTTAATGTAAAATCAGGGGATGCAAGATCAGCACCTGTTCCCAGAAATCCCTCCCTGCACTTGGAAGCGTCCCCATGGCCTCGGCTGGGACAAACCCTACACAGTGCGCAATCCCAGCAACCTTGATGATGGTCCCTGGCATGGGATGCCCTTGGGTGGGTTTGGCGCAGGTTGCATCGGTCGCTCATCACGGGGAGATTTCAACCTGTGGCACATCGATGGCGGCGAGCATACCTTTAAGAGCATCCCCGCCTGTCAATTCAGCGTCTTTGAGCAGGCGGCTAGCTTACCAGCATCAGCCTACGCCCTGTGTACCGAACCGCCATCAGGCAGTTTATCCAAGTGGCAATGGTATCCAACTGGTTCAACCGGAACCTACCACGCCCTATATCCCCGCAGTTGGTTCGTTTACGAGGGGGTGTTTCAAACCCAGCTGACTTGTGAGCAGTTTTCCCCCATTTGGGCAGGAAACTACCAGGAAACCAGTTACCCCGTTGCAGTCTTTGTGTGGACGGTTCACAATCCTACCGACGCGCCCTTGACGCTCAGCATTATGCTGACCTGGCAGAATATGGTGGGCTGGTTTACCAATGCGATTAAATTTCCCACAGTGCAGGTGCGAGATGATGGCAGTCCGGTATACGAATACCAACCGCGACTAGGGAATAGTATTGGGAATTTCAATCAGCTAATTGTGAACAGCGATCAGATAGGTTGTTTGCTCGGTCGGGTTGGTAGCCACCACCCTGTACACGAAGGAGAGGGAGAGTGGGCGATCGCAACTCTCACAAATCCCAACTACGAAGTCTTCTACCACACCCGCTGGAACCCAGTTGGCACGGGTGATGAGGTCTGGCAAAGCTTTGCCAAAGATGGTTCCTTGCCCAATTGGGCAGATGAGACACCGGCAGATGCTGGTGAACAGCTCGGCGCTGCTCTAGCAGTCCGTCTCACCCTTCAACCCGGTGAAACCCGCTCAATTCCCTTCGTTCTTGCTTGGGATTTCCCCGTCACTGAATTTGCAGATGGAGTGCAGTATTACCGCCGCTATACCGATTTCTTTGGTTGCACGGGGAAAAATGCCTGGGCAATCGCCCGTACCGCTTTGCAGCAATACCAAAACTGGCTTAAGCAGATCCAAACCTGGCAGCAGCCTATTCTAGAGCGAAAAGATCTACCCGAAATCGTAAAAATGGCGCTGTTTAATGAGCTTTACAACCTCACTAGTGGCGGCACCCTCTGGAGTGCAGCTGATGAGCGCGACACGATTGGTCAGTTTGCTGTCCTAGAGTGCTTTGATTATCGCTGGTACGAGAGCCTGGATGTGCGACTATACGGTTCCTTTGCCCTATTGATGCTGTGGCCAAAACTGGATAAAGCAGTCCTACGCGCTTATGCACGGGCAATCCCAAACAGCGATCACACCCTCCGGCAGATTGGCTATAATCAGGCATCCGCCCTTCGCAAAGTTGCCAATGCCACACCTCACGACCTAGGCGCACCTAACGAGCATCCATGGGAAAAGACGAATTACACCAGTTATCAAGATTGTAACCTTTGGAAGGATTTACCCTGCGACTTTGTCTTGCAAGTATACCGGGACTTTGTGTTAACGGGCGCAACTGATTGGGAGTTACTATGGGACTGTTGGCCTGCCATCTGCTGCACCCTCACTTATCTCAAGACCTTTGACCTCGACCAAGATGGCATTCCTGAAAATTCTGGAGCGCCTGATCAGACTTTTGATGATTGGCGTTTGCAGGGCGTCAGTGCCTACTGTGGTGGCTTGTGGTTGGCAGCTCTGGAAGCCGCGATCGCCATTGGTCAAACTTTAATCAGTTTCCCGCCCGATCACCCCCTAGGAGAAATTATCGACTCCCCCTTGAACGAACCACCTATCCAGGAAGCGATCGCTACTTATCAATCCTGGCTGGAGCAAGCCCGACCAGTTTATCAGGAAAAACTCTGGAATGGTGAATACTACCGGCTCGATAGTGAGAGTGGTTCAGATGTAGTAATGGCAGACCAACTGTGTGGTCAGTTCTATGCCCGTCTGCTAGGATTGCCTGATATTGTACCGAGCGACTGTGCTTATACAGCACTAAGAACTGTATACAATGCTTGCTTCCTCAACTTCCACAATGCTCAGCTAGGTGCTGCCAATGGTGTCAAACCCGATGGCTCTCCAGAAAATCCCCATGCCACTCATCCCTTGGAAGTCTGGACAGGGATTAATTTTGGGCTGGCTGCTTTTCTAGTCCAAATGGGAATGAAGTCAGAAGCGTTCCAACTCACAACAGCTGTAGTGGAGCAAATTTACAACAATGGGTTGCAATTCCGCACACCAGAAGCCATCACAGCTGACGGTACCTTCCGGGCGAGTCACTACCTCCGCGCCATGGCGATTTGGGCAATTTACGGCATCCTGACTTGATTATATTTGTTAAACCACAAACAAATTAATATACAGATAGATTTCAGCTTACTGGCAGGTAAGCTGAATCTGCTCACTTAACCGTTGCTATATCATAAAATCGAAATAAATACAAGTCACTTCTTTAAAAAAAGCTATCGTTTTATGAAGCTAAAATCAGCATTTTATGAATTTTTAGTAAAGATTTGATGAAACCAGCATCTTGGTATTGACAATTACTAATTAAATTACTTTGATAAAAGCATAGACGGGCGATCATCCCGTGTGGTATGGAGGAACTTTATAGTTTTAATGAGATTCCTGAAACTTTCACAAGTTACAGGAATCTTTGGAAAACTAGGAATTTGTTGGGGCATCTACCATTTGTAGAATGCAAATTTAGGCTGGCTACTGTCAGAGCCGCCAATTTTCCTTGTCACATAAAACTTAAATTCTGAAAAATTTAGCAACTCAAAGTTAAGAGGCTAACCCATGAATCGGAGCTTAGGAGTTCAAGAGAAACTCGAATCTGGAAACCTCCAGAACCAGCCGAAGAGTTTTCCTTTTATCCTCAACCTCTTGAGGCTAGTTCAAGCAGATACTAACCTAGCGTTAGAATTTAGCAATGCCTTTGAAGTTCGTGAATTTCAACTGGGCGATGAACTCACCCAACATAATGTACCAGCTCCATTAGGAGATTATGTTCACGATGAACATAATGGTGATTTTTACTTAGTTTGCCAAGGTCGGGTGCGGCTGCTTGGCTTTGATCCCAATCAACAGCGGGAAGTTTCAACTCAGGTGCTGGAGGCGGGCGAAACATTTAGCGCTGAAAATTTATTCTGCAATGAACCTCTACAAACCCGTGCTTTAGCAGCTAGTGCAGGTCTTGTTGCTCAAATTTCAATCGCCAACCTAAAGCCTTGGTTGGAGCAGTTGCCTTCTGTGCAGGCTCTTGTGCGCCAACAGGCTATTGAGCGACAATGCCTGATTTTCTTCAAGACTTGCACCCAATTGCGATCGCTTCGCAATCATCAACTGCGGCAACTGTTGCCTTACATGGTGGAAACAAGAATAAACAGCGGCGAGTCGCTACTTCAGGCAACTCCGCCCGGTAACGGTCGCTATTGGCTCCGCAGTGGGCTGGTTCAGAGTCAATTAGGCGCTTGTGTGCCTCCTAGTGTGGGGCAAAGCTGGGGATATCCTGATAAAACATTGGCAGATTGGATTGCCCAGACTGATTTATTAGTTTACCACCTACCCAGAGAAAATTGGGAAACCGCTCAAGCCATTGCTCCGACCCTAGCAGCTACATCCCCAGAGGAGGCTGATCCAGTCAAAGCTAAAGCCTCTGGCAACGGGCACGAACAAAAAACAATAGCGAATAGAGTGCCGGTTAGTCACTCTCCACCAGTCCAGCATCCCGGCAAAAACCTGCGGCAACGCCAGTCCGAGCCGCAGACTAATACACGTCAGGCTGAGTCCGAGACGATTGCTTTTCCTCAACCCGGTGGAGGGTGGTGTCGGGGTCGAGGGTTTTGGCAAGGCTACCCCTTCATTGGGCAGCAGAGTTCTTCAGATTGTGGTGCCGCCTGCTTAGCAATGATCGGTCGGTACTGGGGCAAACAATTTGGTCTCAACTCTCTACGGAATTTAGCTGGAGTCGGTCGTAGCGGAGCCTCCCTTAAAGGTTTAGCAATAGCAGCCGAAAGCTTGGGATTTCAGGCACGACCTGTGCGGGCTAGTTTGAGTCGATTGAGCAATCAGACTTGTCCCTGGATTGCACATTGGCAGGGAGATCATTATGTTGTGGTTTACCGGGTGAGGGGAAATCGTGTCCAAGTTGCTGATCCAGCGATAGGTACGCGATCGCTTACGGTTGGGGAGTTTCAGTCGAGCTGGACAGGATATGCCCTGCTTTTAGACCCGACTGAGCGCCTTGGGGCAGCCCAAACCGAGAAAAACTCCCTGCGAAGCTTCTGGGGGGTGCTTTGGCCTTACCGCTCTCTGATATTGCAAATTCTCCTCGCCTCTTTGTTGCTCCAGGTTTTTGGACTTATTACCCCCCTGTTTACTCAGATCATTCTCGACCAAGTTGTAGTCCACAAAAGCTTTATAACTCTGCATGTCTTTGCCTTGGGACTGCTGTTGTTTGGCTTATGGCGCATAGGCTTGAGTGTAATTCGACAATACCTGCTGGACTATTTTTCTAATCGGTTGGATCTGACGCTGATCAGCGGCTTTATCACTCATACCCTACTTTTGCCCCTGAAGTTTTTTGAATCGCGGCATGTGGGGGATATTGTGACGCGAGTTCAGGAAAACCAGAAAATCCAGATGTTTCTCACCCGCCAAGCGGTTCTTACTTGGTTAGATGCCCTCATGGCTGTTGTTTACGTGGGGCTGATGGCGTATTACAACTGGCGTCTAACGCTACTGGTGTTAGCACTGATTCCACCGATCGTGATTTTGACCGTTGTGGCGAGTCCATTCCTGCGACAGGTATCGCGGGAAATATTTAACGAAGCCGCCGCGCAAAACTCCTCCCTAGTAGAAATGATGACGGGCGTTGCCACAGTAAAAGCGGTAGCAGCAGAGCGAGAGTTGCGCTGGCGTTGGGAAGAGCGCTTAACCAGCACTCTGAATGCACGCTTTCGGGGTCAGAAACTGGCTAATGGCTTGCACGCTACGGGTGGCTTAATTAATACATTAGGTAGTACTGCCTTACTTTGGTACGGAGCTACTCTGGTGATGCAGGATCAGTTGACTATTGGTCAGTTTGTTGCTTTTAACATGCTGATTGGCAATGTCATCAGTCCAGTTCTAGCCCTAGTGAACCTTTGGGATCAGTTCCAAGAAGTTATGGTTTCTGTAGAACGGCTCAACGATGTGTTTTCGGCTGAGCCAGAAGAAAGTCCCACTACACCTATGTTGGTTTTACCTCAGCTGCAGGGCGAGGTGCGATTTGAAAATGTTACCTTCCGCTACGGTGAGGAGCAGGAGCGCAACACACTCCAGAACATTTCTCTTGAGGTACGCTCAGGGCAAACCGTTGCCATTGTCGGTCGCAGCGGATCGGGCAAGAGTACCTTTGTGAACTTGCTACAGGGCCTGTACCACCCTAACAGTGGTCGGATCTGGATGGATGGACATGATATTCGCCATGTTTCCCCCCAGTCATTGCGATCGCAGCTAGGAGTAGTTCCTCAAGAGTGTTTTTTATTTTCTGGAACCATCTTAGAAAACATCACACTGTATCGAACCGAATTCACTATGGAGCAAGCGATTGCGGTTGCCAAACTAGCAGAAGCCCATGCTTTTATTCAAGACCTGCCGTTGGGATACAACACCAAGGTGGGTGAGCGGGGCTGCACACTTTCCGGTGGGCAGCGGCAGCGAATTGCGATCGCGCGCGCTTTGTTGGGGCTCCCCCGGATTCTGGTGCTAGACGAGGCAACTAGTTCCCTCGATACAGAATCAGAACGGCGCTTTCAGCAGAATCTTAGCCGCATCTCCCGCGATCGCACCACGTTCATCATTGCTCACCGGCTCTCAACAGTGCGGCACGCCGACTGCATCCTAGTGCTAGACCGGGGCATTTTGGCTGAGCGCGGCACCCACGAGGAATTGATGGCAGATAGAGGTATTTACTACCACCTGGCGCAGCAGCAGCTCGCTCTTTAAGGGCTTAATTGGTAGGGGACATTTTTCCAGCATCGCCCCTACCGACTTGCTCTAAAAAGCCACGATCGCGCTCACGGCAACGCATTAATACAACCCCTTAATAAAAATTGTCAAAAAAAATGCCAATTTGGCCGAGTTAACCCCCCAGAAAAAATTAGCATATGTACTGATATGTCTGTAAATCAAGATGGATGATTAACACAATTTTTTCCAGGAATTACTGGCATGCTTGCCGTCAAATTACTATCAATTCAGACTAAATAAGAGCAAGTAAGAGCAAGTAAGAGCAATTTTTCAAATCAGAAGCTAAAGGCTATCACCCTAGCTAGAGGAGGAATTTGACCTCGTAATTTAAATATTTTGCTAGAGCATCTTTTGAGTAAAAATATGTGACATTTATAACGCAATCGTCGTTGCTTGAGCCAAACTCGTTTTAGTAGCAAATACCACCAGCTTGCTAGTTTCTTGAGTTAGAAGCTAGTCACGTCTCTAATTCTGGATCACACTCATGCAGAAACAAACCTTACAGATGCCAGCTGCTCCACCGGCTGAGGCTCCTGGTGTGGGCGCGACAGACCGGGAGCCGATTTTGGCCTCTCCTGAAAAAGCCAACAACTGGTCGCCAAGCTTACAGACTGTGCTGGATCAACCACCAGCGGCTTTTCCCCTTCAGTTACTAGTGGGGGGAATGGTTTTCTGTCTCGCCTTTGGTGCTTGGACCTGGCTGGGACAGATTGAAGAGGTGGGTCATGCCCGTGGACAATTGGTACCCAAAGGAGAGGTCTATAAAATTCACCCAGTTGAGTCAGGCAAGGTGGTTCAGCTCGGCGTCAAAGAAGGTGAAGCAGTCATTGCTGGGCAGGTGCTGGTTGAACTGGATAGCGAAATAGCTAGCAATGAAGTTGAGCGTTTACAGCAAATGCTGGGGGCATATCAGGTCGAACTCAGCCAGAAGCAAGGGCTGGTTGACAGAACTCGTCTGGAAGCTGGTACCCGTGCGGCGTTTGCAGCTGCAGATTTACAGGCGCAGTCAGCGGTGATCGCGGCTGCCAAGGCAAAGGCAGCAACCACACGAGATTTGCTCTCACAACTACAGGCGCAGGTCGCTGCCAGTCAAACCCGACTACAAAGGCTACAACCCCTGACGGCTACAATCCAAGAGCAGCTGACGCAAATGCGCGCAGATGTTGCTGCTCATAAATCAAGAATTGAACGGCTCGACCCCCTGGTGGAACAAGGGGCGATCGCGAAGGAACATCTGTTTGAAGCACAAGAGCAATTGCGTGATCGAACCTTGGCGATTACCCGCAGCGAATTGGAAGAACGCGCAAGTGCCAGGGATCGACTATTTGAAGCAGAGCAGGCGTTGCGCGATCGCACCTCGACGATGACCCAAAATGAGGGTGAGCTACAACAAGCTCTGGCAGAAGCCTCGCGACTCCAGGCAGGGCTAGCTCAAAAGCAAGCCGAGGCTAGAACCACTCAGTTAGAAACCCAGCAGCAGATTCAGCAGCTCGAAGTTGAAATCACTGAGATGAAAGCCAAAATGGCCCAGACGCGAAATTTGCTCAACAGTGCTAGGACAAAGCTAGTACAGAGATTTCTCTATGCCCCGGTTAATGGTGTTGTGTCGTCCCTCAACATTCGCAACATTGGCGAAGTCGTTCAACCCGGACAAACAATTGCCGAAATGGCTCCTCAGGATGCACCCCTGATTCTGTTGGCTAAGTTGCCTAACCAAGAAGCTGGCTTTGTGAAGACCGGCATGCCCGTGCAAGTCAAATTAGACGCCTACCCCTATCAAGATTACGGTATCGTGTCAGGCTTGGTCACGTCAGTCTCCCCCGATGCTAAACCAGATGAGCGACTAGGCCCAGTCTATCGGGTTGAAGTAGAGCTAAATCGTAAGTATGTGAGTGCAAATCATCAAACCATCACGTTTAAGGCTGGTCAGACAGCTAATGCAGATATTATCATCCGCCGCCGCCGCATTGCCAACATTTTGCTAGACCCACTTAGAAAGCTGCAAAAGGGAGGTATAGATTTATAAAACTGAATTTCGGCACTCAGCAAAGAAAAACCACATCACAGAAACTGGTTTATTTGACCAACCTGGTGAGCACCATGAATCAACAAAATACTTTTTCCAATACAAGCGTTAACAAAAAAATGAAACCTGAACAATTTGAGCAGGTACTAGAAGCCATCCTCGACGGAAAGTATTCTTGGGCTTGTGTTTTACTCCTTCGCTTTTCTGGCTACAACCCTTTACACTACATTCCGTACCGCACCCACAACAGATTATTAAAAGAAAATGAACAAATTGGCAGACCGAGCATACAGGAAAAAAATCCGCTCAAAACCAGCAAGCAATGCTGTGAAACCAGGATTGCTTGCAGATCGTCACAAAAGAGCTTGAGCCAAATTAATGACCTTGGTTATTTTGAGGTAATTGGCAAGCAACAAACACAAGTACGGGGTGGAGATTTAGATCAATGGTTAGACTGTAAAATTCGAGAATACTATTGCCTCCCAGTTGAGCTAGGACTGTCTAAGCAGCAATGTTTTTCCTTTGGCAAATAGTAAGGTTTTTTAAAAATTGGAACGAATTGAGTCAATTTAATCAATAGAAGCTTCAATAAATCATTCTTTAGACTAATTTCTGCCTGGTTCATTTACTCTGAATAACCAGGCAGGTTTTTTGAAAATATATAGAACGGAAGGGCTCTCCTGGATTTTTGTGAACAAGCCAGGTTTGGTGATGGCTTACTATAAAACATAAACACTGGAGTTTTGACTAAAAACCTAAGAAAGGCAGTGTGAGAGCTTCACGAGCTG
>CAXUIG010000019.1:5673-44246 GCA_964250845.1 uncultured bacterium | reverse complement strand
AACCCGTAATTTTGCCAGCATTCTGTTCTGATCGCTTTTAGTCTAAACTCCAGTCTTTACGAGGAACGGTTTTTCACGCTCGAGCGTGTGTTCGCCTGGTCAGATAAGTTTCGTCGCTTACTGCTACGATTCGAGCGCATCAGTCAGTTGCACTATGCCATGAATTGCCTGGCGTACACGATGATCAATCTCCGGCATTTCTGCCAGAGCTAACGCCTTCGTCATCCATTCTCCTTGAGGTCTCGGCGCTCAAGACCCAAATTTGTCGTGCCTTGGAAACGGGAATCTTGGTAAAAAGAGGAAAGAAACTCTCAAAATCGCTCGTTCTTTCCCCTCGAAAGCTCAATTTGACCTTGCCGTTCAATATTTCACATCAACTTTTACACAAAACCCGCAACCAGTTGTCTGATGAAACACCCGCTACATGGATGCAGCTCTGTCCCGTTTGCACTCAACTAATGCGGCAGTTGCCTTAGAAGATGTGGCACGACTTTCACCGCTCTCGTTACTCACGCTCATGCAACGACAGCGATTTATAAATGAGCACTGTCGTTGTCGCTGTTGCCATCTGTCGCCTCTGGCCAAAAGTCTCCCTCTAGTACCTGCCCCAAGGGGTACGGGCATTCCAAGGGAAGGGTATTTATTAACAATCCAGTTTCATCTGCCGCTACTTCTCTAGCTTCCAGATAACATTCTAAGAAAGCTTTTTCTACGTGAACTGCGAGTACAGGATACTTGCGGATTAACTTAGCAATCTGACGACGAGCGTCTTTAATTGTAAGTAACCAGCTGTTGCCTCTCTTCTGCGGCTGGTACTGCCACTTGAGTAGATGCATCAGTAGTCTAGTTAGCTGGCTTTCCAACGCATCACGATGCCTATTGCCCAAGTCTCGGACTTCCTCGATCAGATTGACTAAATCTAGTTCGTTCCAGCGACCCTGCTCTAGCAAAAGCGCTTGCTGATCAGCCCAAGCGACAAAGTCTTTTTCATATAACTCTTCCTGGGTGTAACCATTTGGCCGCAAGGCTTTCATTTCAGGTATCATCATTCAATACTGTTGTTCTAATCCGATTGGGTCTTTTCCAGCAACTTGACGCTGGCGTAGATCCCATCAATATGAGGAGTTGGAATGTTCGTCAACCTTCCCAGTTCGGCAACAGCCCCAACAATAGCATCGACCTCGGTCGGACGGCCTGTTTCAATATCTTGCAACATCGATGTCTTGTGAGCGCCGACTTTTTGGGCACCATTAATGCGCTGCTCCAGCGTGATCCCAAACTCAACCCCTAGCCTTTCGGCAATGGTCTGAGCTTCTGTCATCATATTGCGAGCAAGCTCACGGGTAAGCGGATACTGGCAAATGTTTTCTAAAGTTGCGCGGGTGAGTGCGCTGATCGGGTTAAAGGCAAGGTTACCCCACAGCTTGACCCAGATTTCCGAGCGAATCCGCGTCCGAATCGGCGCTTTCAGCCCAGCCCTGCTAAAGGTTTGCGAAAGTAACTCCAGCCGTGAGGTTTTGGAGCCATCTAATTCACCAAGCGAGAAGCGGTCACCTTCAATGTGCCGCACGATACCCGGTTCAGCTAACTCAGCTGCTGGATAAACCACACAGCCGATGACACGGTCAACTTCAATATTAGCCTCAACGATGCCGTCTGGGTCTACGGACTGGATTCGCTGTCCCTCAAATTCTCCTCCATGCTTGCGGAAGTACCACCAGGGAATGCCATTCTGAGCCGTAACCACCATTGTCTCAGAACCATACAAAGCTCTCAAGTCGGTCGCGCTCGCTGGCACACTATGAGCCTTTAAAGCCAGGATAGCAACGTCTTGTCGCCCGGCTTCGTTCATGTCACTGGTAGCGAATACATCTTTAACAACGTGTTCTGCGCCATCCGCCGTCACCAATTTCAGGCCATTTTTTTGAATCGCATCCAGATGGGCTCCACGCGCAATCAGCGTCACTTGTTCGCCTCCAAGCCCTAGTTTAGCCCCGATGTAGCCCCCGATCGCGCCAGCCCCAACAATACAAATCTTCATCTACTCACCAGTTAGATTCAGCAGCGACGCCATATTAATCCGTTGTAGCTTACCTGTGGCACCACGAGGAAGCTGATCTAGAACATGAAACTTATGCGGCACCTTAAATTCTGCCAGTAGCGCTAAGCAGTGCGATCGCAACTCTTGTTCACTCACTTCACCCCTGAGCACCACCGCTGCATGGATATCTTCGCCCAAGCTTTTGTGCGGTACCGCAAAGGCTAATGATTCGGCTACTGCCGGATGGCGGAGCAGAACATTATCAACTTCCAGAGGAGAGATTTTTTCTCCACCCCGGTTGATTAACTCTTTCAGACGACCTGTAAGGGATAAATAACCCTCATCGTCCAGAACACCTTGGTCACCTGTGCGGAACCAGCCATTGACAAAAGCAGTAGCATTAGCTTGGGGGTTATTCTCATAACCATCAAACACATTCGCACCTTTGACCACAACCTCACCCAGGATACTTTTTTCCAGCAACTTCCCGCTCTCATTCATAATGCCGACTTCCACCCCTAAGCCGTAACCAACACTGCCCGGCTTGTGCACCAAGGGCGGCAACGGGTTAGAAGTCATCATGTGGGCAGCCTCAGACATGCTGTAAGATTCCAGGACTGGGGCGTTAAACACTTGTTCCATGCGCTCCATCACCACAGGCGGTAAAGCCGCACTACTAGAGCGAATAAATCGGAGTGGGTTAGCCTTAATTACTGACAAGTTCCTTTGGGCCCGCGCCAGTAGCAGTTGATGCATGGTGGGCACGGCGGAGAACCAGGTGGGTTTGAAGGTTTCCAGTAGTTTCCAGAATTCGAGCGCACTAAAGCCTGGAGGGCATACAACCGTTCCGCCTGAAGTTAGTGTTGACAGCATTGAGCCGACAATTCCATGGATGTGGAACAGGGGCATTACGCATAGGGCAGTATCATTTTCACTCAGCTTGTAAGTGGCGATGATATTGCGGGCAGACGCGGCTAGGTGGCGATGGCGCAGGGGCACACGCTTGGGGCGGCTCGTTGTACCACTGGTATGGAGAATCATCGCCACGTCTTCAGTCTCGGCTAACTCAACCGGACGGGCTGCACGGGAACCCTTAAGCACACTGAATGACAAGGTGCCGTCAGCTTCAGGTGTGGCGTTAATAATTAGCATCTCTGGCGTCGCTGCTAGATGGGCTAGCTCAACCGTGCCAGGCATGGTGATTAGTGCTTTAGCTTGGGTATCTGAGTAATAGAAGGCAAACTCTTCCTGCTTGTATTTGGGATTCAGGGGTGCGGCAGTACCACACATAGCTGCAGCGAAGAAAGTCACGATCATCTCAGGGCCATTAGCCATGGCGATGGCAATGCGATCGCCTCTACCCACCCCAAAACTGTTTAGCTGTGCCGCCAGTTGCACAACATTTTCCCGCAGTTGTCGGTAGGTCAACACAGGACGATCAGGCGCGACTAATGCTAGGTGATTGTCGTCCCCAATTAAAAGATCGAGCAAAGTTGTCTTTGCACTACCCTGAAGCATGAACTATCATTCCTTGTGGTTGCTATATATTTCAATCCCTGACAGGGATTTAGACACCGCCCCGCTTCTATCTTACACCAATTTACTGCTAGGTTTATTAACTTAGATGGCGATTCCACTACACGGAAGCACTCGGCAGCACTCTGCCGGAATTGTCAGGTAAAGCTTTTCGCCTACAGCGTGCCGTATATAAGGTGGGGTGACTACACTCAGATTTATATTGCTGTTCTCTAGCCGGACTGTGTATTCACGAAACTCGCCGAAATAGTCATGACGCTCTACCCAGGCAATAAAGCGGTTCATGCCTGGATTGTCTTGAGGCAAGTAATCCGCAGTTATGCTGATAGATTGTGGACGCACGCTCACTACCACGTTGTTACCAATCTCTACACCGACGCTGTTTTTGGCTATAATCAGTACACCCCCTACATCTACCTGATCTGAGGGTAATAGCATACCGGGTAAGACATTGCAGCGTCCGATAAAGCGAGCGACAAACTCAGTTGCAGGGCTCTCATAAATTTCTTCTGGAGTTCCAACCTGCTGGATGCTACCTTCATACATGATCACAATTCGGTCGGCGAGGACCAAAGCCTCGGCTTGGTCATGGGTGACGTAAACAGTTGTGATGCCGAACTCATCGTGTAGTCGCCGCACTTCGCTGCGCATTTCTTCGCGCAAGCTGGCATCAAGGTTGGAAAGCGGTTCATCAAGCAGCATAATTTGCGGCTCGATTACGACCGCCCGTGCCAATGCTACACGCTGCTGCTGACCACCCGATAACTCCGAGGGGTAGCGAGACGCTAGCTTGGTAAGGTGGGCGATATCAAGTGCCTTGTTAACTCGGTTTCGCAATTCCTCACGTCCTATCTTCCGTACCTGGAGACCAAAGGCAACATTCTCAAACACTGTCTTGTGCGGCCAGATTGCATAGCTTTGGAAGATCATTGACATGTTGCGCCTTTCAGGCGGTATGGTTTTATTCCGAGAGGAAAGCACCTTGTAGTCTACAAGGATGCGCCCCTCATCAGGCGCTATAAACCCCGCCAGCATCCGTAATGTCGTAGTCTTGCCACAACCAGAAGGACCTAGCAGCGCAATCAGTTCGCCATCAGCGACATCAAGATTAATGTGATCAACAGCACAAGTGTTGCCAAAGTATTTAGTCAGACTGTCTAGAGTTATAGTTGCCATACGTCCTAGCTTTTTTCCACCATAAAGTCACGACCTAGCAACTTATAGGCAAGTCCGACTGCTGCAAAGATGATAGCCAGCATTACTACACCTAACGCTGCCACCCGCTCGAAGCTGCCTTCGTTAACCAGTTCAAACAAGACTGTGGGCATCACCTGAGTATTGGTGCTAAAAAGTAGGATTGCACAACTAAGTTCGCGTGCCGACAGGATGAACACCAAAATAGAGCCCCCGATCAGACCGCGATTGACCAGCGGCACCGTAATTTTGACTACTGTCGCGATTTGTGTCGAGCCCAGGTTACGTGCAGCAAGTTCCAACTCAGGGTTGATACTTTTGAAAATATCGTTGGAATTTGAAAATGCGATCGGTAGGAAGCGGGTAATGTAGCCCACAATCAGAATTGCACCTGTCCCGTAGAGCACGAGAGGCGGGCGTGAGTATGCACAGAAGATGCCAATTGCAATCACGATGCCAGGAATGACCAGTGGAACCATCACCAGAAATTCGAGCAAGCGCCAGCCGCGTACCAGTTTGCGGTTCACAATGTAGGCGATCGCAACGCCCATAAGCATTGTAATAATGGCTGCTGCGGCTGAGAAGAGTAGGCTGTTCTGGATTGAGAGAGCTGTGCTAGGCTCCTTGAACAGCACGTCTTCGTACCATTCTAATGTCAGGTTGGAAACATCAATTGGCAATCCCCAGGCTTTGGAAAGTGAAGCTCTAATCAGCATATAGAATGGCAGGAACAGCGATAGCGTTGAAACCAACAAGCAAAAACCTAGGAAGAACCAGCGCCAAGGGCCAATGTCCAATATTCGCTTGCGACCTCCCTTGCCGGTGAGTGTAGTGTAACCCCTGCGCGCCAGCAGCTGCCGCTGCAACCACAATAGGGCTGCGGTGATCAAGAGTAAAGACATGGCAAAGGCGGAAGCAAGCTCGATGTTGGGCGGGTACTGGAACTGCTGCCAGATTTGGGTCGTGATGATGTTTATGTGCGCTGGTATTAAGATCAGGGTCGGCGAGCCAAACAGGGCGAGTGCCTCCAGGAACGACAGCAGAAAGCCTGAGATGATCGACGGCAACACCAGTGGGAGTGTAATTTGCAGCGTGGTTTTGAACGTACCAGCACCAAGAATCGTAGCCGCGTCCTCCAGTTCGGACGAAACCAACTCCAGCGCCGAACTCACCGGCAGGAATACGTACGGATAGCTGTAGATGCCTACTACGAAAATCGCTCCCGCCATAGAATAGACGTTGAAAGGGCCTGTTTGAGCGCCAGTCAAGTGTACGAAGACCCGATTGAGCCAGCCTGAATTTGGTGCAGCCAGCAGTATCCAAGCGATGCCGCCCAGAAAGGGTGGTGTGATGAAAGCAGCCAGCAGCAGTACGCGCATCAAACCCCGCCAGGGCATGTTGGTGCGAATCACTGCCCAAGCCATAGGTACGCCTATCAGCACACTCATGCATCCCACGCCACTAGCCAGAATTAGGGAGTTGATCACAGCTTTAAGTAGGCGCGTGCTGGTAAAGACCTCGCTGTAGTTACTCAGTGTAAATCCACCAGCTTCTGGCAATGAAAAGCTGCGCCATATCAACCAGAATGATGGCAAACCAACTAGCAGCAGCAGAATAGCTATCATCAACACCCAAAAAATCAGCGAAAAATCACGGCTAGTGGCACGGTGCCCTAGCTCAGCAAGTCGGCTCGTTACCTGTTTTGTGCTAGTCCGTACCAAGACGTTATCCTCCGTTTAAGTCTAGGCGCCGAAAGTGTCGCGCCACTTACGGATGATTTTAGGAAGTTCCCTGCTGATCTCTTCAGGCTTGGGCGAGTAAGTCTGGAAATCCTTGATCGATTTGGCGCTGCTGATAGTGACATCGCTCCGAATTGGCTGCTCGAAGTATTTAGCGCAAAGCGCAGAATATTCCTTGCTCATCAGGAAATTCAAAAACAGCTTGGCGGCATTTGGATGGGGAGCGTCCTTAAGGATGCCAATTGGACTAACTACTACAACTGTACCGTCTGTGGGATAGACTACGTCTATTGGGTTGCCCTTGGCCTTACTCGCCAGAGTCTGGCCCACAGTTCCTATCGCCAACGAGCGCTCACCTGAGACTAGATCGCGAATGGTGTCATTAATTGAGCTACCTAGCTTAGGTTTAAGCTTACTGAACTGATTGAAGTAGGCATCCCAACCGTATTTCTGCTGCATGCTGAGTGCCCAAGTACCCACCTGACCGCTAACTGCTCCACTACCAGTTGAGATTTTATCTTTGTACTTGTCTCCAATCAGCTCCTTCCAGGTCTTGGGTACCTCTTCGGGCTTGATCTGCTGCGTGTTGTAAGCGATCGCTACGAGACTCAGTGAACCAGTGTGATAAAAGTTACCGGAATCAATGTGGCGATATTGGGGCAAGATATTTTCCTGACCTGCTGGCACGTATGGCATCAGCTTCCCCTGGTCTTTGAGTTCTATCAATTGGTTAACGGTGCTGGCAAAGACATCAACATTTTTTATCCCAGCCTGCATCTCTTGGTTTAGCTTCTGGAAAATCACCCCGGCTACGTTGCGAGTACCTTCAGCCTTGATGCCAGGGTACTTGGCGCTGAAGGCGGCAGTAATCTCGTTGACGATTTCTCGGTTAAATAAAATGGTGTACCAGACCAGCTTGCCCTCTTTTTTAGCCGCTTCATACAGGGCCGCCTCATCATTATTGTTTATTACTGATGATCCTGGCTGCGTTTGAGCGGTTGGAGTGAGGGTTTTAGCACAGCTATTCATTGCCACGGTTCCTACCGTAGCCCCAGCAGTCACGATAAATTTACGTCGGGAAAATTGGCTCAACAACTTGTCCATATAATTTTCTCACACCCAATTTATTTAATTACACCTTTTGTATAAAAGGTACTATTTACAATAAAAATAAAAACGTATATTTACTGGAAAAATTACGTATTTTACTTTACAGTAAAAATATACAGTATGTGAGAAAAGTCGTCTACCTTAGGTAATAAATTGGAAGTAGTTGTAAGTTATAGCTTAAATAGCTGAGCTACTGTGGGCTTGGTAACCTTACCCATGGCGTTACGGGGCAAATCATCGAGGATGAGAATCTGGGTTGGTATTTTATACACAGCTAACCGTTCCTTGGCCCAACTCCGCAGTGCTTGCAAAGTCAAACTGCTTCCCTGTTTGAGTACCAAGGCAGCACACACCCGCTCGCCCCACTCAGCATCTGCAACACCAACAACTGCACATTCCTGGATATCTAGATGCGATCGCAGCACTTCCTCAATTTCTAGGGCAGATACCTTATAGCCTCCAGTTTTGATGATGTCTACCGAGCTGCGACCAAGGATGCGGTAGAATCCATTTTCTACCACCGCGACATCACCAGTGCAGAACCAGCCATCACAAAAAGCTTTGGCGGTTGCTTCCGGTTTTCCCCAATACTCTAGAAAAATGCCGGGTCCTTTGAGTTGAATCTGCCCAGGCGTTCCAGGCTCGACCAAATTTCCCACGTCATCCACGAGCCTAACCTTAACGTTAGGTAGGGGTGTACCAACGTATCCTGGCAACCGCTGACCGTGTAGCGGGTTGGATAGAGCCATCCCAACTTCAGTCATACCATAGCGTTCTAGAAGCGAATGATTACTAATGAGCTTCCACTTCTCAAGCACCTGGACGGGTAAAGCTGCCGAACCCGAAACCATAAGACGGATTTTGGCACAAGCATCAGACATGGCCTTTTGCTGGTGGGGAGGAGCAGTCTCCCAGGCCGTAATTAGCTTGGTATAAATTGTCGGCACAGCCATAAACAAAGTCAAGTTGCCAGCGATTATGCGTTCCCAAACCGCTTGTGCGTCGAACTTAGTTAGCATCTCGCACCTAGCCCCGGCCCACAGGGCACAGGTCAGCACATTAATAATACCATGAATATGATGCAGCGGCAGTACGTGTAGAATCTGATCTGATTCGGTCCATCCCCAGGCTGAAATCAGGCTGGTGACTTGAGCTTGAATATTTTCATGGGTCGTAACCACGCCTTTGGGTTTGCTGGTTGTACCGCTAGTGTAAAGAATCATCGCTCGTCTATCGATGCCGACCTCTGGGAGGGCACCTGGTGTGACATCGAGCATTTCTGTAGTGAGGATAAATCTTAGACCCAAAGCCTCAGCCACCGGACGCAGTATCGTCTCAAAATTCGGTATTGCGATCGCGATCGTTGCTCCTGAGTCTCGGATTACATATTCCAACTCAGGACGCGGGTGTGAGACACACAGGGGAACTGCTACTCCCCCAGCACGCCAAATACCCCATTGGGTTGCTGCATACTGAAATCCTGGAGGTATTATAAAGGCGACGCGCCGCTGCTGTAAATCGTCTGCATCGTCCAGGATGCACGTAGCGACTTGACTAGAGGCATCGAGCAAATGCTGATAGGTAAATACGCATTCAGGGGCAATGATAGCAGTGCGTTCGCCATGTTCTCTAGCCTTGGCGATCAGTGGAATATCCACTTTTCTCCTCCTGTGAAGTTATCCACCGCCAAGCGTTGGCGGTATTTGGACGCAATGAACCGGATGCCAATTTAACAGTAATTAACAGTTAGAGTGGGAAAACCCTTACGGAATAGTTGCACTACTAGCTGTAGATTGTTACACAACTGTCATTGTGAAATCTCCCACAAGACAGATTTTTGCTGGCTCAATTATGAAAATACCTGCTGCTCGTACATCTGCATTATTTGTTACCTTCGTGCTGCTTACAGCCTGCACTAACACTGGTAAGACTTCCACCACCGCCACCTCGGCATCTGCTGGTTCGTCTACCGCGATTCCGATTGGGATTGCAGTAGCACAAACAAGCAACGTTGCCCTGCTCGGTCAGGAGGAAGTCGTTGGTGCCAAAATCGCCGAGCAGTATTTCAATTCTCGGGGTGGTATCGATGGCACTCCGATTAAACTGGTGTTCCAGGACACAGGAGGGGATGAAGCCTCTTTATCAGCAGCTTCCTAGCTGGGTTGGCGGGTACCTTGGTAGGCTCTAGTGTGAGCATTGCTGGGCCATATTTCGGCATTGCTTTCGGGCTCAAGGGTTTAGCAGTGAGGTTTAGGCAGTATTCCTGGTGCGGTGCTAGGCGGCTTGGTAATCGGACTGGTGGAGGCGTTTGTACCAGCTGATTACTCTGCTTATAAAGACGCCTTTGCTTTTGGCATCCTGTTTATTATGATCGCTGGTTAGACCTCAAGGTCTGCTAGGGCGTCGCCTCATACAGAAAGTTTAGGAAGGATTTTGGGAATCAGTGTTTTTTGAACCGGAACTCCAAAGATTTCGACAGCCCAGATATTGTAGATGAACTGAAGAAATTTAATGGCAATATTATACCACGCTTTGATCGTGGTTATGATTTTATTCAATCCCAATTGCTGTTGTAAAAAGTTTGATAAAGTTCAAGAAAAATTGACACTGCGTTAAAGGAAACCGTATGGGAGAAATACTTACAGGAAAAATTGCTGTTGTAACAGGAGGCTCTGCGGGAATTGGTTACGCAATAGCAAGACGTTTTGCAAGTGTTGGGGCAAAAGTCATTCTGGCAAGCAGACAGCCGCAACGCTTGGCAACAGCAGCCAAGAGCATCGGAGACGGGGCTGTTGCAATTCCCACCGATGTCTCTGATTCCGAACAGGTGCAGCGGCTTTTTGAGGGACCCGAGCGGGTGGATATTCTTGTGACTTGTGCTGGTGCAGCAATCTTTGGTGCAATTGATACAGTACCAGTGGCACAAGCTAAATCCCTTTTTGAAGGACGGTTCTTTGGTCAACTAGCGGCAGCGCACTATGCAGTACCCAAAATGCCACCGGGAAGTGTTATTATCTTCTGCTCTGGAATTGCAGCCTCAGTCGGACTGCCCTACTATAGCGCGGGTTCTGCCCTTTGTGGTGCTGTTAACTCGATGGCACGTGCCCTTGCGGTTGAGCTAGCTCCTAGAGGCATCCGCGTGAATGCTATCTCACCGGGATTAATCGAAGGCACAGACATCCAATCTAATTTGTCAAAGGACAAGAGGGAAAATTTTGCTGAGTCAACAAAAGCCAAAATTCCGCTCAAGCGTGCAGGTCAACCTGATGAGGTGGCAGATGCAGCATTCTACCTTGCCACATGTGGCTATGTGACAGGGCAAATTATTGAGGTTGATGGCGGGTGGACAGCGTCTTAGAGGAAAAGGAGATAGGGCATTTCCTCAAAGGTCATGACTGCTTAGTTTATACTTCTCCCGAAGTCGCGATCGCCCCGCCGACCTACTTAAGTGTAGCGCTGCTTCTGGCGTAGAACGCAGAGCGGGGGTAATCGCTTTGTTGGGACCAAGTCGCGATCGCCAGCCTCTTCGCCCGCGTCAACCCCGGATAAAATAGATTGCGGGTTAGCATGACATAGTGTTGCATATGGCAAGTGTAAACAATGCCAAACATAGCTCCAGAGTACTCCGATCCTGCACGGCGACGTGGATCTTCAAGATTTTTCTATTTTCCAGAGTGAAGCCTTAGATTTGTAACCAGGCTGGTATTCTTGCTCCCATTCATGAACAAGCTCTATCTTGCAATTATGTTTTTTATTAAGTTTAGATTTGAAATCAAAAGTATATAAAAAAATATCACTAAAACCCTCGGGAATATTGAACATATTTTGCTGACATCGAAGCTCGCCATTGGGCATCACTAGTCGTTCATCAGCGACTAACTGAAGTCGCACTTTTGGAGCGAACAGATAGGCGAGAGTCTGTGGGACGCCAGAGTCATTAGTTATAAAAAGTGGAGAGCTAGCCGCGTTAACAATGCGAGCTACTTGAGGATTGAAAATAGATGAATACTTGTTCCACCACCAAACTTGTTGAGAACTAACTGCGCATGACAAAACTCCACTCAAAGTCAGTAGGAGTATGGCAATCTGCCATAGGTTCTTTTGTCTGAGATTAACAGATATGGAGGTAATCTGAGTAGTGATAAGGTAAGCAATAGCTAACTGAATACCTAAATAACAGGGGATTAGATATCGAGTGATAGTTGTTAGTTCTCCTTTGCCAACTAAATCTGGCAGTGCTAAGATTAGCGTAGAGCCAATTAACGTTAAGACAAACAGCCAAACCTGTTTTGGAGTATTACGACAGAGGAAATATATTGAATATCCTATCAGAATTAGGATAACTAGCTCCGGCAATAACATGTTAGAGCTAAAGCCATAGTTGAAATCAAGAAAAATACGGCTAAGGTTAACTATCCACATTTCAACCAAAGTTAACAGGGGTGTGTAAGTTAGAGTCCAGTGTGTTGTCCCTCTAATTTCGGATAAGTTAGTAATTACAACAAAAATCCAGGGCGCGAAAGCTATAATTCCTGCAAGTGATGCAAGTAGATAAGCAGTAAGCGTCTTAGTCAATCGGAAACTTTCAGTTATAACTACATAAATTCCATGTCCGATTGCAACCAAACCAGAAAATAGATAAGTATAAAGTCCCAGTGCTACAGTTGCTGCATAAATGCCCCAACTGAGCTTGGTTTTGAGCCGCATTGCTCGCAACAGTGCGGCGCTAGATAGTAAGATTGTTACTGTCCACAAACTATACTCTCGTGCTTCCTGCGCATACAGCACATGGAAGGGTGAGACAGCTATCAGTGCGATTGCTACCCATCCTACCAGCGACGACTTAAATAACTCTAGACATAGCCAATAGAGGCAAGGGAACACGAGCAAGCTAATGAGGGCAGACAAACTTCTCCTCACCGCCACTGAATTGCCGAACCATTGCACCCAAAATCGTTCCATTACAAAATAGAGTGGTGGATGCTGAGGTTCCTCTACCGCCAAACTCTTAATGGTGTTGATTACACTTTTATCAGGATTGATGTGCTGATAATTCTGCAAATCCTCAATTGTAACTATATGCTCCAAGAGTTGGTGTTTCAATTCTGACCAGGTGTAGCCAGAAATCCGTAATGAGGTAGCTGTTTCATCATACCAGTAGGCTTTGTGGTCAAGATTAACAAAACGAAAAAATACACCCAGTACCAATAGAACAATGATTAAGAACCGGAACCAAGTAAGATAAAGTCTTCCATTCTGTGTCAATTTGCTTTTCATATGTCAGAAGTAGTAAATATAGTCGGCTGGAGGGTTTAGCAGTTATTGTACTGGGTGGTTTAGGCAATATTCCTGGTCCGGTGCTAGGCGGCTTGGCATTCGGCTTGAAATTGCCCGCGCCCTTGCCCTTGAACCCCAAGTCCTACTTCTAGACGAGCCAGCTGCCGGTATGAATCCCAACGAAAAGCAGCTGCTGTCGTACCTGATCCGGGAAATCCGCACCCAGTTCAACTTGACTGTAATCCTAATTGAACATCACGTCCCTTTAGTCATGGGCTTGTGCGATCGCATTGCCGTTTTGGATTTTGGTCAGTTAATTGCTTTGGGTGATCCAGATGAAATCAGGTTTAACCCTGCTGTGATTGAAGCCTATCTCGGAGTTTCAACCCCTGAAAGCGATTCAAAATCAACTAGTTGAATCCTTTCAATCCCTCAAAATGATTTGGATAAAAAGCAATTTCAACTATTAGACAAAAAACCTGGCTAATTTATACCAATGCTAGAACTTAAAGGATTATATGTCAACTACGGTGGCATCCAAGCCCTGCAAAATGTTGATCTGATTGTCAACACGGGCGAGGTAGTCACCCTGATTGGTGCGAACGGTGCTGGTAAAAGTACCACACTGCGGGCTATTTCCAGGCTAGTCAACCTCCGCAGCGGTCAGATCCGCTACAGCGGGCGTGACATCACTCGCTGCCCTGCTTACAAAGTCGTACGCTTGGGTATCGCCCATTCCCCTGAAGGACGGCGAGTGCTATCGCGGCAAACCGTTCTCGATAATTTGGAGTTGGGTGCATATATCCGCTCTAACCAGGCAGCAGTGAGTGCTGATATTAATCGCCAATTTGAGATTTTCCCGCGTCTAGCAGAACGCCGCCATCACCACTAAGCTGGTGGCCCTCAGCGGCCGCATAAATTATGGGCAATCAAACGGATTTGAGATAATTTCTTATAATTGGAGAAAAATACCAATTGAGTTAATTGCACGAACAAAATGTCAGCACCTTCCATTGTGAAAAATATTGAAGATTCATATCCTCTTTCACCTATACAGGAGGGCATGCTGTTCCATAGTTTGTATGCACCGCAGTCTGGGGTTGATGTCGAACAGATAATCTGTGCGTTGCATGAAGACCTGAATATATCGGCTCTCAAGCGCTCCTGGCAGCGAGTTGTAGAGCGGCACCAGGTCTTGAGAACAAGCTTTTGTTGGTCAGGCGTCAACGAGCCCATTCAGGAGGTGCATAGACATGTTACCCTCCCGTGGTTTGAGCAAGACTGGCGTGGTGAGTCGGCGGCTCAGCAGGAAAAACGACTGGAGGCTTATCTTCAGGCTGATCGACGGCGTGGCTTCGAACTGACTGAGGCACCGCTGATGCGCTTGGCGCTTTTCCGGGTGGAGTCGGCCGACTACCAGTTGATCTGGACCTTTCACCATGCGTTGCTGGATGGTCGGTCATTTCCATTAGTTTTGAAGGAACTCTTTGCCTTTTATGAGGCATTCTGCCGCGCCCAAGAATTACAACTTGAACTTCCCCATCCTTATAGAGACTATATTGATTGGCTAAAAAAGCAAGACTTTATCAAGGCCCAGAGGTTCTGGCGGCAAACACTTAAAGGCTTCAGTGCTCCTACACCTTTGGTTTTTGACCGTGCTTACCCTAGTAAATCCGATCAGTCGCAGGGCTATGGAAAGCAAGAAATTCGACTCCCCGAGACGTTGACTAAAGCATTGCAATCCATGGCACAACAGCATCAACTCACTCTCAATACCCTGGTACAGGGGGCCTGGGCCTTGCTCCTCTCGCGCTATAGTGGCGATCAGGATGTGGTCTTCGGAGCAACAAGAGCGTGTCGTCGGTCGGCTCTGAAGTCAGCCGATTCCATGGTGGGACTTTTTATCAACACCCTTCCGGTACGGGTTGGCGTGTCTGCTGAAAGGTTGCTACTGCCATGGCTAAAAGATCTGCGGGCGGCTTGGCTAGCAATACGGGACTATGAGCACACTCCACTGGTAAAAGTTCAGGGGTGGAGTGACATCCCCTCAGGCAAGCCTTTATTTGAGAGCATCCTGGTCTTTGAAAACTACCTATTGAATTCTACCTTGCGATCGCTTGGTAAAAGCTGGGAGAACCGAGAGTTTCGGCTGCTTGAACAGACAAACTATCCCCTCGCAGTAGGCGCGTATGTAGAGTCAGAACTGTTATTGCAAATTGCATACGCTCAGTGTCGGTTCAACGACACTACCATTGCTCGGATGCTGGGACATCTTAGAACCTTGCTAAAAAGCATGGTGGCAAATCCCGAACAGCGGCTCTCGGACTTACCGCTTTTGAGCGAAGCCGAACGCCATCAACTGATGGTCGAGTGGAATGACACCAAGGCAAACTACCCCAAGGATGCGTGTATTCATCACCTGTTTGAAGCCCAAGTGGAACGGAATCCGGATGTGGTGGCGGTGGTGTTTGATACGCAGCAGCTGACCTACAGAGAGTTGAACCGCCGTGCCAATCAGCTAGCGCACCACTTACGTCAACTGGGTGTAGGGCCGGACGTTTTGGTGGGTATTTGTGTAGAGCGCTCCTTAGAAATGGTGGTGGGACTTTTAGGCATCCTCAAAGCTGGCGGGGCTTACCTACCCCTCGATCCAGAGTACCCAAAGTCGCGCTTGGCCTTCATGTTGCACGATACCCAGGCACCGATACTGCTAACTCAGTCACGGCTTTACGAATGCCTCCCCCAGAGCGTGGCTAAGGTAGTGTGCCTTGACACTGACTGGAAGCAAATTTCGCTCTTGTGCGATCGCAACCCCGTGAAATTAGCTAAGCCCACGCACCTGGCCTATGTGATTTATACCTCAGGGTCTACAGGGCAGGCGAAGGGGGTGATGATTCCTCACCGCAGTATTTGCAATCACCTGCTCTGGATGCAGACGGCCTTTCAACTAACCGAGGTAGACCGAGTTTTACAGAAAACTTCTTTAAGCTTCGACGTTTCAACCTTCGAGGTATTCTGGCCCTTATTGGCTGGATTGCGGATGATCGTAGCCAAACCAGGGGGACATCAGGACAGTGCTTACCTCGTTAAGCTGATTGCAAAGCAGAAGATCACGTTCCTTCACGCTGTGCCCTCCCTGCTTCAGGTATTGCTAGAATCAGAGGAACTAGAGACCTGTAACTGCCTGAGATACGTCACTTGTGGCGGCGAAGCTCTGCCAAACGAGCTTAAAGAGCGCTTTTTTGACCGATTGGATGCCCAATTGTACAATGCCTACGGGCCAACTGAAGCTGCCGTCGGGGTAATTTACGGTCAATGCCAGAGCGGGAGTAATCAACCGATTGTTCCCATCGGTCGCCCCATAGCCCACACGCAGATCTATCTGCTGGATTCCGATCAAAAGCCCCAACCTATCGGCGTGCCGGGCGAGTTGCACATCGGTGGTGTCGGTTTGGCGAGGGGCTATCTCAACCGCCTTGAACTCACTGCTGAGCGGTTCATTCCCAACCCCTTTAGCTCAGATCCAGGTGCGCGCCTTTACAAGACTGGAGACAACGCTCGCTACTTAGCAGATGGTAAGATCGAGTACATTGGCCGCATCGACCACCAGGTAAAGCTCCGCGGCTTCCGGATTGAGCTGGGAGAAATTGAGGCTGTGCTGAGCCAACACCCGACTGTGCTCCAGACTGCAGTGATTGTGCGTGAAGACGTTCCGGGCGATAAGCGCTTAGTGGCTTACGTTGTGCCAAATCAGTCGCATGCAGGGGTCCCTCCGCGATCGCCAACTGGCGTTGACCTGCGCCGCTTCCTCAAGGAGCAACTGCCAGAGTACATGATACCAAATGCCTTCGTGATGCTAGACACTTTGCCACTGACACCGAATGGCAAGGTGGACCGCCGCTTCTTGCCGGTGCCGGATACATCCGACAAAAGTCTAGAAGCAGGCTTTGTCCCACCCCGCACCCCCACAGAAGAAGTTCTGGCCGGGATCTGGGCTGAAGTCTTAAGGGTGGAAGTAGGCATCCACGACAACTTCTTTGAATTGGGGGGACATTCGCTGCTGGCCACTCAGATAATTTCTCGGGTGCGGCAAACCTTCAATGTGGAGTTGCCCCTGCGTACCCTATTTGAAGCAGCGACTGTGGCTGACTTAGGCTCTAGCATTGGGACAGTTCGTTCGGCAACGCCAGAGTCGCAGGCGACCAAAGAACCCCTGACACCGCGCCAAGCAGAAATCCTCACATTTGTGCATAATGCTAGGGAAACCGAGGCTGGAACCTACCAGTCACCCTGGTGGGGAAAAGACAACGAATACCCCATCTCTCCAGAACTCGAACTCTATTGGGTCAGCTCACAACTAACGTCGGGGAACATCTTTTCACCGAAATATTCGATCCAAACCCGTTCAATTTGGGAGTGTGAGTTCGACCCAGTTTTATTCCAGCGTGCGTGTGACTTAGTCGTTGAACGCAATGAAATTTTACGAACTCGCCTAATTCGCAAAGGCTCTTGGGTTCTTCAACTCCTAAGTGGGCTGCTACCTACCCCGTCAATCAACACAGGAAGTCTGTCAAGATTAAAGCGTCTAGAACAAGCAACCATAGCATTGCTAGAGAAACCTCACTCAGTCCGAGCTCGACTATTGCATCGATTCATGTCCCTAAAAATTCAGTTGTCACTCGCTCTTGTACGCCAAAAGGTACTCCCACCTCAACCTGTGCAATGGACCAACCACAATTGTGAACCTGTCAGCGATCACATCGAGTTGCAGCGCCTGGTTGAAGAAATCGCTAACACAGAGGCTGAATGTCCGTTTGATTTGGAGATGGGGCCGCTTTTTCGCTCTTGCGCGATCAAAAACTGGAATAATACCCATACCGTTATCGTAACTGCTCACCATGGCTTTGTAGATTTCATCGGTATACATCAGGTCATGGATGAACTGCGTACAGTGTATCAAGCACTGTTGAGAAATGAACTTGATTCCCTAGCAGTCCGCCCTCAGTATCGCAATTACGCCACTCGGTTGGCATCACTGAAAAACAGCACCAGTTACAAAGCAGATATCGAGTTTTGGCAAAAGCACTTTGCGAACTGCAATCCTACGGTTGTCCCTCCACAACCAAGCACGTACCACCGGGAGGATTTCTACATTAACGAACCTGTAGAGCAGGAGACAGCAGCGCTGATTCACTCGTATTGTCAGCAGAAACGCCTGCCAGCCTCCGCCTTTTTCCTCGCTGGGTACTACTTGTTTTTATACCGGATAACTAGGCAATCCCACCTCTATACCCTGGTCAATAATGGTGCCCGTCCAGATTTAGAAAGCGAAGCAACCATTGGTATGTTTTTGCAGCTATTTCCGCTGGTTGTGAATCTGACACAAACCCCTACCATAGCCGACCTTATTCAAGCTTCAGCCCAAAATATTTTTGCTCTTCTAGATCACACAAGGGTTTCCTTGCCCTGTCTCGTAAGCCATGACATCCGTATTGCCGCAGCAATGATGAAGCAGCCAGTGGGCGTATTCCAAGTTATACAAACCACTCACAAACCTAAAGGACAACGTCGCGTACCGCGTTATGGCATTGATGCCAGTGAATGGCGATTTACCATTGGCATTAATGTTCCCAGTCACTACAACGTCAATATTGCGTATAACACCGCCTCCTATAAACACGAATATGTCGAAAATTTGGTTGACGAATATCAGCAAATTTTGGCAATTATGGCAATAAACCCACAAGGCCCAGTGTTAAACTTCTGGCAAACCAGCCAAACTGGATTTTTGGGGTAAATTCACTGAATCTTTAACGGGTATTTATAATTACATAAATTCTCTACGTGAATATAAGGGTATCTAGATTTATTGTCTGCCGGACATCAGGCGCTTTTACGCCAGACTAAGCTCGGCTGTCTTGCCGGATATTTTGAGGCACGACCAAGGACTAGACCGAGATTCACTCTCGTCAACAGTTTGTGATTAACGCTACACGACTTGCATAGGTAGTAATGATGAAAACATTGGTTGGCGCAGCTCTAGTTAGCCTTTTAGGTGGAACAGGTTCGATAATTTCAATCGTTCAAGAACACTTATATGCACTTAATACGGCCTCAGTTAACGCTAGCATTAACTGGACAAACAAAACTGGTATAACGGCAACCAGACTAAATTATGGGTTAAATGCTTACCAATACAGTGATCCCAACATCGCCGGAAGTCCTGGAGATAGCAACTACAAAGCCAACGTTGCTTTTATGAATGCGGGAATTTTACGCCTTCATAACGCTGAACAGATGAATGATTCCACACTTTCTAGACTGGGTTGGGTTATTTCGCCTAATACTGCGTCTTACAGTTGGGACGTCACTAAGATTACTAATGCTCTTAATGGTGCCTATAGCGATGCTCCAGTAAAAATGATGAATATCGCTAACTGGCCTTCATATATGGATGATGGTACAGGCAAGCTTCAACCATCTATGTACGATGCATACGCTAGTTTTTGTGCAGAGCTAGTCAGAATCGTAAACGTTAAGTTAGGCAAGAAAGTCATCTACTGGGAAGTCACTAACGAAAAAGATAACGCTTACGCTGGAGACATGGAATCTTTAGCTGTGATATTTAACAAAGCAAATGATGCAATGAAAGCGGTTGATCCCTCGCTCAAAGTTGGAGGACCTGCTTTTGCGAACGCCTACAACTATTCTGGAATTGACGCATTCATTAATGCAACAAAGGATAGAATAGATTTTGTTTCCTACCACACCTACTTACCTGGCGATGGTACCACAACAAAAGCTGCTGTTTGGGATAGTGCATCAGCACTAGGTTATCCTGATTCTTTTGTTTCAGGTGAAATCAAGAAGCTTGTACCTAATCGCACCGCCGTAATATCAAGTTTCCATGATGAGTTCAATATCCAGCCAACTACTAAGACTGCACCATGGTTAACTGACACAACCAGCCTTATTTATGATGCGTTGGCAATACGTGCAATGATTAACGCAGGCTCAACTGGTGCGATGGCATGGAATGAGGGGGATGGTTGGTGGGGAAAGCTAAATAACGATTCCAATTGGACTAAGCGTCCTGCCTCTTATCTTTATAAAATGCTTAATGAGCACGTTTTGGGAAGTGTAGTCTCAACTTCTTCTAGCAACAATTCTTGGGTAGAAATTTTTGCTACTAAAAGTAACGATTCTCCTCAAAGAGCATTGGTACTAATTAATCGGTCTGAGACCGACCAAACAGTGCAAATGACATATCTTAACTGGGACACTCAACCTGCGGATAATGCTCCTGTATCTGTATACCGGGCGGGCCCGAATGGTTACAGCACCGAGAGCACCAGCCATTCTGTCCTCATTAGTAGTCAGGGATACTTACTGCCTGCCAATACTGTTACCGTATTGGAATATTACAACCCATATTCCACCGGGGCTATTTCATTCTAAACTGGTAGTGTGAACGATCTGTTGGAGTGCCAAAGTCCCTTGCGCGTGAGCCGCTGGTCTTCAAAACCGTGCGTGGATCCTTATATCCCTATCGTAAGCCAAGAGGGCTCTTTACTTAGGATTGCCAATCATGTTACAGGCATCAACGAGACGAGTAACTGTATTGCTAGCCATCTGTTCTATTGTTTTCTGACTAATTGAAGGTTCAGAAAAAATTAAATTTAAAAACATGTTCCCGGCAAAGGTTGAAACAGTAGCAATAAAAGCTCCTCCAGATACTGCTGCCGCTGAAGCGAAGCTGATTTCTTCCATTTTGAATGGGCCGTAAACTTGAGGAATGTCAACTCGACCGATATTGGTAGCAATTTACTAATCGTTCAGTTATTTCTTCGCCTAACTGTCTGTGAATCATGTTGCTGCGGGTTCCCCCTGCCCACACTCGGACACTCTTAAGCGATCGCCCCCTCACCAATCCCTGCTGCCCTTGGTCACGCCCGCACTTCTCAACACTCTTCTGCCGATGGGAAGGAAGCAACATCAACAGCGTAATCGCGTGCTCAACCCCCAATGGGGGATAGTACCCCTAGCCCACTCTTAACGCGAAAGCTCACGCTTATACACCGTCTCCTGTGTTACTACAGTTTTACAACATGAGCATCCTCGTAATCCTCACTGCCTGTGAGACGGACAGAACCAATATCGGGAAGCCTTACAGTAAGTTCCCATTCTCCGCCAAGAGAGGCAATGATAGTTGACAGAGTATCGAGAGTCAAGCGGTGATCGCCATTTTCAAGTTTCGAGATCGCTGGTTGCTTGACGCCAATCCGCGTAGCCATCTCGCTTTGGGTGAGGTTTAGCATTTCACGAAGTTTTTTGAGCGCCAGGTACTCCTGATGAAGTTCATCGGTTCTTGCCTCGATTCTTGCCCTTCTTTCTGGGGACAGCTTTCGCATCCTTTCTTCGTATGTGGCCATAGTTTTTTTCCTCCTGTTCTTTCTTCTGCCGAAGCATCTCTAAGTGCTCCGTAAATCTTCTATCTGCTATAGGTATATTTTCCTTGTACCATCGAGCGGAGCCGGTCTTGTTCCCCCCAAGAAGAAGAATCGCTTTCCTCATGGGGTCGAACGCAAAGAGGATTCGCCACGGTTCGCCTCGATATTGTACCCGCAGCTCCTTCATGTTCGGGTATTTACTAGCTTCCAGGGTGCAACTCCACCCGTTGTCTAAGTAAATGTACTTGCTTAAATCCGTCCCACCGGAGCAGCAGCAATGCCAGAGGCGAAGGACGAAGGTATTTTATATATCAGCTCTTACTATCACTACTTGCAATCGATGAGTTCAGCAATTAACACGCCATTAACCTGGAAAACGACTCTCTCATTTGTAACCCTTGCAACCCTGCTCATTTTGCTGATTGGCTGGCTCACCATCAATGGCGCATTGCCAGTCAAACTGTTTATCGATTATAGCGACTGGGCGAGTAAATTTATCCAAGTTTGGGTTGTGGTGGCTATCTTAATTGGGCTGCTACTTCCTGGAATTGCTTTCTTTGTCTGGATACGCCAGAAGGAGCTACGGCTCGTCCTGGGTTTATACTTACTGGTTTTAATCATTCAGATTGTGACTGAGCAGATTTTGAGTAGCGTTTTGTTTCCCAGTATTGTGGTGGTCATTGGAAGCATCTACACTGCTTTTCGGCTATTGCAATTATGGCAGAGCCAACAGATGATGACTACAATTGCTCTTTCTGGCACACGTAGTCGCACGATTATAGATGGTTTATTGTGGCTCCTGCTACTTTTTTGGTCAAGCAATTTAATCATGCTATTAGTACTGGCTTGGCCCAGTATTTTGTAAGCTGGAGCACGACCTCGGGCTACCAGGGCTGCATCCTCGGTGCCGGTCTTCCCAAGGCAACACAACCCCTGGAGCCCTTGGAGCTGTTTGCGGTTTCAGATAATAGCACCGTAAATACACTTAAATTTTGCAGCATTGGAGCGTAACCTGGGCTAAAAATTCAGTGGAAATCCTCTTTAAACAAAGCAGACCTAGCATTAACATGAGCATAAAAATGATTGAATAATCGAAACACGATATGACCACAGCAATAATTGCACAACCTAACCTCTACAACCTGGAAAGGTTGCCAAGTCTCAACGTGCATATGTTAGCTCGACGAATTACTTTTATGACTGTCGCCGCTATTCTTGAAGCAATTCACACAGCGTGCGTTGAAAAAAGAAAGATAACTGTGGCAAATTACAACGTCCACAGTTTTAATCTTTCGATGCAACTCCCCTGGTTCTATAACTTTCTCCAAACGGCAGAAATCGCCCATTGTGACAGCGTCGGCATCTTAAAAGCGCTTGGCTACATGGGGCTGAAATTACCTCTAGATTACCGAGCCTCCTACACACTCTTGATGCCGAAATTACTGGAACAGTGCAATCAACATGGTTTTTCAATTTTTCTGCTGGGGTCAAAGCCTCAGTATTTAGAAGCAGCGCTTGAGCGCATGAGAGAACAATACCCAAATGTCGGTTGGGCTGGGCATCACGGATATTTCGCCCTGGGAAGACCCTGAGCAAAATGAGGCAGTGATTGAGCAAATCAACCACGTAAAGCCTCATATTTTAGTAGTAGGCATGGGGATGCCGATTCAAGAAAATTGGATTCGACTGCATCGCAGTCGTCTTAATGTCAACGTGTTCATGCCCGGTGGTGCGGTTATTGACCGACTGGCGGGTGTGATCTCAGACTGTCCAGAATTTATTTCAAATCTGGGCTCGGAGTGGCTGTACCGTCTGTGGCGCGAACCGAAACGCCTAGCAGCCCGCTATTTACTTGGGAATCCAGCTTTTGTGCTTCAAATGGCCCTAGCCAAGTTTTATGCACCCCCATTGAAGGTAGAGGACATGCAACTTAGTAGCTCTAGCTTGGAAGCTAAAGATAATCTAGGCAACTTGTCCTTAACGTCCACGACTCAAAATTATTTGACTGCAACTGCCCACACCGATGTCAAGCGTCTGGGTGATTATCTCGTTGATGCGGGTCTTTTAACTCAGGTTCACATCGCAACTGCTTTATCTGAGCAAGAGGGAAGTGGACTGCGCCTGGGTGAAATTCTAGCCCGAAAGGAATGGGTCAAACAAGAAACGATTGAGTACTTGATGAGAAACGTGATTATACCTGAGAGAGCCGTGCCTAGTGAACCATTTTTGCATACATAAATACGGCGAGGCAACGCCCAACGCACCAATTATCAGGAGGTCATTCCCTTGGAGCACCTAGTCAGCGTAGTGATACCCACCTATCGCCGCCCACAGCTAGTTAAACGAGCGGTTCAAAGCGCCCTTGCTCAAACCCTGAGCCAAATTGAAGTCATAGTTGTGATCGATGGCCCAGATCAGGCCGCTAGTGCCGCACTTGCATCAATTGATGACTCCCGGCTGAGTGTAATCGAACTACCGACAAATCAAGGTTGTTGTGCCGCTCGTAACGCTGGGGTTGCCGCAGCTCAAGCCAAATGGGTTGCTCATTTAGACGATGATGACGAATGGATGCCCCAAAAGCTAGAACTGCAACTTGAAGCTGTCAGGCGTTCTCGGTACGCGCTCCCGATCGCCAGCTGCTATCTGATTGCGCGGACGCCCAAGGGAGATTCCATTTGGCCTAGACGACCCCCCAACCAGTCGGAACCGCTGAGTGAATATCTGTTTGTTCGCAATACCTTGTTCCAGGGAGAAGGAGTGATCCAATGTTCAACCATCCTCACCCCAAAAGAGTTATTGGAAAAAGTTCCTTTCAGAACCAGCATGCAGCGACATGATGATTGGGACTGGCTGTTACGGGCGATTGCCGTAGAAGGGGTAGGGATCGAGTTTGTGCCTGAGCCGCTCTCCATCTGGTATTTAGGGGAAAACCGTCCAAGTATGAGTAGCGTCCACAATTGGCAGAATTCACTCAACTGGATTCAAGCACAACGAGACTTAGTAACACCCCGAGCTTATTCATCCTTCATCTTGGCAGAGGTCAGTTCGCGAGCAGCCTTGGCCCGTGACTGGAAAGCATTTTGGCCGCTGCTCTGGGAAGCCATCCGGCAAGGCTCGCCCCAGCCAGCTGACTTATGTTTGTACCTCGGCATGTGGCTAATTCCTCCAGATACCCGACGCTGGCTGCGGACTCTGCTGAAAAGGGAACGCAGGGCATTGCCCACTTGACAACTGAACCATTGCCTTCGCTGAAGAGAGAATATTTGGATGTAGGAGTTTTTCTATGGTTGTTGCCCCTAAAGTCAGTGTTATAGTCCCCGCCTATAACGTTCGTTCCTACATTGAGGATGCGCTGGTCTCTCTAGAGCGTCAATCCTTGCAGGAGTTTGAGGTGATCATTGTTGACGACGGTTCTACCGATGGTACTGCTGAGGTGGTTAAACCGTTTGTAGTGCGCGATTCTCGGTTTCAGTTACTGCAAAAACAGAATGGGGGCCTTTCTCAGGCTCGCAACTACGGCATCCGCCATGCCCGTGCCGACTACATCGCCCTACTGGATAGTGATGATGCCTATGAGCCAGACAAGCTAGCCACCCATGTTGCTCGGCTCGATAGCGCCCCAGAGGTAGGGGTTGTATATAGTGCCTCACGCGCAATCCGTGAGGACGGGCGTCCGACCTTTATGCGCCTGAGTGGTAAGCCAGTCAGGTCTGACCCACTCCTGGCATTACTGTGCAAGAACTTTATTGGTCACGGTTCTAATGCCGTGTTCCGCCGCTCGATCTTTGATGAAGTGGGCGAGTTTGATGAAGCGTTACGCAGCTCTGAGGATGTAGATTTCTGGTTGAGGATTGCCGCGACGCAGCGCTGGCGATTTCATCGGGAACCACGAGTCCTATGTTGCTATCGGGTCCGCCCATCTGGACTCTCCTTCAACGTAGTGCAAATGCAGCGATGTTGTGAACAGGTAATTGAGGCTGCCTACCGACGCTCTCCAGAGTTGGTCGAACCAGTACTCCCGACTGCCCACGCCTACATGTATCGCTACCTAGCCCGGTTGTCCCTGACGACTGGTGATGCTGCCATTGCCCGTGATTTTATTGACCGGGCAATAGCAGCCGATCGCTCCATCTTTTATCGCGACGTGCGATCGCTGCTCACCCTAGTGGCTGTGCGGATGGCACCACTTGCCAAGCTGGTGATTGGGCGATCGCTTGGCTCGGTAGAGTACACACGCAAGTAGATAGTTTATGAGCCGGATCTCGTTAATCAAAAGTGGGTTATGGACGACCTACGGGGCGATCGCGACACGTATGCTGACCTTGCTAAGCAACCTGATACTGGCAAGGTTGCTGCAGCCATCTGAATTCGGGGTGATCAGCGTCGCCTACATTTTCTGGGCTTTTGGGAATCTGTTCAACCAGGGCACAGCAGGAGATTTTCTTGTCTACAAAGGGGTTGAAGACAAGCGTTATTTAAATACAACTTACACAATCAGTCTGATGATTGGATTGGTCTTGGCATTGGGAATGGTGGCTGTATCACCCCTAGCAGCTAATTTTTTCGGTGTGCCAGACCTGGTCTGGATTCTGGTTGTGTTCGCCTTCAACCTCCTGCTGTCTTCTGCCCAGTCGGTTTATGTTGGGGTACTGATCAGGCGGATGCAGTATCGAGAGTTGGCAAACTTGTCCTTTATAGCCGCAGTTGTTCGAGTAGTATGCACAACCGCGTGTGCCTTGCTGGGTTTAAGCTACTGGTCTTTCGTCGTCGGAGATACGGCTTCTTGGCTAACAGGGTGTGCTCTAGCGCGTCGCGACTCGATGCATGATTTTCGCCTGCAGATTGATCCACAGGCAAGAGCAGAAGTGTTGTCTTACTGCCTGGGCGCTACAGGCTCCAGCTTTGGGTATTACGTGAATGCCAACTGCGACAACTTTGTGGTTGGCAAGTTTTTGGGCAATGCCAGTCTGGGCTACTACAATCTTGCGTACCAGTTGACGATGGCACTGACGATGATTCTGCAGCAAGTGATTGGTCTACTTGGGATGTCAGCCTTCGCCCAAATGACAGATGATCAAGAGCAGGAGAATGCCCTGCTAAAAGTGGTTGAACAAATCGCTTTCCTGGCTGCTCCCCTATACGCTTTATTCTTTTTAGTGATTGACCAGCAGGCAATCTCTGTGATCTTTGGAGCGAAGTGGGTGCCTATCTGCACGGCAATTCCTTGGTTACTCGTCTTTGCCTACTTTCGCCTGATCAACATTCCACTGATTAATATGCTGTCTGCAAAAGGCCGACCAGAGGTTAATGCCAAGGTCAACCTCCAGATTGCTCCAATAGCTGTGCTGAGCTTTATGATTGGCGCTTGGAAGGGAGGAATTCTTGGGGTTAGTATTGCGGTTGCTCTAGTGTTGGGAATTGTGTGGACAGTCTACTGGTGGTGGGTGGGCTGCCGAAAACTGGGTTGGTCATTGATGAAGTTTTTGATTCCCTCCTTTAAAGCCGCCCTGATTGCACTTGTAGCAATTTTGATTTCTCTGAGTGTACCTACAATCCTGAAACCACTCCTATTTATTGGCATATATCTCGTCTTTGTTCGCCTCATCGCTGCAAAACAGTTCTTTACATACCAATCTCTAGTAGGCCAAGTTGCCAATTGGCTGGCAGAGAGACGCAAAAGAAATACCCATTCAAGTAAAGATTGAGAAAGTCAATTAACAGATTAATAACCCTACCAGTCGTTTCATCAATATTCCTAGAGTAAAATGCCAACTATCTCTGTGATTATTCCTGCCTACAATGCTGAACGAACGATTCTGGAAACTATTACATCTGTTCAGAAACAAACTTTTTCAGACTTTGAAATAATTGTCATCAATGATGGTTCAACGGATCGAACTTTAGAAATACTGAGTACAGTTAAAGACCCGCGCCTCAAGATTTTTGCCTATTCCAATGGTGGGGTGCCTGTAGCTCGTAATCATGGCCTTGAACACGCCACTGGAGACTTGATTGCGTTTCTCGATGCCGACGACTTATGGACGCCCGACAAATTAGAACTACAACTGACAACTTTACAACAACATCCAGAAGCAGGCGTTGCCTATAGCTGGATTTATAACATGGACGAAAAAGGAGAATCTTTTTCTGCTGGTAATCCCTTTCTTTGTGCAGGCAATGTTTATGCCCAATTGCTAGTGGAAAACTTCATTGTCAATGGGTCAAATTGTCTCATCCGCAAACAAGCGGTTGAATCTGTAGGGGAATTTGACTTTTCAGTACCAGGTGCTGATGATTGGGATTACTGGCTACGGCTGGCACTGCATTGGCCTTTTGTGGTGGTTCCCAAACCACAAATTTTCTATCGTCAATCGTCAGGGTCAGTGTCATCGAAGGTTGAGGCGATGGAAAAAAATATCCTCAGGGTGATTGAGAAGGGATTTCAAGCCGCCCCACTGGAAATGCAATCTTTAAAGAATCAAAGCTATGCCTATAACTACAGGTACTTAGCTCAAATGTACTTAACGCGGGTTGGAAGTGCCGATGGAGCTAAGCAGGCGGCTCAGAGGCTATGGATGGCAATTCGTCTGTATCCCCCGATTTTACGAGATAGCTGGATACAAAATGGCTGGACTCGAACTCTCTTGCTCAAAGTACTAGTAATACGACTTATTTCACCCAAATTGGGTTTCCACCTGATGCAGTTCATCAGTAAACTTCGCGCTACTCGTCACCTAAAGCTGCAACCAAGTCGTTTAATCAAGATATTGAGAGTAAAATGCCAACCATCTCTGTGATTGTTCCTGCCTACAATGCTGAACGAACGATTTTGGAAACCATTACGTCTGTTCAGCAACAAACTTTTTCGGACTTTGAGCTGCTCGTTATCAACGATGGCTCGACGGACCAGACTTTAGAACTGCTCAATACCGTGAAAGAGCCCCGGATGAAAATTTGTTCATATCCTAATGGCGGGGTGTCAGTAGCTCGTAATCGCGGCATTACTCATGCTAGGGGAGAGTTCATTGCCTTTCTAGATGCTGATGATTTATGGACAGTCGAGAAATTAGAGCTACAACTTGCAGCTTTACAACAGCATCCAGAGGCAGGCGTGGTCTATAGCTGGGCGTATTACATGGATGAACAAGGTCAGTCTATTCGAGCCTCTGAGCCCGTTTATTTTGCCGGGAATGTGTATGCCCAGTTGTTAGTGAATGACTTTGTGGTTAGCGGCTCAAATTGTCTGATTTCTAGACAGGCGATCGCATCTGCCGGGGAGTTTGACCCAGCGCTAGCACAGGCAGAAGATTGGGATTACTGGCTGCGGCTAGCGGCGCGTTGGCCTTTTGTGGTGGTTGCCAAACCGCAAGTTTTTTATCGGATTTCTTCAGGCTCAAGTTCTTCGAATGTTGAGCTTATGGAAAAATGTAATTTCATTGTTATTGAGAAGGGATTTCGAGCCGCCCCACTGGAAATGCAATCTTTAAAGAATCAAAGCCTTGCCAATACCTACAGGTACTTAGCTCACATGTACTTGACACGGGTTGCAAGTGCCAACGGGGCTAAGCAGGCGGCCCACAAGCTATGGATGGCAATTCGTCTGTATCCCTCAATTTTACGAGATAGCTGGACGAGAAATATCTTGCTAAAGCTACTACTGATCCCACTCATTTCACCCAAACTGAGTCGCCATCTGTTCGATTTCATCAGCAAAATTCGCGCTAAATGTTAAACTTTACCTCTAGCACACCAAGTTCCACGCGGGTAAATTTCAAACTCGGTGTCCTGTCATTTCCAGAACGGGTGGTTTATTGGACGATTGTTCTGACACCCCTCTGGTGGCTGTTAGGTATACAAACTCTCCTCTACCCAGCCATTGCTACAGTTTTGCTAGTCGTTAACTTTGACATGGACAAGCTGGTTAGGAGCGAGATCCCTGCCTGTGTCTGGGCTTGGTTGGTAATGGCAGTGGTCATGCTCTGGACCGCCATGTTCGGCCTCAAAAATGTAGATTTTGAAGTCTTGAAAACTGCTGCGACACTAGTAACCTTCTTCAAGAGCTACTTCTTAATCTTTGCCTGTATGATATTACCCTTTTGGCATTGCCTTAGGGTTAGCGTGATTACACGTGCCGTTGCCTGGATGACAACGGGCTACTTGGTAACGATCGCGATTGAGGTCGTGATGCTGGTGCTCAAGATTGGCGGGGCAGGTTTCCTACCTCCACTAGCGCGAGTGATTCCAGGCGATAAACAGAGTCTGCTAGTCACGTTTGCAGAGTATCAACCTTTCTTTCATATTTCTTTACCCAGGACAGTCCTTTACACGCCAGACCCTCCAATCCTGGGGGTATGCGCCCTTCTATGTTTCTTTATCTGTCTGGGTGAGACAGACCGCCGCCTGCGAAAATTCGCCTTAGCGGGTTGTTTGGTCGCTGTGCTAATTAGTTTTAGTCGTCTAGCCTGGATCTGCTTACCCCTAGGACTCCTGATTACGGCCTACTTCCGCAGCACGTTGGCTCGTCAAGGTTCCCTCTGGGGAGTATCATTCACCTCCTTACTCTGCGGTTTTTTGGGGCTGACCTTCGATGAGTTACTTAAAACGCCCCTGGAAATCTTCAATGGCGCTCGCGCCTCATCAACGACAGATCGGGAACTCGTGGTTCGCAAAACTCTTGAGGCTTGGCAAGAATCACCCTGGTTAGGGTGGGGAATCGCACAGGGATCAGTCCGATGGTATATCTACGACATTACCCTTGGTTCTTTTTCAACCTACGCCGCAGTCCTTTATTTGCACGGAATCATTGGTTTTATCTTCTTTATGGCTGCCATGATCTTAACGCTAGGGAGTTTTTGGACTCCAGCGGTTCGTGGCAACCCACTCTGCAAGCGGGCACTTGCTAGCTTGGTAGCTTTGTATGTGCTGTGCAATGCAACGGCTTTGAGCTGGATGACAGTGTATTTGTGGTTCTTCTTTGTCTGGTTGGGTGCAATTCTCTCGGAAGTACAGCAGGAGCGTGCGTCTGGAGCTGAAAACGTCTTGTCATTACGCTAGCCCAAAATCAATCAATTTCATCTGTTCTCACTATTGAGGGTAAAAAGCCGTAATTGCACTGACGATTACTCCGGGGCACAATGACTAAAATCGAGGCAGTTATCAAGATGATTTTCCCTCTCGTTTTTTGAGTTAATTAAATATGGGCTTGAAACTTCTTAAGGAAAAAATCGCCAATAAACACTCCTTAGTTGGTGTTATCGGTCTAGGATATGTAGGACTCCCACTCCTGGTAGCCTTTGCCCACAAAGGGTTTTCAGTTATTGGCTTTGATATTGACCAGCACAAGATTGATCAAATTGAAAAAGGTCAGTCATATATCCGCCATATTGAATCGGAGGATTTGAAAAATGAATTAATCAATGCAACTAGCGATATGAGCCGTTTGCACGAAGCGGATGTAATAATTATTTGCGTTCCTACTCCTCTCAACACACACAGAGAGCCTGATTTGACTTATATCGTCCAGACAGCTTATACAATTGCTCGTTACCTAAGAATAGGGCAGCTAATTGTTTTAGAAAGTACTACTTATCCAGGTACGACAGATGAGATACTTTTGCCTATACTGTCTAGTACTGGTCTGCTAGTTGGTCAAGAATTTTCACTCGCTTACTCTCCAGAGCGTGAAGATCCTGGTAATACAAAGTATTCTACAGTTAACGTCCCTAAAGTGGTTGGTGGAACCACACCTCTGTGCCTTGAATTGGCTCAAACTTTATATGAGCAAATTATTATCGAAACGGTGACTGTTTCTTCAACTCAAACTGCAGAAGCGACTAAACTTCTAGAAAATATTTACCGTGCAGTTAATATCGCACTTGTTAATGAATTGAAGATATTGTTTCAGGAAATGAATATAAATATTTGGGAAGTTATTGAAGCTGCTAAAACCAAACCATTTGGTTTTAAAGCATTTTATCCAGGTCCTGGATGGGGCGGGCATTGTATTCCAATTGATCCATTTTATTTGACATGGAAAGCTAGAGAGTATGACTTATCAATGCGGTTTATTGAATTAGCAGGCGAAGTCAATACTTTAATGCCTAAGTATGTAGTAGATAGGTTAATTAACTCGCTGAATAACCAGAGCAAGCCTTTGAAAGGCTCTCGCATTCTGATATTAGGAGTTGCTTATAAGAAAAACGTGGATGATCAACGGGAAAGTCCCTCACTAAAAATTATTCAGCTATTAAAGCGGCAAGGAGCACAAGTTGAGTATCACGATCCTTATGCACAAAACTGTTCAAATCATCGTCATTATCCAGAAATAAACTTGAAATCTTTACCGTTAACATCAGAAAATTTGAAAATGTTTGATGCCGTTATCATTGTAACTGATCACGATCATGTGGATTATGAATTAGTATCCCAACATGCGCCTCTAATTATTGACACACGAAATGTGTTGGCCACAAAAGGATTAAAAACCAAAAACACTATTAGTGCCTGATCGAGGTAAATCAATATGTCTTACAATTATAAAAATGTGGCAGTAGTTGGCTGTGGCTACTGGGGTAAAAATTTAGTAAAAAATTTTTCTCAATTAGGTAGACTGCGGGTAATTTGCGATTCAAGTTATGAAACATTAGAAGAGTTAAAAGATAAATTTGATGTTGAGGGAGTTTCTGATTTTGAAAAAGTCTTGGCAATACCCGATGTGCAAGCAGTAGTAGTTGCAACTCCAGCACCAACTCATGCAAGTTTGGTAATTCAAGCGTTAGCTGCCGGTAAAGATGTATTTGTCGAGAAGCCCTTGGCTTTGACACTAGAAGATGCACTGGCAATACGGGCTGCTGCTGATAAAAGTGATTGCATCTTGATGGTTGGGCACCTTCTGGAGTATCACCCAGCCCTAATCAAACTTCGCCATCTAGTAGCTGAAGGAAGAATCGGTAAGCTTCAATATCTCTATTCAAATCGCTTAAGTTTTGGCAAAGTCCGAACTGAAGAGAATGTTCTTTGGAGCTTTGCGCCCCATGATATTTGTACTATTCTGGGGTGTGTTGGACAACTTCCTAAATCCGTACAAGCTATTGGCAGTGCTCACCTGAGCCAAGCTGAAGACTTTTGTACCATTAATCTTGAGTTTGAGCAAAATGTTAGGGCTCATATTTTTGTAAGTTGGCTACATCCTTTCAAGGAACATCGGCTTGTAGTAGTTGGTGATTCTGGCATGGCAGTGTTTGATGATGTTTCTGTTGATTCAAAGCTGACATTTTATGACCAGCGTGCTGAGTTGCAGCATGATATCCCAGTTCTTCAAAAAAATTCAAAGACTGTAATTCCAATTGATCAAGCAGAACCCCTGAGGCTAGAATGTCAACATTTTCTTGATTGTATTGAAAGTAGACATACTCCCCTAACAAGTATTGAAAACGGCATTGATGTTTTGACAGTTTTACAGTCTGCTCAGTTATCCCTCTTATCTAACGGAGAGATTGTTCGTTTAAAGGAGATGCAACTTGTCGGCAGTTAGTTCGAATTCAGCCAACCCGTCTGATTACTTCGTACATGAGTCAGCCTATGTTGATTTGCCCTGTACGATTGGATCTGGGACTCAAATCTGGCACTTCAGCCACATTATGCAGGATGTTGTAATTGGTGAGACCTGCAAAATTGGTCAGAATGTATTTGTCGCTGCTGGTGTTAAAATAGGACGGAATGTCAAAATCCAAAATAATGTCTCTATCTATGCTGGTGTGATTTTAGAAGATGACGTATTTTGTGGACCTAGCTGTGTATTCACAAATATTAAGACGCCGAGAGCTGCTTTTCCTCGCAATACACAAGATGATTATTTAGTAACGTTGGTTAGGCAAGGAGCTTCGATTGGCGCTAATGCCACAATTGTTTGTGGTCATACAATTGGTCGTTATGCTTTTATCGGAGCTGGAGCGACTGTCACCAATGATGTTGCGGATTATGCCCTAATCTATGGTAACCCAGCGAGGCATCATGGTTGGATGTGTGAGTGTGGCTTTAAGTTAGAAGATTTTGTAGAATCAACTGTTTGTACATGCGATCGCCAGTATCAATATTGCGGCGACAATCAAATTCGAAGGAAGGAATGAATGAGTGTAGTGATTCCCCCATTTGACGCCACTTGTCAATATCAAGCCATTGCCACAAATATAGAAAAAAATCTCCGTGCAGTAATGGCTGATGGACGTTATATTATGGGTCCTCAAGTTAAGGAGTTTGAAGAGCAGTTTGCTAAGTATTTAGGTTCTAAAAACGTAATTTCCTGTAATTCTGGAACAGATGCACTGCATTTAGCTCTTAGAGCTTTGAGAATTGGACCTGGGGATGAGGTGATTACCACACCCTTCACGTTTATTGCGACGACAGAAGCAATTGGGATAGTTGGAGCAACTCCTGTTTTTGTCGATGTTGATGTGAATACCTACAATATTGACCCCAACCTGATTGAGGGCAAAATAACAGAGCGCACTAAGGCGATCTTACCAGTACATTTGTACGGTCGCCCTTGCAACATGTCGGCAATTATGGCAATTGCTCGCAAGTATAATCTCAAAGTTATTGAAGATTGTGCTCAAGCAACAGGAGCTGTCTGGGCAGATAAAAAGATCGGAACAATTGGGGACATCGGTTGTTTTAGCTTCTTTCCCACCAAAAATTTAGGTTGTTTTGGGGATGGAGGAGCAATTGCCACCAATGATCCTGTAATCGCAGAGCGAGTTGAGTATTTACGACGGCATGGTGGCAAAGTTAAGTATGAGCACGAAGAACTTGGACTTAACAGTCGCTTAGATACTATGCAGGCAACTATTCTTTTAGTAAAGCTACCATTACTGGAGCAGTGGAATGGTGCTAGAGCAGCGATCGCAGATTATTACTTAAATCATCTTGCTGACTTCAAGGGAATTGCCCTACCGAAAGTTATGCAGGGAGGAATATCAGTATGGAATCAGTTTACACTCAGGATTTTAAGTGGACAACGCGATCGCGTTCAAAGTTTTCTGAAGTCGAGAGGAGTAGGCACAATGGTATACTACCCTATTCCTCTACACTTACAGAAGGTACATGCCCGCTTAGGTTATTCACTCGGGGAACTGCCAACGAGTGAAAGGTTGAGCGATGAAGTATTATCTTTACCTATGTTTCCAGAACTAACTCTATCTGCGCAAGAAGTAGTTGCTGAGTCTTTAAGAGAAGCATTAGCGGATATTTACTTGTATTCTAATTTGCGATGAACTCCAACTCTTCAACTTCACGGCTCAGGTTAATCTCGTATACAACATTGTTTGCAAGTGTTCTGTTTGGTATTGCTGGACAATTGCTGATGAAGCAAACTATGAGCAATACTGTCGGGCAAGGAGTGGGTACTGCACCTACAGTTCAATTCTTTACCTGGTCATTTATTCAGCAATTGAGCCTGGCTCTTACTATCTATAGTCTTGGAGTAGTCAATTGGATATTTGCACTTAAATTTGTGAAATTGAGCATTGCATATCCACTCACTAGTTTAAACTACGTCGGAATCCTTTTGGGTTCATACTATTTTTTTGGTGAACAGGTCACACCCATCCGGGTAGTTGGAGTGTTGCTGGTTTTTTTGGGTGTTCTTTTTGTGGTTATTCCAGTTAAAAGCCGGACTAACTGACGCCTTTCTCCTATTGATAAAAAAGGGACGTGCGAATGAGCCTAATTCCTTGGTTAATTTTATTGCTTGTGGTTGTGCTTGGGACAGCCGGGCAGCTATCGCTAAAATATGCTTTTCATGTTTCTACTCCCGAGCAGGGAGTAAGCATGTCAATGGGAAACCTTCTATTTTCTCGTTATTTTTGGATTTGGTTGATTTGCTATGTAGTTGTAACTATCTTGTGGCTTGTTGTATTGCGGACAATCCCGCTCAACCAGGCGTTTCCGGCGTTAGGATTAACGTTTGCTCTTGTGCCGCTTGCGTCGCATCATTTGTTGAACGAGAAGGTCGTAGTTAGTCAATGGTTAGGGATCATCATTATTCTGGCTGGTGTAATTCTTGTCGTACAAAAATAGCTGAAGATGCCAGCGTCATAACGCTAATAAAGAGGAAGTTACATGATTGAATTGCCTAAAAAAATTTTGGTAACAGGGGTGGCTGGGTTTCTTGGCTCACACTTGCTAGACAAGCTCTTGAGATTGGGGCATGAAGTCGTTGGGATCGACAATCTCTCGATGGGAAAATTAGAAAACATTGCTGGGCACTTAAGCAAAAAGGGGTTTCAATTTCTCCAGAAAGATGTTACGGAGCAGTCCACCTTTAGTAAGTTGGATAATAAGTTTGATTGCATTGTTCACCTTGCCGCTTTCAAAATCCCACGCTATGGGAAAGCTATCGATACTCTAAAAATTAATTACCAGGGCACAGAGAACGTTCTAGAACTAGCACGAGTACTCGGTTGCAAATGTGTAGTGGCCTCTACCTCTGACGTATATGGCCGTAACCCAAAACTACCATTTAATGAGGACGACGAATCAGTCATCGGCTCATCCAAGGTAGCTCGTTGGAGCTATGCCGTATCCAAGCTTTTTGATGAGCATTTGGCTTTCGCCTACCAAGACAGCTTTGGAATCCCAGTTACAATCCTCCGTTTTTTCGGTTCCTATGGACCGCACCATCACTTGTCGTGGTGGGGTGGACCGCCGTCTGTCTTTATAGAAGAAGTGTTGAATGAGCGTGAAATCCCCATCCATGGTGACGGACTTCAAACCCGTAGTTTTACTTATGTAAGCGACACCGTCGATGGGATTTACGCCGCCATCATCAAACCTGAAGCTAATGGTGAAATTTTCAACATTGGCAGCAATCACGAAATCACAATCCTGGACTTAGCCAAAACTATCAAGCGACTTTCTAACACGCCTGGAGAGCTTAAGGTGAAATTTATCCCTTACGAGTCTTTTACAGGTGGCAAATACGAGGATGTAAGGCGTCGTGTGCCTGATAGCCGCCGTTGCGAACAAATTCTTGGTGTTAAGGCTGTGGTTGGATTGGAGGAGGGGCTTGCTCGCACTATTGAATGGCATCGCAGTCTTAATTACTCTGGGAATTAGATTATGAATATTGGCATTATCGGCGGAGGGCTGATGGGACTGGTATTAGCCCAACGTCTTTCTCAGCTCGACCATGTAGTAACTGTCTTCGAGAACAACAAGCAGCTCGGCGGGCTTGCCACCTATCATGATTACGGCCCGTTTATCTGGGATCGTTTCTATCACGTCATCCTACCTTCTGATACTCATTTAATAAAGTTTCTCAAGGATATCGGCCTTGGTGAGCAGTTGCGTTGGCATCGAACTCTGACAGGATTCTATGTAAACCAGCAGTTTTATTCTATTAGTAGCAATATAGAATTTCTTCGCTTCCCTCCGCTTAGTCTGTTAGGAAAGCTCAGGTTAGCTTTAACCATTTTGTATGGTTCACGGATCAAAAACTGGCGGCAGCTTGAGAAAATATCAGTTGAAAATTGGCTGATGAAAACCTCCGGCAGAAGCACATATGAGAAGTTTTGGAAGCCCTTGCTATTAGCCAAACTAGGGGATAGCTACAAGCGTGTCTCAGCCGTTTTCATCTGGTCGTACATAAAACGATTGTTTTCAGCCCGTGATTCCTCGTCGCAAAAGGAACAATTTGGTTATGTTGTGGGCGGTTATAAAACCGTTTTTGACCAGTTAGAAAAATTACTCCGCTCCGCAGGAAACGACATCCGCACTGGTGTTTCAGTTGAACACATCGAACCGAATCCAAGGGGTGGGCTGTGGGTTGAACACAATGGCGTCAGGGAGCATTTCGACAAAGTAATCTTTACCGGACCCGTTAATATTCTGCAACGTATCGTCTCAAATGACCTAATCAAGGTTGCAGGCGATCGCGGCACGGTAGAATATCTGGGTGTGATCTGCATGGTACTGATTACCCGCAAGCCTTTAGTTCCTTATTACGTAGTTAATATTGCCGACGAACGTATTCCCTTTACGGGAATTATCGGGATGAGCAGCTTGGTTTCTCTACAGGAAACGGCAGGACTGAACATCACATACCTACCGAAATACGTACTTTCCGATGACCCTCTGTTACAACAGACAGATAATGAGTTGCGAAAGCTATTTTTCAAGGGGCTAGGTTTGATGTTCCCAGAATTAAAAAAAGATGAAATAGTGGCGGCGCAGATTAATCGAGCCATCAATGTTCAGCCATTGCAGGTTTTAAACTACTCTAATTTAGTGCCGAAGGTGAGCACTGAAAATGATGACTTTTTCGTTCTCAACACATCACAGTTTGTTAATAACACCCTCAATAACAACACAGTCGTACAGCACGTAGACGAATTCATGAAAAAATTCGGTTGAGCCTTGAGCTGAGACTTAAACAGTACTTGAAAAGTGTGGGGCAAAATATGTCCGAGACCGTCTTTATAAACCAGGTGCCGAGCCTTCCAAATGCCAGCGATAACGGCACCAACTACGAACTAGGCATGAAGTTTCAGAGTGCCAAGCCTGGTCAGATAACCGCGATTCGCTATTGGAAAGCGCAGAGTGAAACTGGTACCCATGTTGGCAGAATCTGGTCATCGAGTGGCGCTGTTCTGGGAACTTGTACATTCACAAATGAAACGGCGTCGGGTTGGCAGCAGCAGGCTCTGAGCACACCAGTGAACATTCTAGCCAACACGACTTACGTGGTCTCCGCCAACATCAATAGCTTTTTCGCTGACAGCCATGATGGATTAGCAAGCTCAGTTGTGAATGGGAACCTCAGCTCAGTTGCTGACGGCAACAATGGGGTGTATGGTAGTCCGGGTTCTTTACCGACAAATTCCTATCAGAACAGCAACTATTTCTACGACGTGGTATTCGTTGCTAGCATTAATCAGCCCACCGAGACCGTCTTTACAACTCAAGTACCAAGTTCAACCAATGCCAGCGATAGCGGCAACAAATATGAACTGGGCATGAAGTTACAGAGTACCAACCCTGGTCAAATAACCGCGATTCGCTATTGGAAAGCGGACAGTGAAACTGGTACCCATGTTGGCACAATCTGGTCATCGAGTGGCGCTACCCTGGCAACAGTTACTTTCTCTAATGAGACAGCCTCGGGTTGGCAGCAACAGGCTCTGAGCACGCCACTGAATATTCAAGCTAACACGACTTACGTGGTGTCCG
>CAXUIG010000019.1:0-5573 GCA_964250845.1 uncultured bacterium | reverse complement strand
CAGGCTCTGAGCACGCCACTGAATATTCAAGCTAACACGACTTACGTGGTGTCCGTCAATACCAATGGCTATTTCGTTGCCACCAATAATGGATTAGCAAGCTCAGTTGTTAACGGGGATCTCAATTCAGTTGCTGACGGCAACAATGGGGTGTTAAATAGTCCGGGTTCTTTCCCAATAAATTCCTATCAAAACACCAACTATTTCCGTGACGTAGTATTTGCGAAAAGCATTATTCCGACCATCACCAAGGTGAGTGGTGATAATCAGAGCGGCACGGCGGGGAATGCCTTACCCAACCCGTTAGTCGTTCAGGTCAAAGACAGTGCTGGCAATCCCCAAGCGGGAAGCACAGTCAGCTTTGCACCCACCACTGGCGGTGGTTCGGTCTCGCCGACGAGTGCGGTAACTAATGCCAATGGTCAGGTTAGCACGGTGCTGACTCCGGGGACGAAGGCTGTTACCAACACTGTGAGAGCGACAGCCTCTGGCGTGGGCACCGTCAGCTTCACTGCCACAGCTCAACCTACGCCAACTAATCCCATTTATGTAGAAAACAAAAAAACTGGCACGACCGCCTGGAAGATCACTAACCAGGCCTCAACTCAGATTGCTGGCTACGCTGGAGCAACTAGTGTAAATCGGGGCGGGTCGTTGCCGATTCAAGTGTCCCTGGTCCAACCTGGACAGTACACTATCGATGTATACCGTTTAGGTTACTACGGAGGCACAGGGGCGCGACTGCTCTTTAGCAGCGGTTTGCTCAACGGCGTCACCCAACCTGAGTGTGCGATCACAGATGCCTCTACCCGCCTAGTCGAGTGTAACTGGTCAACTTCCTACACCCTGGCAGTGGGCTCTGACTGGACTAGTGGTGTGTACATTGCCAAACTAACTGACCAGACAACTGGCACGCAATCACAGGTATGGTTTGTCGTCCGAGATGACAGCAGCACCTCTGATGTATTGTTCCAGAGCAGCTTTACCAGCTTTATGGCTTACAACAATACAGGTGGTTACAGCTTGTACCCATTTAATAGTATCAACGGCCAAAACGCCTTCAAGGTTTCCTTAGACCGACCGTTCTCAGAAACTACCACCGAGACCAGTGAGTACAACAACTTACTGCGCTGGGAACGCAACATGGTGCGCTGGATGGAGTCCCAGGGCTATGACATCTCCTACGTCACCAACCTGGATGTCCACACCAACCCAAAGTTGCTGCGGCAGCACAAGGTATTCCTGTCGGTCGGTCACGATGAGTACTGGTCGATGGAGCAGCGCAATGGCGTTGAACAGGCTCGCGATGCTGGAGTCAACCTAGGGTTTTTCTCAGCCAATTCCGCCTACTGGCGAGTGCGCTTCGAGAACTCCAGTACTGGGGTGCCCAACCGGGTGATGGCATGCTACAAGGATGCTTGGGCGCAGGATCCGGTGGCGCCAACTAACAAATTCCGCAGCCCACAGAATAACCGCCCCGAAAACGCCTTGCTGGGAATAATGTACACTGGCGATCGAGACCAACTCTATAGCAACACTGGTAGTAGCAACCCCACCTACGGCGGCTACGACTTTGTCGTCACCAATAGTAGTGACCTCTACTACGCCAACACTAATCTGCACGACGGTGACACACTGAGTATACTGGTGGGTTTTGAATGGGATGCAATTGTCAACAACGGCTTTACCCCAAGTGGGCTGGTCGTTCTGTCCCAATCGCCGGTTAACCCATCCAACCTCGACACGGATCTTCCTGCTGGAACCAATACCCAGATCTCAAATGCAGTCCGCTATACCGCTGCGAGCGGTGCCAAGGTATTTTCCACCGGGTCAATTCAGTGGATGTGGGGGCTGGATAGCGACGGAGTCAACCCTCCACGTCAAGATATCCGCGCTCAGCAATTTGCTGTCAATGTGCTGGCAGACTTGGGGGCAAAGCCGATCGCGCCAGCATCCAATTTAGTTGTGCCCTAATAATAACCCACCATTGTGACTTTTCACACTCAGTACGTCGGTAAGTTTGGGAGTGTAGATATGTATCATAAGATTCGACGCCGAAGGTTTGGTCAGCTGGTGTTCATCAGCACAGCAGTAACTGTGTTCGGGAACTTTGCAAAGAAGACCCTGGCGCAAGAGCCGATTTTCATCTACGGTGCGCGTGCTGTCTCCCCAGGAGTGGTACTGCAGTCGTTGGATCTGAAGACCGGCAAGATCAAAGATCTAAGCGATCGCACCAAGGGACTCACCGTGGATGCCGACGAGCGGCTGACGGGTTTGACTTTGCTAACTGATAAAAACACATTAGTGTTGGCTACTGCCCCCGCCAAGTCTGTCACCACCCGGAAACCAGTTAAACATAGTCGCATCGGCAAAATTATTACATCTCCACAAACCCTGGCAGCATTACCAGGATTGGATGAGAAGAGTACGGTTGAGACAATTCTTGCCACTAACGAGGGCAAGCTCCTTAGTATAGTAAGTCTCAAGCAGGGCGCTGGGCCCTTCCGTTTAGCAAATATTGACCTCCAGACAAGTCAGGCTAGCTTCATCGATGAGTTGGATCAGCTACACTCGGGCAACCTGCCACCACCAGGTGCGTTCGTCCTGCCACCCCACCAGCGGTTCAGTAATCTGACCCAAAGCCCGGATGGAACAATTTACGCTACCTCCTCCCAAGGGCGTGAAGGCTTCACCCGTTTGGTAAAAATAGATCTGCAGCAACGACAGCTGCTCAGCCTGCCGCAATTAAGCTTTAACAACCATCCTTGCCTAAATGACTTAGCAAGCCTGGCCTTCTCTCCAGAGGGCCAACTCTATGCGCTCGGTGACCCCAATCATCAGGGAAGTAATTCCCTATTTACAGTCGATGTGAGCACCGGAGTTATGAAGCTGGTGGGAGCATTCGCTGTCGATAAGATTACATTTACTCGTCCTTAAGATGGCCTATCCTGCTGATTTCGTGCCCCCAGAACAGGACAACTTCTTCGTTGACTGGTGGCTGGCTGCCGTACTTGCCTGCTTTACCCTGCTGGCATGGGCAAGTTGGGGCAAGTTGGAACTTCCCATACTTGACGTTGGTCGTGAGATTGAGATCCCTGCTCGTCTAGTTGCAGGGCAAGTCCTCTACCGCGATGTGGCAACCTACTATGGTCCACTCGCCTACTATGCCAATGCACTAGCGCTGTTGCTCTTTGGGCACCATTTGGAAGTATTTTACACAGTGGGTCTGGTCTTAGCGTTGGCAGCAACGTTTCTGTTTTACCGATTGGCGCATCGGCTCACTAATGCGCGTTGGGCCGCCCTCTGCACCGTGTGCATGTTGATCTACTGTGCCTTAGGGCCGGGGTTGTTTAATTTCATCGTGCCCTACAGTTATGGGGCGGTCTACGCCACGGTGCTCTGCCTGCTGGCGATCACTGCTCTCGACCGCTATGGATGCACAGGTAAGGCAGGATGGCTGGCAGCAGCAGCGATCGCCTGTGGACTCGCTGGACTTGCCAAACAAGAGTATGGGGTAGCCGCCCTAGGAGGTGTGTTAGTCGGTGCTAACCTGTGTTCTCCTCAAAACCTACGGACTAGAGTTGGGCGTAGCGTACTTGTGATCGTGGTAGCGAGTGCCTGCGTACTACTACCGCTTGCCTTACTTGCTCAGTTTGTTTCCTGGGAAAAGTTGTACTTGTCGCTGCTGCCGATTCCCAATGTCGGCCTTTTGAACCACAACGATTATTTTCAGGTTTCGCCAGCCAAAACCCTCTATAAATGGTGGCATAGCTTCCTTATTTTCGCTGCCGCTTCACTGATAGTTTGGGGTTCAATGCTAGCAGCTCACTGGCTCTCAAAACCCAAGTGGGTACTCGGCCCCAAATGGCTTAGCGTTCTAGTCGAGTTTCTTGTCAGCGTCGCCATAGCCTCAGTTGGTCTGAGCTTGCTGAGTCAGCCGGTTTTCTCCGGCAGTACCATCGCTGTTTTCCATCCTCTGGGTAGTATGTCTTGGTGTATACCCCTCTTAGTAGGATGGTTTGCTCTAATCCGACCGCAGCTTGCTCGGCATCCGCATGCACCCCTGCTGTGGACATTACTGGTGTTCTCGCTTTTGCTCAATGCCCGCTGGTTATTCTATATTAATTTCTATGGACTATATGCCACACCAGTGGTGCTGCTGTTTTTCACGCTGGTTTACCATTTAGCTCAAAGATCTGGTGCATCAGTGTGGCGTTACTTGCTAATTTGCCTGCTAATCGGCGGTAGTATTAAACTAGGCGATTTAGCACAGTATCGCTACGCAGTCCACTCATCCTCTGGAACTCTGTACACTAGGGATGCTGCCCTCGCTCGTGCCTTCGACCAGACTATACAAGCCATCAATGCCTCTAGGGCTACCTCCGTACTGGTGTTGCCAGAAGGATCTGTACTAACTTTTCTGAGTTCAACTCACTCGCCTAGTCGAGAAATAACCTTTCTTCCAGTCACCCTTCCTACTTCTGAGGATGAGCGGGAGTTTCTGGCACGCATGGAGGCTAACCCCCCTGATCTGATCGTCTATGTAGACCGTCCTTTCCCAGAGTGGGGCTATCGAACCTACGCCGAATTTAACCCGCTTGTTGACCACTGGATTACACAGCAACATCGGTTGGTTTACTTCTTCCCTAAGGACAAGGGTGCTATTCGGATCTACGCTAGTAACCCAAGAGGACAAGAGGACTTTTGTGACAAGGAGACTTTTGTGAGAAGGGGACTTTCCCTCAACTCGTTCTTCTTACCCAAGAGTCCCCTCTTCCTCAAATCATCCCCATCTGAAAACTCTCGAGAAAGTCCCCCTTTCTCCTTGTCACAAAAGTCCTTTTTCAATCCCCTGATTTAGGAAATAGGAATATGCACTCACAAGAAGAGCAACCTTCGCTCAGTAATTCTCATATTCAGACAGAGGATAGCCAATCAGTAAGCATCATCATTCCATGCTTCAATGAGTCTGAAGGGATCGAACCGCTAAAGATAAAACTACTTCCAGTATTGGAGAAACTACGGTTACTCGGGTCAGTCGAACTCATTTTTGTCGACGACGGCAGCACCGACGATACTGTTTTGAAGTTACAGCTTTGCTTTGGCCAACTTGCCCAGATAGTAAGTCATCAGAGCAACAGAGGAATCTGGGCGGCCATCCTCACCAGGGCAAACGCATCTAAAATTAATAAAACTAAATGGAAAAAAAGTCTAGTTTATGCATCAAACGCAAGAATAAGCTTTTCCGTTAATCTGATTTTTCCTCCGTAGACGGAAGGTAAAAATTATTAGGGTAATGATTCTCAATAAAAAAGCTTAATGCAAAAAAATAGGATTTTATTGAGAAGTAAGCCTTTTTATTGACAAGGTGCGTTCGCCCTGCCATCCTCACAGGGTTGGCGCACTCGACGGGAAAGATTGTCTGCACTATAGATAGTGACTGCACCTACGATCCGCTGGAGCTTGTTAATCTTTTGGATTTAATTAGTGCTGATGTCCATATCGTTACCGGATCTCCATAGTATCCGTTCAGAGGGGGTCAGGAAGCCAGTATTATTTGGTGTTGAGAATTC
>CAXUIG010000018.1:0-44381 GCA_964250845.1 uncultured bacterium | reverse complement strand
TAAACTACCTAATATTTAGCGATCGCTCTTTGGGAAAAACTTTTTGGTTTACTGTGTATAGACAATCTCAATGGTGTCACGATTTCCCTGAAGCTTTAGTTATGCTTCTATTTTCCCTATTATTTTGGGGAGTGGTGTATAATAGTACCGCTAACTGGCAGCACCTAGGCGCTTTGGTAAGTTTTTTTCATTCACTCAGGGGCTTGGTGCTCTCAGTAGTGCGTGGTTTTGGGTTGGCCCAGGAAACATACCCCAACCATCAGCCGGGGCCATTTCTTGCTCCGCCATCTAGCTTTGTAGTGAACCAAACTGCACATTGGCGCCATCATTTCGATAATCCAAATGCCTATTTTTGTGGAGTTTTCACTGTCTTGGATAAGATTTTGGGAACTGCGCTCTCCTTAAAGGGCAAGACGATTGCGATGACTGGCGCTTCTGGAACTCTGGGGCGATCGCTTCTCTTTGCTCTCCACAGCAAGGGAGCAAAAGTCTTTGCTCTGACTGCCTCCAAGCAAACAGTTATCTTGAATGTGAATGGTGAAAGTCTGCCAGTAAAGATGATTCAGTGGGAAGTGGGAAAAGAGTCAAAATTAGCGGCAGAGCTAGAAAAAGTCGATATTCTGATTATCAATCACAGCATCAATGTGGATGGTGAGAGAACAGGGGAGATGAGCGCACAATCTTTCCAAGTCAATACCTTTTCCAGTTGGTGCTTACTCGAAGTTTTTCTCAGCAACGTCCTTACCAACAAAGATATTGCTACCAAAGAAGTTTGGATAAATACCTCGGATGCTGTTGCTAGCCCCACTTTTAGTCCTGTCTCATTGCGCCGACTGGATGCCCCTTGTGTGCTCCGACAACTAATTCTTGGACCCTTTAAGAGTCCGCTCAACCCAAAAGCGGTGATGTCCCCAGACTGCGTAGCAAAGCAAATTGTCAATCTAGCTCAGCGAGATGTCCGCAACATCATCGTCAACTTCAATCTCTGGGTCTATTTAACGCACTACCTGAAGGTATCCGTTCAGAGGGGTCTCCCAATCAGAGCTATCCGATAAAAGCATTGTGCGAATGGCTACAACCCCCATTGACATCAATTATGAACGGTGACCGTATCCGCAGGGGTAAGGCACGCTCTGAAGTCCTCATGAAGGCCATGGGGTTGGATCTGCTCGGGGGCTGGAAAGCCGGTTTGTAGCTGACCCTTTTTTTTTGCTTTTTTCTAAACGCTGTACGGTTACCGACGTTTGTTCAAGCAGAGAAACTCGGGATATTCACAAAACATCAGGTATATTTTCTCCTTACCAGCCATGGAACACAAGTCAAGTCTAAAGCACCAGCTAATGTTTAAACCTGCTCTTGGGTGGGCGATCGCCTTAACGGTTGGTGCAGCTCTTGGTGCAGCTCTTACCCTCAGCACAGTCGCTCTCTATAGCCTTTCACGTTCCCAACGAGCTTCGCCAAGTCCATCGCTAACTAGCTCTGCAAATGCTTCTACTATAAAAGCCTTTACCGCCTTGGGGCGTTTGGAACCGCAAGGGGAAGTGATTAAGCTCTCTGCCCCAAGCTCAGTTCAAGGGCAAGGGGCGCGGGTGGCTCAACTTTTAGTAAAAGAGGAAGAGCAAGTCAAGGCAGGTCAAGTGGTTGCTATTCTAGACAACCGCGAGCACAATCAAGCGGCCCTGATAGAGGCGAATAGACAAGTGCAAGTTGACCAAGCCAATCTAGCCAAGGTAAAAGCCGGGGCGAAGCAGGGAGAAATTGAAGCTCACAAGGCGATCATTGCTCGCCTCCACGCCCAACTGCAATGGGAGATTGTCAGTCAGGAAGCGACGATAGCTCGCCTCAAAGCCCAGGAGCAAACGCAAACCCAGTCGCAAGAAGCAACGGTTGCTCGCACAGATGCCCAGCGGCGCAATGCCGAAACCGAGGAGCAACGCTACCAGACGTTATACAAAAACGGTGCCATTTCCGCCTCTGAGCTTGACAGTAAGCGGCTGAGTGTCCAAACCGCTAGAGAGCAACACAGCGAGGCCGAAGCTAACCTGAGACAGACGGTGGAAACCATGCCTATTCAGCTCCAGGAAGCCAAAGCCAACCTGGACAAAACCGTGGCCACCCTGCAACAGCAGCTTAAGGAGGCCGAATCCAACCTGAACCAAATTGCGGAAGTCCGTCCCACCGATGTGGAAGCGGCTCAAGCCCAGGTAGAGCATTCGCTCGCTGCTGTTAAACAAGCTCAAGCAGACCTCGATTTATCCTACGTACGCAGCCCCATCAACGGTCAGGTGCTTAAAATTCACACTTGGGCTGGAGAAAGCGTCCTTGATAAAGGGATTGCTGACCTGGGTCAAACCGCTGTGATGGTTGCAGTTGCAGAGGTCAACGAAAACGATATTGGTAAAGTGCGTCTCGGTCAACGAGCCACCATAAACAGCAACTACGGTGCTTTTGGCACGGAACTACAGGGAACTGTGATCAAGATTGGCAAGGAAATTGGCAAACAAGATGTGCTGGATACCGACCCAGCGGCGGATATGGATGCCAGAGTAGTGGAAGTAAAAATACTACTCGTTCCAGAAGACAGCCAGCGAGTTTCAGGCTTAACTTACGCCAAGGTGATTGTGAAAATTAATATCTAACGCCAGTATAGAACACACTGACTTAAAGGCATAGACTAATGAAGAGCAAAATACCTCTGGCGTGGCTACAACTGACTCGAGAAAAAGTTCGCCTCATAGTGGCACTGGCTGGGATTGGCTTCGCAGACATTCTGATGTTTATGCAACTGGGTTTCCGGCAAGCTCTGTTTGAGAGTGCCGTTAGTTTGTATAAAAACTTGGATGGTGACATTGTTTTAATCAATCCTCAGTCTAGCTCCTTGGTTTCCATGAAAACCTTTTCCCAACGGCGCTTGTATCAAGCTTTAGCATTTGATTCCGTGGAATCTGTACATCCTATATATTTAGGTTTTAATGGTTGGAAAAATCCGCAAAACCGTCAGATCCGCAGCATTTTTATTATTGGAGTTAAACCTGGAGATCGCGTTCTAAAGCTGCCAGGAGTTAAGCAAAACATAGATAAACTTAATATCCCAGATACGGTTTTATTTGACCGAGATTATAGAACAGAGTTTGGGCAAGTTGCTGCTGATTTTAATCAAGGAAAAACTATTAGTACAGAAGTGGGAGGGCGGCGCATCAAAGTAGGAGGAATATTTAATTTGGGAACATCATTTGCAATTAATGGTACTTTAATTACAAGGAATTTGACCTTTGTCCGCCTAGTAAAAGACCGAAAAGCAGGCTTAATTGATTTAGGAATGATTTCCTTAAAACCAGGACATAATCCTGATTTTGTCGTACAGCAGTTGAGAGAATATTTACCTAAAGATGTCAAAGTTATATCTAAGCAGGAATTACTTGAATTTGAGAAAAGTTACTGGCATAGTAGTACAGCAGTTGGGTTTATTTTTACCCTAGGTACAATCATAGCGTTTGTTGTTGGGACTGTGATTGTTTATCAAATTCTTTATAGTGAGGTTTCCGAGCACTTGCCTGAGTATGCCACTCTGAAGGCGATGGGATATACGCAGAAATACTTGTTAGTTGTCGTTTTTCAACAAGCTTTAATTTTAGCAATTTTAGGCTATATACCTGGATTTGCCTTAGCTATTATTCAGTACAAAATTGCTAAGAGTGCCACACTTCTACCAATTGAAATGACTGGCACACGAGCCCTGATAGTACTAATTTTGACAATCTTAATGTGCTTTATTTCCGGTGCCATTGCCGTGCGTAAACTGCGAGATGCTGATCCAGCAGATATCTTTTAATTTTTTTTTATCCACTAAATATATGCTCACAGATGTTATCGCTATAGGAGAACTCAATCACTACTATGGCAAAGGGGGACTGCAAAAACAGACTCTGTTTGATATTAACCTGGAAATTGAAGCGGGAGAAATTGTCATTTTGACTGGGCCATCAGGGTCAGGAAAAACGACATTACTGTCTTTAATTGGGGGTTTGCGGTCTGTCCAAGCGGGAAGTCTCAAATTTTTAGGCCAAGAGTTATATGGAGCCAGTCAGAAACAACTGGTGCAAGTCCGTTGCCAAATCGGCTATATTTTCCAGGATCACAATTTGCTGGGGTTTTTAACAGCTCGGCAAAATGTCCAAATGTCGGTGGAATTGAACAATGATATTTCCAAGCAGGAAGCCTGTGCTAAATCGTCAGCTATCCTCCAGGCAGTCGGTTTAGGCGATCGCGTTAATTACTACCCAGAGAATCTCTCTGGAGGACAAAAACAGCGGGTCGCGATCGCCAGAGCTTTGGTCGGTAATCCCAAACTAGTTTTAGCGGACGAACCCACAGCTGCTTTAGACAGTAAATCAGGCCGCGATATCGTCGAACTGATGCAGCACCTTGCCCAAGAGCAGGGGTGTACCATCTTAATGGTGACTCATGACAATCGCATTTTGGATATTGCTGATCGCATCGTTCATATGGAAGATGGTCGATTAGCTCGCCCTGCCCATTTGGTGGCAGAAGAAAACTAGCTTAGGTAGTTAAGCAGGCCATAGATGTCTGCATCAGCCTGCTCAAGCACTTCATTAAGTAAAAAGGCTCCCAAAAAACGATAGGCGATTGGCGGCGGGGTTTGTTAATTAGGCAACAGACCTGGAGAACTGCTTAAAGGTCTTGATGTTATTTTGGATGGCCTTGCTAATCGATCCTCCTGAAGCCATGATCCGCATTTCGCGGTTGACAGGCCACAGGTAATCGATCCCGTCAAAAAACCGGCGCAGATCACACAGGAGGCGTTGGTGGTATTTTATATTCACATGGAAACCCTCGTGTTCTTGGCACAAACACTTCTGGGTCCACTCAAGTGCTTCTGGGGCAGACATGTTAAATAGAGGAGTTTGTAGCAGCCTGTAAAACGAGAGCATGAAAGAGGCATCACTTCGGAATATGCCAGGTAGCCCACCAGAAAGACCTGAAAGCCCGATACTTTGCGCTCTGTAGATTGTGATATTAGCTAAGAACTTCTCATATGCTGTTGGGAGCGAGAAGTCCTTGTACAGCTCAAGAGCAATCAACTGGGAAGTTGTAGTGTGGAAAGATTCATCCAACAAATGGTAAACGGAAACAGCTGTTGGGGCTGGGATAAACTCGCCTTTCTTCTCTAATTCCCTGTAATATTGGGTATAGCTGTATTCATAATTCTTGAGCAGCATATTGGCTAGGAAACGTGTGACGTAGAACACGCACGCCAAGAAGGGCGAAGTTCCACAGTTCAAGGTGAAGAACTGTAGCAGAGGTTTCGGTGCTATTTGCCCCAGCAAACCCGTGGTTTGAGCTGGGATCAACTCGCCTTTGTGCTCCAAATCTCTCAAATAGTGAGAATAGCAGTGTGCTTGGCTCTTTAGCAGCACCGAATTGGTGATGAAGCGAAAGGTTTTGTCCTGAAACGCCGATAAAGGCGAACGTTGCCCTGGTGCTAATCCTACCCAAGTAGTTTTATTTAATTTGTCAGACTTCCCCTGAATCGGAGCATTAAATGCTGTTTGACCTAGCAGAGCTCTTTTCGTTTTATAACCAATTGTGTGGAAGGCGTGAATGTGGTGACGTTCCTGAGCTGTTTCAAGCTCTAGCTCTTGGCAAAGGGTATCGTAACCACCAAAGGCGGAAAAAACGCCAGCCGTCACCTGATTGTAAAGTACGGCATTAGCTTCGGTAGCAGCAGTCTGGTTATACTGTGTAGCCCAATAAAGGTGATTGAGCGCCATCTTTTGTGAGGGGGAGACTTGTTCGTAGAGCGGAGTGCCGTACAGGGTTGAAAGCTCAGGATGACTCCAATAATGATTGCTGTTGCTAGTGTAATCGAAGTTCTTGTCCAACTCCGATAATTTCTCTGTGTAGTCCGACTCAGTGTTGCGCCGATAGTTGATTTCTGTCAGTTTGACATGCTTCTTTACTTCAGAAGTTGAAGATTGGTTGTTTTGCTCTGGTGTGGCGGTATTTACCATAATTTTCTCGCTGATTGTGACTAAGTGCAAATATAGATTGGATAGAGCAGCAAGGCACCCGAAACAGTGCCATCTAGACTCTGAAGCCTAGCCGCGATCGCCCGTGCCTGAAGGTTCAATTCTTTATAAGTCAGCCTCAGTGCAACTGTATCCCCGGACTGCAAAAAGGTATAAGCCTTACATGACTGATTTGGCGCTCTGTAGCCCAACAGGTCTACCAAAGTCGACAATTTGTGCCCAGTTTCGGTTGAATATTTGCATTGAGCTAAAAAACTTTTTTTGATGTTGGCATCCCCTTTTCACGTTTTATCGGCTGTACTCCAAAAAAGTGTTGTTTGTCAGGAGTCAGGTCCTTGTTCGAGGCAAGAGTGAGAACCGATACTGCCTATTGCAATATAATGCATCACTATCTTCTGTGGAGGGCAATTATCTAAAAATATCTAATTCAGGAAATTGGGGTGATGTACCAATGCTTATTTATTTTATTTCCAGCAATATTTGTACTGCTTTATTCAAGTTTTACTACAGTTTTAGTTTAGATATTTTTTTTGAGCTTGTCAAGGTAGTTTGAGAATTAAAATATACTGCAAACATCATTATTTTTTAACTAAAATCGCAGTATCAGAAAGCTAAATACGTAAGGATTCAGGTAGGGGCGGCAAAATCGATTGATTCACAGGGGCTTGTGAGAAATCCGGGTTACTTAGAAATCCAACCACCAAACTACAACACAACTGGCCAATCTGTAGCCATTTGATTCAAGTTCTCGGCTACCTCCTTCATAGACGAGAGAACGCCCAAAAAGATGATAATGTCATTCAAGGGATATTCTAGTGAAGTCTCTGTCACTCTTAGTTGTTCTATCTTTTGGACAATCATATCCAAAGGCTGCAGTACAAGAGGAAACTCTCGTTGCGACTCTCGCTCTAAAGCTGCTGCTAATTCATTAAAAGCCTGTATGATAGCCTCTTCTAAGGATTGAAGCTCGTCTACAAAGTTATGAACGAATCCTCTCGAGTTACCTTTCTCAGCTGCATCGTGGAGGGACAGAATATTATCGAATAATGTTTGCTCATAGCTAATTAAGAAGTTCCACTTCCTTTGCGTCTTGGAGGCAGTCAGATTGTTTACAGGCTCCAGCTTGCTTTCCGCCTGTAGCAGACTGTGGGTCTGAATAGATTGCCGAATCTCCTTAGCTAATCGCTCGATTTCTGCTTTTGAATTTAAACCTTGCAGATATTGATTAACAGTCAGTTCATAAAGCTTTCCTATTCTAATTAAGGTTTGAGAAATACTTTGGTCTAAATTGTGTGAGTCCGTTTCTGGCCAAAATAGACGAGAAACTAACTGAGCAACGACGATCCCTAAAAGGGTTTCAGTGAATCGTTTCCAGATATAATTATTAGGCTCGGTACCATACACCATAATTGAGATAGCTACTAGAAAGCAACCCGGTTTATATCCTTGACTAAAGCCATAGTACGAGCAGGTTAAAATCGTGAAGCCAACCCCTAGCCCGACTGCTAAAGGACTGCTGCCTATCGTATTAACAATAATAAAAGCGATGATAGCACCTATACCCGTGCCAATCGCCCTCTGCTTACCAGCATCAATACTCTTGCCTAGAGTAGGTTGCATGGTAATAACTACAGCAATGGTTGCATAGTAGCCGAAGGGCTGATGAGTAAAATTGGTAATCGCTGCGGTTAGCCCTACTGCCACTCCAGTTTTGATGATGTGCTTGATTTGTTTGACGGGCAAGGGGAGGGACTTAAAACTCCATCTGCTAGCGAGTAGAGGAGTACTCTTTTCGCGAGTGCGAAGCTTGACAATCAAGCCATCTAGCTCTTGAGTAAAATTTGTTATAATCTCTAGGAGATTATAAAATTGAATAATATCTTCTAATATGTGTCCCTTGAGCTTTTTTTTAATTCTTATCTGCTCGAGTCTGTTAATTATTGCCTGTAAATGAACTTCCAAAACAGGTAGTTCATCCGCAACTTTCTCTAGAGTCTTACTAGATTGAAGAATTGAGCAAATGGCAGTACAAGCCGTAGAGACTTGGTGAAAAAACTGTGTTAAATCTTCCGAAAAAAGGCTGAGCACTCGGTTTTGCCGATTTTCCTTGACAGAATGGGCCATGGCTGACAAATATCGGATAATCCTGCGTTGATTAGCGAGCAGATCACTCCAATTTTCTTGCGTCAATCGCTCGCCGACGACTCCATACATTGACTTTTCCAACAGACTTTCACTGTAACCGTTCAGGGGGGGGGTAAAAAAGTTTACGCTATGAAATCACATGTAATCAGTACGAAAACCAGCCTAGATTTAATTTTTCCTAGATAATTGTGAGTAGTTAAAACTGCTATACTGGTTTGCCAATTGTCTAATAGACATTTTAGGGAGGCTGTTTATATGTGCATAAGTTCTAAAGCTTTTGCTTAGCAAGGTTTTGAAGTTCATGCGCATGACGTACCCCCTAGATTTTTCCCGGACATTAAGCTCTGGCCGTGTATTGAAGATCACGCGAGAGCGCCTAGAATGACCTAGTTGACGGCCAGAGCTTAATGTCTGGTTTTTTTGTAACCCCCCCCGTGAACGGTTACCTTTCACTCTGCCACACTGTTTTATTCATCTCAGCAATGAGCACACTAGTGTTTACGTCCGGCCTTTCTCCTCTCAACGTACTTTCAACAATGACTTCAAAAACATGGTGACAGGTTTGCAAAACTTTGAATAGATTATTTTTAAGGGTTTGTCGTGATTTTTCTGGCCAAAACAAAATTGTGACGGCTACGGCAATAATCACCCCAATCCCGTTATCAACAACTCGGTCAAAGACATACTTCCACGCTTGTTTGCCCAGTCCAGGGTCTATGGCGATTAGGGCAGCAATTGTCCCAGCCTGACTGGTGAGCGTCTTCAATTGATAAACTTCACAAAAAAAAGTGGACAGAACAAAGGCAATTCCACTACTGACTGGATTAATTCCCCAGGCGCCAATCACTAAAGCAGAGACAAAACCGGCAACAGCACTGCCTCCCAACCGCCCCCAGCCTGCCTTGACGACATCGCCTAAATTGGAAGACAGCATGGTAGCGACAAGACCCATAACTGGATACTGAATGTGAGTGAGATCCGAATGTTGAAAAACCCCAGCCAGGATAGCAGAGGCGATCGCCGTTTTAAGAGCTTGTCTAACTAACACTGGCTTATGGTAAGGATTCAGGTTCAGGCTGCCCCCCTGGTTTCCTTATTCTTACGTTGGATCTGGTTAACAGTCAACGCTGTCCAAAACCAGGTCCAGAGGGTGTTGCAAATTTTCGGACGAGTCTAATACTCACCAATTGTTGCTGGTAGCAAAGGCACAGAACTTATCGATCAGATCCGACTCATATCTCGTCCGCCAGCATAAGCTCACTGTGCGGTGCAGCGGCAAATCAGCAATAGGAATGTAAACGATGGCAGGAATATTCTGCCACTCTGGCATAATCGCCACTCCTAAGCCTGCGGCAATTAATGAAAGCACCCACTCTTCGCGATCGGCACGATAAACAATGCGGGGCTGAAAGGCTTTTGACACCCAATTCTTGCTCTATTTTTTTAATGCCTGCGGAAAGAGAAGGTTGCGAGACAAAGAGACGCTCTGCGGCTTTGGTAAAGCTGCCTGTCTCGGTGATTGCCACAAAATACCGAATTTGGTACAAGTCCATATAGATCTTATCTATGACTTTGATTATGAGAATAGCCTTGCTATATCAGCTTACTTCCTTGAGGATAGGGATTGTTACCACTTACCGCCAAAACCGCCATGACAACCTATCACACGCTTGAAGTTGATGGACTCAATATTTTCTACCGAGAAGCAGGTTCAAGCGCTCGTCCAACGATCGTGTTACTGCATGGTTATCCGGCTTCATCTCATATGTACCGTGACCTGATTAACCAGCTTTGCGATCAATTTCATTTAATTGCGCCAGACTATCCCGGCTTTGGTAACAGTGACACTCCTCCAGTGGATCAATTTGAATACAGCTTTGAGCGCCTTGCAGAGATCACCGAGCATTTCCTCGAAAAATTGGGATTGAGTCGCTTCAGTTTGTATGTGCAAGATTATGGCGCACCCGTTGGCTTTCGGATTGCGACGCATCACCCAGAATGGGTTCAGGCACTGATTGTGCAAAACGGTAATGCTTACGAAGAAGGGTTAACCCCTGCTTGGCAAGCCTTCCGCAATCTCTGGAGCGATCGCAGCAACTGAAGCACCTGTGCAAGATTATCTCAAGCGCGATCCGACGATTTTCTTTTACATGGCAGGGGTGCGCGATCGCCAACACATCAATCCTGATAATTGGAACCTGGATCAATACTTGCTCGATCGTCCTGAAAATGCAGCCGCTCAGCTCGAACTGTTCTATAACTACCGCAAAAATCTGGAACGCTATCCCGAATGGCACGAGTATACTGTGCAGGTACTGAGTACCCCTCATAATAGTAAAGACATCTGCGCTACAAGTCTCCCTTGGGCTCATCTCTGTGAGCAAGGCAGTTTAGTAGCGCACCCGTTGACCCCCCAATTTGGCCCATGTTGCAACAATTGCTAGACCGCCAATCCTTGTCCCGCGACCAAGCAGCACAGCTAATGCAGGGATGGCTGAGTGAAACAATTCCGCCAGTGTTATCAGGAGCGATTTTAGCCGCCATTCAGGCTAAAGGCGTATCAGCAGAGGAACTGGCTGGGATGGCCCAGGTCATGCTTGCCCAGTCCTACCAACCGGGCGTGGGTGCTACGCGCAATCCCCCAAGGGGCATCGCTCACGCTCCCGTGATTGATACCTGTGGAACTGGGGGGGATGGGGCATCGACGTTTAATATCTCCACAGCTGTTGCCTTTGTCGCCGCAGCTGCTGGTGTGCTGGTTGCCAAACACGGTAATCGCTCTGCCTCTAGTCGGGTTGGTTCCGCCGATGTGTTGGAAGCGCTGGGGGTTAACTTGAACGCCCCCGCCGAAAAGATTGAAGCAGCACTCCAGTCGGTTGGCATCACTTTTCTGTTTGCACAAGGTTGGCACCCAGCGCTCAAGGTGGTGGCACCGTTGCGACGGACTCTGAAAGTGCGAACGGTGTTTAACTTATTAGGACCTCTAGTAAATCCGTTGCGCCCGACTGGGCAGGTGATTGGGGTGTTTGATCCAACGGTACTAGAAGTGCTCGCGATCGCCTTACACCAGCTAGGTACACAACAAGCGCTCGTCCTGCACGGGCGGGAGAAACTAGATGAGGCAGGATTGGCAGATGTGACTGACATAGCGATGCTGTCTAAGGGTGAGGTGCAGCGAACCTGTTTGAATCCCCACGAGCTGGGTTTGGCACCGGCTCCGACAGCGGCGCTGCGGGGTGGGGATGTTGACGAGAATAAGTCGATTCTCAAGGCGGTACTTCAAGGCAAGGGAACTCAGGCGCAACAAGATGTAGTGGCTCTGAATGCTGGGTTGGCGCTGGAGGTTGGAGGTGTGATCCCGCTGTTAGACCACGCGGCAGGCATCTCCCTCGCCAGGGACATTCTGCAGAGTGGCACGGCTTGGTCGAAGCTAGAGCAGTTAGTCCAGTTTCTTCAAAATTAGCTTTTTAGTCCGCGATCGGGACTGATACAGAAGAGTCATGGCATAATAAATCACGTGCCAGTCAGCCTTGCTCGAAAGTGCTTATGTCTCTATTTGACGCTAAACCAGCTCTGCTCGTCCTTGCAGATGGAACTGCTTATCGCGGTTGGTCATTTGGTGCCAATGGAACCGTGATCGGGGAAGTGGTCTTTAACACCGGCATGACGGGCTATCAAGAGGTGTTGACAGACCCCAGTTATTGCGGCCAAATTGTCCTGTTCACCTATCCCGAACTTGGCAACACTGGTGTCAATCCAGAGGATGAAGAATCGAATCACCCCCAAGTGCGGGGTGCGATCGCCCGGAACATATCCTATCGCCCCAGTAACTGGCGCTCCACCGCTAGCCTGCCCGACTACCTCAAACAGCACAATATCCCAGGAATTTATGGGATCGATACCCGCGCCCTCACCCGCAAAATTCGCGTCGTTGGTGCCATCAACGGTGGCATTTCCACCGAAATTCTCGACGAGGCTGAGTTGCTCGAGCAGGTGCTCTGTGCTCCTAGCATGGCTGGATTGAATCTCGTCGGCGAAGTCACAACACCAAACGTCTACGAGTGGACTGATCCCACCACATCAGTCTGGGAGTTCAACCCAGATACCCAAGCTGCACAAAAAGAACTGTTTACCGTTGTTGCCATTGACTTTGGCATCAAACGGAATATTTTACGCCGCTTGGCAAGTTACGGTTGCCGCGTCATCGTCGTCCCAGCTAATACCCCACCTGAAGAAATTCTCAAACACAATCCCGATGGCATTTTTCTCTCCAATGGCCCTGGCGACCCAGCTGCTGTCACCGAAGGCATCGAGACAACGAAGGCGCTGTTGACCAGCCAGAAACCGATGTTTGGCATCTGTATGGGGCATCAAATCCTGGGTCTATCTCTAGGCGCTGAAACCTTCAAACTCAAATTTGGTCATCGCGGCCTGAATCAGCCAGCTGGTGTAGAGCAACGGGTCGAAATTACCAGCCAAAACCACAGTTTTGCGATTGACCCCGATTCTTTACCCGGTGCCGAGGTGGAAATTACTCACCTCAACTTGAATGACCGTACTGTCGCTGGGTTACGTCATAAATCGCTCCCCTTATTCTCAGTGCAGCATCACCCAGAGGCCAGCCCCGGCCCCCACGATGCTGATTACCTGTTTGAGCGGTTTGTCCAGGCAATGCGAGACGATCGTAAATAAGCTCGAAAGGGAAAGCATTTTCTCCCCAATGGCTGTAGACAAAAGCTGAAGAAAGCATATATACTTGATGCTCGACTTTAAGGACGATGCAGCAAGGAGGGTGTTATTGCTGACCCACTGAACTTAACCGTTAGTCTGAGAGGCACTCGTGAAGTCCGGGATAACTGTCAGCTATTCCGTCTCACAGGTTTGTTAGACGCCTTTTCTGAGCCCGCATTTCGCAAGGTGATCGGCAAGTGTATCGAAGAGGGGCCAAATCAGATAATTCTGGATCTGTCCCAAATCGACTTTATTGATAGCTCTGGCTTGGGCGCTCTGGTGCAGGTAGCCAAGCAGGCTCAAAGCGCCGGAGGTACATCACAAATTGTCACCAATGCCCGGGTGACTCAGACGGTCAAGCTGGTTCGTTTAGAGAAGTTTCTTTCCCTGCGGCCAACAGTTGAAGCGGCTCTAGAGAACGTTTTGCAGGCTTGAGTGCTGAGGCAGGAAAGGAAAACCCGAGCTATCCGGTTTGGCAAAGCTGGATAGCTTAAGTTTTTGTTACGCTCGCTACTAGGCAACAATAAGCCAAAGTAGCGCTCAAGGGCGTAGGTAAGTTAGCTACAAAACCAACGTTGAGGACTAGCGTGCCTGGTGAAATCAAAGGGGGATGAGCGATTAAATTGCCCAACTGCGAACGAGAGTGCGGGGTCAGAACCACAATGGTTCCAGCCACTGCCCGCTTCTGTGCCCGTAACGGTTGCGCAACTGCAACAGATTTCTCCCACTGCTTTGGCGTATTTGGGGGACGCTGTGTATGAACTCTACATCAGAACCCATTACCTGCACCCACCAAAGCGATCGCTAACGTACCATCGCCTGGTAGTGGCTCAGGTACGAGCGGAAACTCAGGCACTTCACCTGCGCGAGCTTACCCCTCTGTTAAACAATACAGAGTTAGAAATTGTCCGGCGAGGCCGCAATGCCGCCACTAGGCGTCCTCGACGGGTAGAGCCAGAAATTTATCAACAGGCAACCAGCTTAGAAACCTTAATGGGCTACCTCTACCTCACCAATCCTCAGCGCTTAACTCAGCTGTTGCAAGAGCTGAAACTTGAACCAAGCCCAGAGGCATAGTTGAAATCAGTCTCAAGATATCGACATAACCTGAGAAAGTTAGATAGATTCAAGGTATTAGGGATGCCAGTATAGAAACTAAAAAACTACATGGCTGATAAACCTAGAAAAATTAGAGCTCCTGGTGAACCGAACCGGAGCAAACAGATCAAATTCAAGGGTAAGCGTGCCGTCCCTAAACCGGTGAGCAAAACCCCAGAGGGCGATGGCGGCAGGGCACGTTTACCAAAATTGCCTCAACGCCCTGCCCAGAAGAGCGATGGCTACGCCGATGAACCCGTTGTACGCCCACTCCGTCTCCCAGAGGCATTGTCCCCCCGTCCAGAAACAGAAGAGAGTGATCTGATTTACGGTCGCCATCCGGTCTTGACGGCTCTGGAAAATCAGCGCCAACTTAACCGCATCTGGATTACCGCACGCCTGCGCTATGATTCCCGCTTTCACTCTCTGCTCCTGCAAGCAAAAGAAAACGGCGCGGTCATTGACGAAGTCGAACCCAAGCGCTTAGATCAAATCACCCAGCAAGCAAATCACCAAGGTGTAGCGGCTCAAGTCGGTCCTTACGCCTACAAAGACCTGGGCGAGTTGATAGTTGAGGCCAAGTCGGTTTCTGAAGCACCAGTGATTGTTGTCGCTGACAGCATTACTGACCCTCACAACCTGGGTGCGATTATTCGCACGGCAGAGGCGATCGGCACCCAAGGATTGGTCATTCCCCAACGACGGGCAGTTGGGATCACCTCAAGTGTGATGAAAGTGGCAGCGGGTGCTTTAGAAACATTTCCTGTTGCCAGGGTAGTCAATCTCAGTCGCGCCTTGGAAGAATTGAAGGCAACTGGCTTTTGGGTTTACGGTGCAGCCTCAACGGGCAGTAAGCCGTTGCACACGGTTCAATTCACTGGCCCCATCGTTCTTGTAATTGGCTCTGAAGGGGAAGGTCTGAGTCTTTTAACACAACGTTGTTGTGATGTCTTGGTATCAATTCCCCTACTGGGAAACACACCAAGCCTAAATGCCTCCGTAGCAGCAGGAATGGCACTGTATGAGATTTATCGACAGCGGTGGGTGAATACACTGCATTTGGATGATTTACAGAAAAATACTTGGAAAAAAGAAGCGTAACAGAGTATAACAAAGTGTAAAGAGTTTGATAGAAGCAGCATAATACCGCGTAACACCTGTAATACCTGGAAAAATCACCAGAAACTATGAAAACATTTTGGGATAACGTCAAAGAATTCTTGATTAACATCTTCCAAAACTTCGGCTGGGCTTGGTGGGTTGAGATTGTTACCCAGACTCCCCGCTGCACCTACTACTTTGGCCCGTTTCTGAGCGTCAAGGAAGCAAACGCGGCTAAGGGCGGGTATATCGAAGACCTGGAACAGGAAGGAGCGCAAGGGATTACCGTTGCTGTGAAGCGCTGCAAACCGGCAATTCTGACAATCTCAGAAGAATTGGGGGAGAGGGTTGACCGCGCGAGGGAGCCAGCTTTCAGTAGTTAAATGTAGTTGTATTACTTACGACCCAGTTGGGCACCAGATGGAGCAACGATGTGTGGGTGAAGGTCAAGCCAGTGGTCAATGTCGCTCAGTACCTGGTTGGGAATTTCCCAAGGGAATAAATGGGCGGTATTGGGGTAGCACCGGTACTGACAATCCTGGAGATGACGAGCAGTTTCGAGGCTCGACTCTGGGGTAATGTGCCGGTCAGCTGCTCCAGCCATTAGTAAAGTGGGACATTGAATCTGGTGTAGGTATTCTAGTCGATTGTACCCAGCTTTCAGGGCATTGCTGAGTGCGCGCTGGGCGGCAGCAGAGGTTTGCAGATAAGCTGAGAGGGCGTCACCGGCAAGATAACGGTAGGCGGTGGGTGTGTGTTGCTGGATCAGGTAGCGGTAAAGCGATCGCTTGCCAAATGCGTCAATATTCCACTGCCAACTGGGTTGTAGCCGGTTCAAAATCGAAGCCAGCCCCGTGTATAAATTATCCTGCCAGCTGATTGGCGGATGGTTACTGCAGGGTCTAGCCGCTGTAGCAATTAAAATCAGCCCTGTGACTCGCTCGGGTAGCCTCAGCGCCAGTTCCATAGCTAGAATTCCGCCTAGTGACCAGCCCAGTACAAGGCAACGATCTACTTGGAAGCGGTCGAGGAGGGCTTCCAGGTCAATCAGATGGTCACTCATCTCAAAATCCATCTGGGCTCGACTGTTGCCGTATCCCCGCAAATCGGGAGCGATAGTCTGGAACCGCTGGGATAAATGTTGGGTAAAAACGGAGAGGCTACTGCCTGAACCGGGATGACCGTGCAAGCAGAGAATAGGGAAACCTTGTCCCTGAATGTAAACCCTAAGCTGTGCTGCTGAATGTGATGTTTTACCAATCATACGCTCAATTCTTGCAGGTGGCCGAAAATATACGTAACATGGAGGTAATATTTATGACTAAAAGCACCTAATGCTAGGCAAAAGAGAGAGTAGAGCAATAATAACAGTAAGGACGCTGTCAGTTATCAGCTTAGGTGCGATCGTAACAAGTCTTCCAGCCGATGCTGATCCCCCGCCAGCAGTTTTCAAGGATAGTTATGGGAATGTCTACGTCCACTCTGGAGTGATTGCTGGCAGTCGGTTGAAAGTCGGGCTAATAGGACAGCCATACAAAAGGACGCTGCGGGCTGGTCGCTGTGGTCAGCTTAATTTAAGCCCTAGTGCTACGATCCCCAGTCTAGGCAATAGTGTCACCATCAATGGTAAAAATATTGACTTAACTAAGATTGCAACGACTTCCACTAAATCAAAATGTACTGGTAACGCATTTACTCCCGCTACCAGCAGCAACTTTAAGACGTCAAATGGCAAAATTACCTTAATTGGATACACAGTAGGGCAATCCTACAATGTGTTTTTCAACAACTTGCCCAACACCTTTAATGCCACTGTCAATGGTTGCGCCTTTGCTCAGATTCGGCCTTCAAATACCCGGCCTTTAACATCCCAGCTCACAATCAACGGTACTTCTTACACTGTTTCGGCTTTAACCACTGCCGAACCACCAGTATGCCACAAAAACAGCGGCACAAATACCTCAACTCTGTATGTTCCCTCGAGTTGGTGATCCTTGAGCCAGACTGGGTATGATCGCTCACTATAATAAAGTCTGGACTGTGAGTCAAAAAGGGGTCGCTGCATGGCATCCATCCGCGAATTGCACCACCAGCTGGTTAGCAAAGAACGCTCTGCTGTTGAAATTACTCAAGAAGCCTTAAACCGCATTCAGGCGTTGGAGCCAAAGTTGCACAGCTTCTTGTGTGTGACGACGGATCAAGCATTGTCACAGGCACGGGCAGTGGATGCAAAAATCGCAGCTGGGGAAGAAATTGGGCTGCTGGCTGGGATTCCGATTGGGATCAAAGACAATATGTGTACAAAAGGGATTCCCACAACTTGCGCCTCACGGATGTTGGAGAATTTTGTGCCGCCTTATGAATCAACCGTGACGCAAAAACTAGCTCAGGCTGGGACGGTGATGGTAGGCAAAACAAATCTGGATGAGTTCGCTATGGGCAGTTCCACCGAGAACTCAGCTTATCAAGTCACTGCTAATCCTTGGGATTTGGAGCGGGTGCCAGGGGGTTCCTCTGGTGGCTCGGCGGCAGCTGTGGCGTCAGGAGAGTGCGCTGTTGCAATTGGATCTGATACTGGCGGCTCGATCCGTCTACCTGCCTCTTTTTGCGGCGTGGTGGGGCTAAAACCAACTTATGGGCTAGTTTCCCGGTTTGGTTTAGTTGCCTTTGCTTCATCTTTGGATCAAATTGGCCCATTTGGGCGCACAGTAGAAGATGCAGCGATTTTACTCGGTGCGATCGCAGGTTATGATCCCAAAGATTCAACCAGTCTTAAAGAAGACATTCCAGACTACAGCCAATTTCTCAAACCCGACATCAGTAAGCTGAGAATCGGAGTGATTAAAGAAACTTTTGGTGAGGGTTTAGACGGAGTTGTTGAACAGGCTGTTACCAAAGCAATTGAGCAACTAAAGAACTTAGGAGCCGAAATTAAAGAAATTTCCTGCCCCCGATTCCGCTACGGCTTGCCCGCGTATTACATCATCGCTCCCTCAGAAGCTTCTGCAAACCTGGCTCGCTACGACGGCGTTAAGTATGGCTGGCGTGCCCCAGATGCAGAAAATCTGCTATCAATGTACACTGATACCCGTGCCACCGGCTTCGGTGCAGAAGTCAAACGCCGGATTATGGTAGGCACCTATACCCTGTCAGCTGGGTACTACGATGCTTACTATCTCAAAGCCCAAAAAGTCCGCACCCTGATTAAGCAAGACTTTGAAAGAGCGTTTGAGCAGGTTGATGTCTTAGTGTCTCCCACTGTTCCAACTACCGCGTTTAAGGCTGGGGAAAAAACAGCTGATCCAATCAGTATGTATTTAACTGACTTGATGACGATTACAGTTAATCTGGCTGGTTTACCGGGGTTGAGTTTACCGTGTGGATTTGATCATCAGGGCTTACCGATTGGGTTGCAGTTGATTGGTAATGTGTTGCGAGAAGATCAGCTGTTTCAGGTTGCCTATGCTTATGAGCAATCTACTCCCTGGCATCTGCGAGTACCTGAGTTGAAGTGATGTTGCCATCAATTGGACTACAACTGTGGTTGAAGTTGCTACTGGGGCTTGGGGCGCTGTTAGCGATCGCCTACTTGTCTGCCTGTCTATATCTTTTTCTTGAGCAGACGCATTTCATATTCTTTCCATCCCCTGTAATTCAAGTAACACCGGATTTTTTTCATTTGGGCTACCAAGAGGTGTGGTTGCCGGTTCCAACTGGGAAGAGGACGGTGGAACGAATGCATGGTTGGTGGATAAGTGCTGCTCAACCAGATGCAATGGTGCTATTGTATCTTCACGGCAACGGCATAAATATAGGCTCCAATGTTGCCCATGCTTATCGGTTGCATCAGTTAGGTTTTTCGGTACTGCTGATCGACTATCGGGGTTATGGTCGTAGTCAGGGTGGCTTTCCGACTGAAGCACGGGTTTACCAAGATGCAGCAGCTGCCTGGGATTACTTAGTGAAGGAGCGACAGATTAAGCCTAGCCAGATTTTTCTGTATGGACATTCTCTAGGGGGTGCGATCGCGATCGATTTAGCTGTGCAACACCCAGATGCTGCCGGATTAATCGTGGAAAGCTCATTTACCTCAATCCGGGAGATGGTGGCTCAACAGGGGCGGTTTTGGATGTTTCCAGTTGATTTAATTTTGAATCAGCGGTTTGACTCTATTAGTAAAGTGCGATCGCTGCGTCTTCCAGTCTTGTTCATCCACGGCAGTGCTGATCATATGGTTCCAGATCTGATGAGCCAGCAACTGTTTGCCGCCGCGCCGGAACCGAAACAGCTGGTTCTGGTGCCGGAGGCAGGGCATAATGACGTGGCAGAAGTCGCAGGTTCCCAATATCTCCAGGCAGTTCAAAAGTTCGTAGAGCAAGTGCGAACAAGACAAGCACAGCTAACAGGGCGTTGATTGCCGATTGTTCTCTAGGGATTCAATGATAATCAACTCTCCTGGGCGCACGTTCGGCAAGATTGCTGTCACTTCTGGGATAAGGAGCGATAAAGTCTCAAGCCGACTGTTGCGCGCTGTCAGTACAATTATCGCTACTGGGCGGTCTTTAAGGTTCTGTTGATGCTGAATGTTTTGATCGACGGTTAGAAAAACATCAAATTCAGCCTGAGCAGCGGTAAGAGGCTCTCCGTTCTTGAAGGCTGCCCATCCCATTTGCTGCGTTGTCTTTACCTCATGATCCCGAAGCAATTGCTTTAACCGTTTAGGAACGCAGTGATCGAGCAAGATTTTCAAGGTGTCGGTAACTTATCAAGAAGACGCTCCAGGGCAAAATGCAATACTGCTACAGCTTGCTCGTGGGTAACACCTTCAAAATCATTAAGAAACACATAAAGGCTATCCCCGTTCTCTAAATGATCCCATAAGGTCTGAATGGGGACACGAGTTCCTACAAAACAAGGGATACCGCCCATTCTCTCTGGGTCAATCCATATAAGGCTTGCAGCTAGGTCTGAGCGAGCAATGACCTCAGAGTCAATCGCTGTTCGCGCAGAAGTTTCGGGTACGTTTTGTTTATAGTTTTGTTGCATGGCTTATCTTAGTGCCATTCCCTTAAGCTGGATTGTCGTTGCACTGACTGCTAAAGCGCTACTCTTAAGCTTAGCATAAGCTTTTATGACAAGAGCGCTACACTGGGCTCATCAACAGATTTGTGGCGGAATCTTCCAAAAATTTAATACTTGGTCGCGGTCTAGTGGTTTGGGAGGAGCCGCTATCAATCCGGGTATTAGTTTTACGGATGCTGATAACGTTATTCCTGATCTAGTCTGGGCTAGCAATGAACGATTAGCAGTCCTACTAGATGATGCCGGACATCTGACTGGAGCGCCTGAGCTAGTTGTAGAGGTGCTATCACTTGGTGAGGAGAATCAGCTGCGAGATCGAGAAGTAAAACTCAAGCTCTATTTCCTGCGGGGAGTGCAGGAGTACTGGGTTGTTGATTGGCGCGCAAACTTTCTGCGGCTGGTATCAAGCAATATCCTGACCATCCCCAGACTCTAACCGCTGTTGCACGAGCGCGCACTCTCTTGGGCATTGCATAAGCTACCTACGGCTAGTAGAAATCCCACATGTGTCCCAACAGTTGGTCTTTGCAGCATAAGGCAAGCCGCTTAATATGATTAGTCTTGCCACTCTCTCTCCCAACTGCTTCATGCCGTTGAATTATAAAAATCTTCATAAGCTGACTATAAATCTTTATAAAAGAAGTAATTTGGCGGTGGATAATAGAGAGAGAAGATCAGATGAATTTAACTGTTTTTTCTGCAACTGCAATTATAAATTCCATAACTTAGCTGGCAGGAAAATTGATTTCTACCAAAGCGTGACCGTGTAGAACTCACTGAGGATAGTGCCTGGGTTCTTTGTAAGAATGGTCAAGCCCAAATTTTCCCTTCCTACGCGGCGCGTGAGCAACTACGGGTGGGTGGCCTAGACCTGGAGTTCTTAATTAAGGAAATCACCGAACCGGAAGAGTTAGCCGCCTATCAAGCACTGACCCAATTTCACTACCGGAGTCGTACGCTCTACGGTCGGACAGCACCAATAATTATACGCAACTTTCACCCTATTTACCCTAAGGTTATTGGTTACATTGAACTCACTAGTTCTTTTTACATGAATAAGGCGCGCAGTGCTATCTTGAACGCTCCGTTTCAAGCTAACAATATCTCATGGGAAGTATGGGATAAGGAAACTGGGCGTTGCTACATCCACATAATCGCCCGGATTGCGCGTTGCGTACTCTATCCTGAGTTTCGCGGTTTAGGCTTGGGACAACTACTGCTCAAACATGCTGCGGAATTTGCCCGCGAACGATGGCATGTGGCGGGATTGAAGCCTTACTTTCTGGAAATTTCGGCAGATATGCTGAAATTCGTTCCGTTTGCCCAAAAAGCTGGCGTTCAACTGGTCATTACTGTACCTGAGCCTTACGGTGCTGCCTTGGCTCATCGGATGCGTTGCCGAATGACGCTAGGCGTATTGACTCAACTGCTTGCTCAAGCAAAAAAGTATGTCGTAATTGCAGCGCCTTTCATACAATCGGGGTATGGTCTCTCAAGTGGAACATTGGCGGATGCCCTAAGAGCTGCCCTAAGACGCGGTGTCAACGTCGATGTGGTCAGTACTGGACAAAGCCTGCAAACACTTGACGTGGCTTGGCTGCGGCAAGAAGCTCAGGGAATATTGCGGTTATTTCAACCGAAAGCTAATTTTACAGACGAGCAGCGCCTTGGTTCGCATGCAAAATTCTGTGTAGCTGATGGGCGGTCGGCCTATGTCGGCAGTGCAAATTTAACGGGTCCTGGATTATCTAAGCACCTGGAAATGGGATTGCTGATACAAGGCGATGTGGCACGGCAGATAGTTATGGGAATATCTACGTGTACTTTGGAGTGATTGCTGGTAGTCGGTTGAAAGGTTCCAAGTGGGAAGAGTACGGTGGAACGAATGCATGGTTGGTGGATAAGTGCTGCTCAACCAGATGCAATGGTGCTATTGTATCTTCACGGCAACGGCATAAATATAGGCTCCAATGTTGCCCATGCTTATCGGTTGCATCAGTTAGGTTTTTCGGTACTGCTGATCGACTATCGGGGTTATGGTCGTAGTCAGGGTGGCTTTCCGACTGAAGCACGGGTTTACCAAGATGCAGCAGCTGCCTGGGATTACTTAGTGAAGGAGCGACAGATTAAGCCTAGCCAGATTTTTCTGTATGGACATTCTCTAGGGGGTGCGATCGCTGCGTCTTCCAGTCTTGTTCATCCACGGCAGTGCTGATCATATGGTTCCAGATCTGATGAGCCAGCAACTGTTTGCCGCCGCGCCGGAACCGAAACAGCTGGTTCTGGTGCCGGAGGCAGGGCATAATGACGTGGCAGAAGTCGCAGGTTCCCAATATCTCCAGGCAGTTCAAAAGTTCGTAGACCAAGTGCGAACAAGACAAGCACAGCTAACAGGGCGTTGATTGCCGATTGTTCTTGATGATTAAGGTCGCACTCGCGGTAGACTAGACAGCTTTAATCCTAGTGCCTATTCTAGAATGTTAGAACCATCTAGGACGAGTCCCTGTATGAGCAAGATGACAACTGAAACGGTACGTTGGACTATTGCCGATCTGAATCTTCTGCCAGATAATGGGACGCGCTACGAAATTATCGATGGGGAATTATTCATGTCCAGAGCGCCACACTGGGATCATCAACAGACCTGTGGCAGAATCTTCCAAGAACTTAATACTTGGTCGCGGTCTAGTGGTTTGGGAGGAGCCGCCATCAATCCGGGCATTATTTTTACGGATGCTGATAACGTTATTCCTGATCTAGTCTGGGCTAGCAATGAACTATTAGCAGTCGTACTAGATGATGCGGGACATCTGACTGGAGCGCCTGAGCTAGTTGTAGAAGTTCTATCCCCTGGTGAGGAAAATGAGCGGCGAGACCGAGAAGTGAAACTAAAGCTATATTCCCTGCGGGGTGTGCAGGAGTACTGGGTTGTTGATTGGCGCTTGCTAAAAGTTGAAGTCTATCGACGCGAACGAGCGACCCTAGGACTAATTGCAACACTGTTTACCAATGATGAACTGAGTTCGCCTCTGTTACCTGGTTTTATGTGCCCTGTGGCTCGACTTTTTTCATGAATCCACCTATGAATACCTCTGAAATTCGCCATCAAATTAACCAATATCGGGAGCAATTATCCTCTGTTTACGTCAACTAGGCACTAGGTATAAACAGGTCTCGCGCTCCCAGCTAGCAACAACTTTATATAGCGCTTGACGCAATTCCTCACGGATTTTTAATTCTGTTATTGGAAAGTTTGGAACTAAATCAAGACAAATCCAGTTATCTCCTTTTGCGGGCATAAAAAACTCTGGCTCATACCATTCAGGGAACAGCAGTCAGACCCTCTTTAAAAAAATAAATATGGATTTTATCTAATCCAGATTCATCCTCAAACCAAAAGCTAAGACAAATGTGCTCGACGCTACTAGTAGAGGTAACCTGTCGCTCCCATTTTTTTACTGGCATGTAAGTTTTGTAAGTATCTGCCAATAATAAACACAGTTGATGGATAAACTTTTCCATTTTCTTCTGTAAGGGTTAAATATTTCGAACTACTAAATTTATCATGGTTAGTCCCGCTATACCAGACTAAAAATAGACGCGTAATACTTGCATCTGATTTGAGGGAGCAGGGTGGCGGTGGAAATGGAGCTGGAACCAGCACCAACAATGTCTTTTAGATTAAAGGTAGCTAACATGATATTCATACCACAATTAAGTTATTAGTCAAGTGCAGAGGGGATTAAATCTCCGGCTGCATTTCCTAGCCATGGTCTAGGTTAAACCTTAAAGGTAAAAAATATATAATTAACAAGCTATGAAAATATTATTTTTTTTTTAAGAAATACTCATGTATTATTATTACTACAAATGTAGTTTGGAGGTGGGATTAGATATACGACGTACTCCAGAGGGTAAATTGCGATGCAATAGGAGCAATGTTGCCTCCACAACCTCCAAGCGTGAGCGCTAAGAAAGCGAAGCTTATGAGGTGTTGAAACCAACGCGATCGCAGCATTACTATCTGAGTGTCACTTTGCTGTCACGTTGACTTAGTACGCTGATGTTAAGCGAACATTAGTTCACTTCTCACACCACGATGCTCTCTTGGAATATCCCAGGAGGGCATTTTTATTGCCACCTCAACTACTGCTAACGCCAGGGTGGGAAGAGGAGAGGGGGCATAAAAGTATTGCATGAGCTACCCCGCGCTACAATCGTTTGGGGCAGCAATCTCTACTTGTGCAGCTAGTCGAATTGACTTCAACATCTCAGCAGCAGAAGCAAATCGACGAGCAGGCAACTTCTGCAGAGCGGTCGAAATTGTTGATCGCACCAGGAATGGGACTGTATCTGGAACCTTGACTGGTTGATTCAGGTGAGCTGACATCAGTTCCCCAGGCAAACCGGAAAAGGGTCGATGCCCAACTACTAGTTCAAATAGCAGAACTCCAACCGCGTAGAGGTCAGAGGAGGGTGAATAATTACCATAGAACCTTTCTGGAGCCATATAGGCAGGTGAGCCTGTATCGCCCAGACGATCACAGCAAACTTCTTGACTAAGCCGGGCAACCCCAAAGTCAGAAATACGAGCTATCCAACTTGTAGTATCCCAGCTCAGCAAGATATTCTCTGGTTTAATATCACAGTGAACAATGCCACGACCATGGGCATGCTCAAGACCCTGCAGGACATCACCAATTAACTTTAAGCCCTGAACTAAGCTTAACGGAACCTCTGACTGCATCAGATTGCGTAAAGTGCCTCCCTCGCAATAATCCATTACCAGATATCTTCCAGTCTGGGTATGTTCTAGAGCCTGGCAGGTGACAATATTGGAATGCTGCAAGCTCAACAAAAAGCGCAGTTCTCGCAAAAACTTGTGAGTTGGGAAACGCTGCCGCTCAAGCTCTTTTAGAGCGACTAAACTTCCGGTCTCTCGGTGAATAGCACAGAAAACACGCCCGAATTGTCCTTGTCCAACTAGCCCTAAAATGTAGTAATTGGAGCACTCCACTCTTTTACCCATGGTTTGAGGAAGATTTTTTGTCAATCATGTTATACGCTAAAACTCGCTTGTTATTTAAGCAGGTAAAATATAGTCGCATATAGTTAGCCTTAGTCAAGTTCAAACAACTCCTCTTCCTGGTGGGTTAGGATGAAATTGTTGGCTGCTTATGCAGCTTTATTCTGTAGTCGAAATCTCCAAAACAGTAACTTAATTAATGTGCTCAAGAAAATAAAGACTCTAATGCTACTTTTTCAGCCACTTCAGGTTCGGGTTGCGAACTGGGTTCGTGAAAATTTTTGCTAACTTCTCTTGCTGTTTCGTACTTAGCGATATCCCCTTGATCAAAAAATAATTTTGCAGCTGTACGTAAATCCTGAACTGCTCCCTTCTTATCTCCTAAATCAGCGCGGGCGAGCCCCCGAGTGTGGTAGGCTTCGGCATAGCTGGGATTAATGCGAATACTGTTGGTGTAATCCCCAATTGCTCCCTCCTGATCTCCTAGGCGCTGGTAGCTAAGACCTCGGTTGTAGTAGGCATTGGCAGAGTTCGGATTGATACGAATAGCCTGGCTGTAAGTCTCAATCTCTCGCAAATAGCCTACTGCGTTGGCAATTTCTGTCTGTTCCTTACTTAGGCTCTGGGTGTATTCCTGTAAATTACTAGTACCTTGAGCAGAGTTAGTAGTTAGTTGCTGTAACTCGGCTATCTGCTCGGTTAAAATCCCAAGTTTAGACCGAGTTTCGACATTTTCCTGTATGATATGGGTAACCGGAATTTCTTTCTGTTCCTTAGATAGAACCTTGATGTCGTCCTGTAGATCACTAATATCTTGACCCAATTCAGTAGTAAGTTGCTGTACCTCTACTAGCTGCTCGATTAGCGTCCCAACTTTAGCCTGGGTTTGGACGTTTTCCTGTATGATCTGGGCAACCGTAGTTTGATTGCTGTGGTTGATTGAATCTAAAAGCAGCCTGCGGTTCACCAGATTTAGTGTCACGGATAAAGATAGAGGAATAGAAGCAAATGCAACTTGTTGGGAAACTACAGATGCAATTGAACCACCAATAGAACCAAGACATGACAGGATTTCTACAATCTCCAGCCAATGGTATTTGTTTAGATTTGATCTAACTTTTAAACGTCCTTGCATAGCGTCAAAATACCTCCAGATAATTCCTTTGCTACGAAATTTACTAACCTACTATGATGCGGTTGAGTTCCCAAATCCGACAAAAAAGAGCTGCTTCCTGAGCAGTAAGATACTGCTTAACCACCTCTGGCATCACTTCAGAGAGCGCCTTGGAGATTTGGTTAAACTGACAAGATTTCGCTACGGTGTTGTGCCACAGTAAAGTCCCTTGTCGTAGGTGATCGTAGTCGTTGAATAACAATGCAGCTGTCGTGTACCGTAACAACCGCACCATGTCCATTCTGCATTTTTCGGCGAGACCTTGATCAGAAGTACGATATACATTGGACTCAAGGTTCCGCATTTTTGCTTCTGCTTGACGAATGATTTGTTCTTCGGCAGCTCGAATTTTCTCGTAGGCACTCACTCGCTGGTCTAGGAACTGAAAATAGTCTTTGAGAAACTGGAGTTCCTCTGGTACTGCATAGCGACCGTCCGCTGCTACACTTAAGCGGGTTAGTTGTGTTAGCATCAATTTTGATCTCAGAAGTTAAAGTCTCTTTTCTTAAGCTTCTCGGCTACGAGCAAGATAGTTTCCCACTTGCAAATGAGTGTCCTGAAGCTGGCTAATCATAGAACGGGTAATCAACTTACCGGATTCCAATAAAACCTTGCCGTTAAGGGGATGAAGGATGTCTTGCTCTGTACGGCGGCCAATCAGGGCTTCAATATCCTCGATTGCGTTAACATACATCCCGGAAGGTACCTCAACCACAACACCCTCACCGATTACTCGCGCCTGGCAGGCAAGGCGCGAATTGGGCTGAGCTTGGGGCACAGCCTCTAGCGTCCGCTGCTCTCGGCGGTTCAGGGGAGAAAGGCTTTCCATGCCATTTTTGATGTAAACATGGCAGGTAGCGCATATCCCTCGACCGCCACACTCTGGAAGAACATTTAGTTCATTTATCAGCAGAGCAGACAGAACGTTGTCATTGGTTCTGACCTCTGTGTGTTGATCAATTGGTTCTAGCTTTACCATCTTGGCCATGTTTTGGGCTCCTTTTCTTAAGTTTCTCGGCTACGCCAACCGCATCAGCTACACAGTTGGTTCAGGATATTTTCATGGTCTTGTTCCTCTAACCAGGCTTCTGCAGGTTTGAGGCGTTGCGGCAAGCCTAAAATAAAGCGGTTACAATCAGCCCCCAATGATTCACAGGTGGTTTGCATACAATGGAGTTCTCGCCCGGTGAGTTGGCTGAAGAAAGCACTCAGTATGCCTGCTTCCAGGAAACATGCTGGTCGGTTTAAGCGCGGGGCAAAAGCAGCAAAGGGGGAGTTCCAAATTTTCACAACTATAAATCCCTGTTGGTCATAGCTCAGGTCGAGGTCAAAAGTACCCCAGCCGTGGGTTTTCCAACATTGTTTCAGGCACTGGAGAAACTCCACCATCTCCATCCCCGCTAGAGGCTTGCCATAGTAGTCACTGACTTCTTCAACAAAACGGGCATAGAAGTTCTTGCCCCACCAACGACCACAGTTAAAAAGTACCCCAGAGGTGGCTTGGCCTGTCTCTTTTTCGAGGCCAGCATAAATAGCCTGAATCAGAGTTTCTGGCAGAGCCAAAAGGCGATCGCCTCGACGGTTTTCGATCAAGCCTGATTCGAAATCACCGTTTATATAGGCATCGGCGGCAAAGTAATTTCCTGGTAAGCGTTGGGTTTTAAGCAAATCGGCAATAGCAATCATCAGCAGTCTCCCGCTTGAAAGTTGTAACGTTATCGTTGCAATTGGGCTAAATTACCTGTCCCCAAAAGGGTGTTTTCAGCTTGGTTCAAAAAAGGTTGCACCAGAGCCAACTGTTGGTCAGAAAGGAGTTCCTTTAGGTGAACCTGCAGCAACTGGCATAGGGTGATCTCAATCGCTTGCGTCTGGTGAGCTTGCACCAAGTCTGTAAGCCATTCCAAAAGTCTTCGCCGGAAAAACTCTTGGTTATTCAGTAGCATGGCCATGGCGCAGTAGCATAAGACCGATAGCCAATGTTTCAAGGATCGCTCTAAAGTTTCCTGCTTCTCCTGGGGGAAGGTCTTCAGGAGTTGATCGGCGATAGGTTGGAAGATGGCTACCTCTTGGTCGCGCAGCAACTCGTAAGTTTCTAGGCGCTGGGCAAGGGACGAAGCATAATGCTTAAAAGTCTCGATTTCCTCTGGCTTCAGATAATTTTCTTCCGCTTCATAGAGTAAAGCCTTAATCTCTGGGTGCATGTTTTCAGCTCTAAAATAGTTCGAAAAGATCTGTCAATGTCGTTTCTACTGAAGGAGTGGGATCTGGAATAGACGATACCTTTGGTAAGGAGCCTATTTGGGGGCTACCTTCCCAAGGAATAAACTGGAAAAACTCCCTCACCTGCAGAGTTAAGCACGAAGACGGGTCTGTGTGGTGCCAGTTGCGGTTCTCTAGCGGTTGACCTTGCCAGTTACATAGGCTAAAAAATTTCTGTACTGATAGGCACTGCCAGTCAGTCTGATCAAGAGGCAGGGTGCCACCCCAGTTACATAGGCTAAAAAATTTCTGTACTGATAGACACTGCCAGTCAGTCTGACTACTCATCCCAGGCGCTCCCCATTCCGAAGTCGCTTTTCAATGTCTCGTGCTGTAGCGCCCTCTTTGTGCCAGAAGGTTGCTGCATCAATGCGGTCTTGTCTACCTAGGAGAAATTTGCAGTAGGTTTCCCCCATGGAGTAGCACTGAATTTCGATGCAACTTAAGGGTTTTTTAACCACCTCGCTAAAGAAACCGGCAAATAAACCAGCGTAGATATGACATACGGGTTTACCTACATCACCCAGGGTACGCGCCACTGCTGAATCAAAGATGCTTACAAACGTAAACCCGTTCTTCTGTTGGCTCATGTCCACTTCCCAGTTCCCCCAACCCTGGGCTATAAAAGGCCACCACCACGCCTCTAGCATGAACATCAAATTTGCCTCATAAATGTTCTTCTCGTAATCTTTCTCAAACCACTGCTGGAAAAACTTGGCATCCCTAATACCCCACTGGTAGCCAATGCTATACATTACGACACCGGAAGTGTTACCCACTTCTTCTTCTAAGCCCTCTATTAAACCAATGATGAAGTCTTCACTGGTAAAAATATTGCGGCACTCATTCCAGTCAGTAACTACTCCTGTATCGGATTGGAAATGGAAAAAATCCTCAAAACTATAGTGGTTACGCTTCTTGGGATACTTCTGTTTTAGAGAATGTTCTAACTTGAAATCAGGCTCCATTTTAGGAGGAACGAGCATGTTTTTAGAAATAACGACCATTTACGGAGTACTCCCGTTTATAAATTAGTATGTGATTTTTATATTGTTTTTCAGCCACTTCTTAACCATCAAAAGCATGTTCTCTTTAATACATTTGATATTCACCTTTAATATTTAACTTTAGCTATGTTTTTTAGTCATCCATAAAATTACTGATTTTTTTTTAAATCTAATTATTTTATTACGTAACTCTACGGTCAAGAAACCGGCTCTCTTGCAGTGGTTGTGTTGCAACACAGCCGTGGTAGTCTGGTAGAGGTAGCATTTGTACTTACGGTCGCTTGCCCAAGCCACCTCGTCCATGAACCCCTCTTCCCCCGTTCAAGTGGCGTCATTTGGAATCGGACATCATTCTGCTATGCGTCCGGCAACACGGACGGTCCGCGACCATTTCGCTTAGGCGGCTGAGGAAAGTGCGATCGCTCTGGAGTAAAGTAGGATTAGGATCGGATACGGCTAAGTCTGAAAACCGCTCTGTGTCAATCAATAGTCAATGTTCTTGACGACGTGATTATAGGAGAAATATCCATGACGATTTCCATGTATCAAGCCTCAGTACCAGCGCTCAAACGCTCGCTGAATAATCTCGCGGCTATTTTGGAAAAGAGTGCTGCCCATGCTGAAGCCAGAAAAATCGATCCTGCTGTACTAATCAATAGCCGACTGTATCCCGATATGTTGCCCTTGGGGCGACAAGTCCAAATTGCCTCAGACATTGCTAGAAGAGGAGCGGCAAGACTGGCAGGATTAGAAGCCCCCACGATTGAAGATAATGAAACTACTTTTCCTGAATTTATCGCTCGTCTTCAGAAAACCACCGCTTACTTAGAAACATTAACATCCGATCAAATTGATGGCTCGGAAGAAAAGTCGATTACCCTTCCATTTGGTAAAGACACCATGGTTTTCGAGGGATTGCCATATCTCATTTACTTTATTCTGCCTAACGTTTATTTTCATGTCACAACTGCTTATGACATTCTCAGACATTGTGGAGTAGAACTAGGTAAGCTAGATTATCTTGGAAAACCTGATAGTTAGCGATCGCTCACCGAAAAAACCTGATTATTGGATTTTGGGGGTCTTAACTGATCCCCTACTGGGACTTCTCAGACAAACTGCTCGCTTCTAAAAGCGATCGCAAAGGCTTTGTGAGCAGCCAGCTAGCGGAGCAGCTGAGCCGAGGCAGATAAGCTCTCGTTCTCAATCTACCCTCTTTACTCGTTCGGCTCCGACTAGTTGTTAGGCTTACGACTTGAGGGCATTGACTTCTAATGTCACCATTGGTAAAGAACCTGAAAAATCAGCCGTAATTTTCCCATCTCCACAACCAACATCTAAGACAGATTCATTGTCTTGTAACTCAAGTTTTTCTCGTAATTCCCGCGCCCACTTCAATTGAGCGTCTGAATTCTTAGCATAGTCTTCTGGATTCCACATCATTTACTCTTGCCCAGCCTGAAATCGCTCAAACAGTTGTGTAAAATCGCTCGGTTGCGCCTCGTAGCTTAACATTTGCTCATTGAAAATGAGCCACTTTTGAGAACTTCGAGTCCACAAGTTTCCCACAGGCTTTAACCAACTCGTATCATCTAGTGTTCCTGGTTTAACGTTGGTAATTTTGGGATTACGAGCAGGATTGTGAAACAATCTCGTGCCACACTCCCCACAAAACCAACAACTGACTTCACGGCCACTTTCAGAGATTCGCTTCCATTCTTTTGGTTGTCCTTGGAGAATAACAACTGCATCACGAGGAACAGGCATTGACATGCCGAATGCACTGGAAGATTGCTTCTGACACTCTGAGCAGTGACAAGCATAGAGTGTTAAAGGCTCAGCCCGTATCTCGTAGCGAATCTGCCCACATTGGCATCCTCCGGTGTAAGGAGCCGTCATAGTTATTACCCAAAATTAACTTCTCGTGTTTATTATCCGCGATCGCGTCACCAATCAGGTTATCTAAATCACCACGGTGCTTGCCCTGCAATATGATTTGCCATGTGACATAAGTTACTTTTGTGTTATAATCTACCTCTGCTATCTGAGTGATGCTAACCGAGAGTTAAAATAGTGAGTCGAATAGTTTTAACCACAATCGGTAGCCTTGGCGACCTTCATCCCAAAATTGCGATCGCGCTTGAGTTACGCAAGCGCGGTCATTATGTTGTGTTTGCAACGCACAAAGAATATCAAGCTAAAATTGAAGCATTGGGATTCGAGTTTCATCGGATGCGTCCCGACAATACTGCCCTCGATGACCCTCAAGAGATGGCGCGGGCAATGGATTTGCAAACAGGCTCGGAATATATCATCCGAAAATGGGTTTGTCCGAGTTTGCGTCAGATGTATTCGGACTTAATGCAGAGCGCAAAAGATGCAGATTTCCTAATTGCTGGTGAAGGAGTGGTTGCCGCTCGATTAGTAGCAGAAAAATTAGGTATCCGATGGGCATCAAGTGCTATGGCACCGATCTCGTTTTTCTCGGCCTATGACTCCCCCGTGTTAGCCCCGTTTCCATTTCTAGCTAAACTGCGTCGGTTTGGCTTGATTGCCCTATAGCCACGACCAACCGGACAACGCAGCACGAGTCGAAAGATTGGGAACTTCGCGCACGATTCCCCGTAAACAATATTTAGCATCACGGGCTGCAAAAGAGTTGCGTGAATTGTTAGATAATCCCAGCTATGCAGCAAAAGCAACAGAAATCGGATGCCTTATTCAGGTAGAGAACGGTGTTTTTGTAGCGTGTGATGAGATTGAAAAACAGCTTAGAGAAGCCGCAATCCTGCCGTAAGTGACAACAGAGAATTCCTTCCCTGAACCAACAGATGTACGACATCATCGGATGGCATAAGCGCGATCGCGCTTATTAGAAACAATGCGCTACATTCCTTGTGGTTTCAAGTTACTTTTTGATTACTTTTTGATGATCTTACCATGATTTTTACCGATTGTCAAATTTTTTATGGGTAAGTAAGCTTTTAGAAAAGTTGAGTTTATATACCTGAGCAGCTAAACAGATTGCTCAAATTGTTGTTATTAAATAATTTATTTGTTTAAAGTTCAAAATTAAAAATTAACTGCATGGGGTTGTAGTTGAGCAGTGTGTAACAGACACCTTTATTAATGGAACTGCTATGGATTGTGTTGCAAAAAATTAGCAAAAAAATAGACTTAGGGGCTCTGCCAATTAAAATACTACTAATGGGGTTTATAGAGATTTTTGCAACACAAACCGGGCTGACGCCCACTGTTAATGCCGCCCCAGTGCTAGCCAAAAGCGCCGATGCCTTTGTTGACTCCATTGGAGTGAACACGCACTTGGGATATAGCAAAACTCCATACTCAACCCATAACACTATCAAGCAAAAACTTCTAGCTCTGGGCGTCCGCCACATCCGCGACAGCGGCAGCAGTGACGACGTTATTGCGAGAATGAAAGATCTGGCCGCCGTTGGCATCAAGACTAACTATATAGAGAGTCCGGTCTCAGCGGTCAGACCCAACTCGACCTACTGGGTTAACCCTTTAGCGGCCAATAAACCTGGCTACAATGTCATTGACTTTGTCAAGAAAGTCGGTACCAATGTGATTGACTCGGTGGAAGTCCTCAACGAGATTGACCTCAACTACAACAATTACTATTGGCATCCGGGCGACACCGCCAAGGTCAACAACAACCCTTCCTCTTCTTTGTACTGGCTTGCCTACGTGCGCAGCGTTACAAAAGACACCTGGACAGCGTTGAAGAACGATCCGGCCACAGCGGGTGTTAAGGTAATTGGCCCATCGCTGGGAGGGACCTACAGTTACGACAACAAATCACCTCTAGGTGACTTGAGCGGCTATGTTGACGCAGGTAACTTCCACCCCTACCCTGACTGCGGCAACCCGTTCAACAACCCCTTCAGCTACGACACCATCAACCAGTACTACTGGAAAGGCAACTTTCCCTCTATCAACATTGACGAACATCCCTATGCTTTCAACGTCTATGGGTTGCCGTTTGGCTCCAAGCCGATGGTCGCGACAGAAACCGGGTACAACACTAGCACAGCCAGCTACGGCATCTCCAAGCGGATGCAAGGCAAATATATGCCTCGACTGTTCCTGGAGTACTTCCGCCTCGGCATCGTCCGCACCTTCTCGTACGAATTCGTCGATGAGGCAAACGACCCGAGCAATCCTGAAGCCAACTTCGGTCTGCTGCACAATGACCTCACCCCGAAGCCAACCTACACAGCTTTGCAGAACCTGATCAGCCTACTTAATGATCCCGGTTCCAACTTCACGCCCGCCTCGTTGGATTACACGCTCACTGTCACCCCGCCAGCAGGGTATAATTTAACACAAGATGTGCATAACCTGCTGCTGCAAAAGCGGGACGGCACGTTTTATCTGGTGCTATGGCATGAAATCTCTAATGGTGACATCAGCAGCCCCTCGGTGCGCGAAATCATACCACCAGTGATGCCAACTACAGTAACGCTAAACACACCTATCAGCAGCGCCACCCTTTACTCTCTGGATGACTCTGGCAACATGTCTTCGTCCACCGCCAGTACCCTCAACAACACGATCAGACTGAACGTAACGGACAAAGCGATGATTCTCAAGCTGAAGGTGTTGTGAGCGTTAATCTGGATACCCACCCGAGGATATACTTTCCGGTATGGTGATGGCTTAACGCTATATATGGTGTTAAGGGCTATAAGAGACACTAAATGTTGAGGCTGAAATTTGGTAGTATGGTTTCAAGCCTTGTTCGCCCCTGCTTAGAAACGCTTATGACTTTCGTTGGTCTGCATATTCACAGTGATTACAGTCTGCTCGATGGTGCCAGCCAGCTGCCAGCGCTGGTGGATCGAGCTATTGAGTTGGGGATGAAAGCGATCGCCCTCACCGATCACGGTGTTATGTACGGCGCGATCGAGCTAATCAAAATCTGCCGCAGCAAAAATATCAAGCCGATCATCGGCAACGAAATGTATGTAATTAACGGCGATATCGAAAAGAAAGAGCGCCGTCCCAGATATCATCAAGTCGTTTTAGCCAAAAATACAAAAGGCTACAAAAACTTAGTCAAGCTGACAACTCTTTCCCACCTCAAAGGCGTTCAAGGCAAAGGGATCTTTTCTCGTCCTTGCATCAACAAAGAACTACTCGCCGAATACCACGAAGGTCTAATCGTCACCAGTGCCTGTTTAGGTGGGGAAGTACCCCAAGCAATTCTCCGGGGCAGAGCAGACGCTGCTCGTAAAGTCGCCCAGTGGTATAAAGATATATTTGGTAATGACTACTACTTAGAAATTCAAGACCACGGTTCCCCAGAAGACCGCATTGTTAATGTTGAAATCGTCAAAATTGCTAATGAGCTAAATATTAAAATTATCGCTACAAATGATTCGCATTTTATTTCTTGCTACGACGTTGACGCACATGACGCTCTGCTGTGCATTCAAACCGGCAAGCTGATTTCTGAAGACAATCGAATGCGCTACAGCGGCACCGAATATCTCAAGTCAGCTGAGGAGATGGGGCAGCTGTTTCGAGATCATTTGCCGGATGATGTGATTACTGAAGCGATCGCAGCCACCGTAGAAGTCGCCCAGAAAGTCGAGCCTTACAATATTATGGGTGAGCCTCGCATTCCAAACTACCCCATCCCGCCTAGTCACACCGCTGATACTTACTTGGAGGAAGTGACCTGGGCAGGATTGTTAGAACGGTTCAATCGCAAATCGTCCGCAGAAGTCGAGCCGACTTACAAAGAAAGGCTGGATTATGAGCTGAAAATGATCCAGCAGATGGGCTTTTCCACCTATTTTTTAGTTGTGTGGGACTACATCAAATATGCCAGAGACAATCGCATTCCAGTAGGGCCTGGTCGGGGTTCAGCAGCTGGTTCTCTCGTCGCTTATGCTCTAAGAATTACCAACATTGACCCTGTGCATCATGGACTGCTATTTGAGCGGTTTTTGAACCCAGAGCGGAAATCTATGCCTGATATTGATACGGATTTCTGCATTGAAAAACGGGATGAAGTTATTGATTATGTAACCCGGAAGTACGGGGAAGACCGAGTCGCCCAGATTATCACCTTTAACCGTCTGACTTCCAAGGCTGTTTTGAAAGATGTTGCCAGAGTGTTAAATATTCCTTATGGGGATGCTGACCGCATGGCGAAGTTAATTCCAGTTGTGCGGGGCAAGCCAACCAAACTTTCGGTGATGATTTCAGAACAAACACCAGAACCAGAGTTTAAAGCAAAATACGAAAATGAACCTAATGTTCGCCACTGGGTTGACATGGCGTTGCGAATTGAAGGGACAAATAAAACCTTTGGTGTTCATGCAGCTGGGGTGGTGATTTCATCTGAACCACTTGATGAAATTGTGCCGCTGCAAAAGAATAACGACGGCTCGGTTATTACCCAGTATTTTATGGAAGACCTGGAATCACTGGGATTGTTGAAAATGGATTTTCTAGGGTTGAAGAACCTGGACATTATCCAGAAAACGGTTGATTTGATTAAGCAACACCGAAATATCGACCTCGATCCGGATAAGCTGCCACTTGAAGAAAGAAGAACCCAGAAAATATTAGCCAAGGGCGAGGTTAAAAAAATGCCTCAAGAGGTCGAGAAAACCTATAAAGTTTTAGAAGATGGTGAGTTAGAAGGCATTTTTCAGCTAGAGTCTTCCGGCATGCGTCAGATAGTGCGTGATCTGAAACCCTCCAGCATAGAAGATATCTCTTCAATTTTGGCGCTCTATCGACCGGGACCATTGGATGCAGGTTTGATTCCCAAGTTTATTAACCGCAAGCATGGTCGAGAAGAATTGGAGTATATTCACCCTTTGTTAGAGCCGATTTTGAATGAGACTTATGCGGTGCTAGTCTATCAAGAACAAATCATGAAAATGGCTCAATATTTGGCTGGATATTCTCTAGGACAGGCTGATTTACTCCGGCGCTCAATGGGCAAAAAGAAAGTCTCTGAAATGCAAAAGCATCGACAAACTTTCGTTGACGGAGCAGCAAAAAATGGGGTTAGAAAGCAAGTAGCTGAAGAACTATTCGAGCAAATGATGAAGTTTGCGGAGTATTGCTTAAGTTATGATACTGAGATCCTAACTGTTGAATATGGAGCAATGCCTATTGGTAAAATCGTTGAAGAAAAAATTGAATGCACAGTTTACAGTGTTGATAGTAATGGTTATGTATACACGCAACCAATAGCCCAGTGGCATAATCGGGGACAGCAAGAAGTTTTTGAATATTGCTTAGAAGACGGCTCAGTTATCCGAGCAACGAAAGATCATAAATTTATGACTAATGATGGACAGATGCTACCAATTGATGAGATTTTTGAAAAGGGATTTGAATTCAGGGTAATCCCCAGAAAAAAGGATGCACAATATGTTATTGAGGGAGGGCAGCTCCAGAGAGGTTGCCTAATAGCGTCATAGCTTCAGAAAGCATCAACCCTCCTACCATTCCATCTGTTGCCCTGGAACAAGAGGCGGCAGAGTGCAACGCAAAAAGAATAAGATTGAGAAAATTATAGGGAACTACAGACGTGGTTAAAATAGTCAGCCGTAAATCATTAGGGACTCAACCTGTATATGATATCGGAGTTGAGCGTGACCATAATTTTATATTGGCAAATGGACTAGTAGCTTCTAATTGCTTTAATAAATCCCATTCAACTGCTTATGCTTATGTAACTTATCAAACTGCTTACTTAAAAGCAAATTATCCAGTTGAATATATGGCGGCGCTGCTAACGGCTAACAGTGGCGACCAGGATAAGGTGCAGAGATATCTTTCCACCTGTATGAGTATGAATATTCAGATAGAGCCACCGGATATTAATCGCTCTGGAGTAGATTTTACGCCGTCGCAAGACAAGATTTTGTTTGGACTGTCGGCGGTGCGCAATGTAGGACAAGGGGCGATCGCGTGGATTTTGTCGGCTCGGAATCAGGGGGGAGTGTTCCAATCGTTGGCTGATTTGTGCGATCGCGTTGATCTTCGCGCCGTCAACCGCCGCGCCCTCGAAGCCTTGGTCCATTGCGGAGCCTTTGATACTATCGAAACTAACCGTAACCAATTAATGCACGACCTACCCTTAGTGCTGGATTGGGGGCAATCCCGCGCCAAAGACCGAGAAACTGGTCAGGGCAATCTATTTGATCTGCTAGGCGGAGCTTCTAGTAAGGCTGCTTTGAAGGCGTTTGAATCTGCCCCCAGAGCGAGCCAAGTGGCTGATTTCCCGCCGCAGGAAAAGTTGCGATTGGAAAAAGAACTGTTGGGCTTTTATGTTTCTGACCATCCGCTCAAGTCACTACGACAATCAGCGCAAATTCTGGCTCCAATAAACCTTTCGCAGCTTAGCGAACAGCGGGAGAAGGCGCTCGTTAGCGCGGTTGTGATCCTGAGCAGCGTCAAAGGGGTGACGACCAAAAAGGGCGAACGCATGGCGATTTTGCAAATTGAAGACTTGACTGGCCAAGCCGAAGCCGTGGTCTTTCCCAAACCATACGAACGTCTGAACTCATTACTCATTGCCGATGCTCGCTTAATTATTTGGGGCAAAGTAGACCGCAAAGACGAGCAAACCCAGCTGATTGTTGAAGATACCGAGCCGATTGAAACAGTACGGCTAGTGACGGTGGAACTAACCCCCCACCAAGCCGGTGACATTCAAGAGCAGGAGCACCTGAAAACGATTTTGCAAGAATACTCTGGGGAGAAAGAAAAAAACAAGGTGCCAGTAATCGCCTTTGTCACAACTCCCAATCACCGTCAACTTGTCCGTTTCGGTCGCCAATTCTGGGTGCAGGACTGCCAAACAGCTGTTGAGGCGCTCAAATCCGCCAGATTTACTGCCCGTGTCCACCCCCTCGCTACTCAGTTTTGATTGCTGCAGCAATGCACAATCGGCTTTGAGGCAATGTCTGCTAAGCCAGTGGACTGCAACAAATCATTCCAATCAGCCTTAAGTATTGTATCCTCTGGATTAACCATGCGGAGTTCGGCAAGAGTTGTCAGAGCCTCGTGCCAAATGCCATTGGCAGCATATAGATCGATACGCTGCTGTGGTGTCGCTGCTTCTAGCTGCCTTGTAAGGGTAGGGCTCAGTGTAACCCGCTGCACCCAGCCTTCAACGTAATCTTCGACACCAAGTTGATTTGGTGGAGCGCAAGCAATTTTAACTTTGAAGAACCAGTGATACATTTTGCCAATTTCTAGCCGTGTTGACGTAGACGGAAGGCGCAATTGGACAACACCTGGCATTTCAGGTAGCGTGACGAGAGTCCGGTAGATGTCATTATCCTTTTGATCTTGCAGCACAAACTCTATAGAGCGTAAGGATTTGGGCGAATAAGGAACATAAAACCAGAAGGTTGGATGCTCAGCGACTGTTAAGCTCCAGACAGATTCCGAGGGGGTCATACCTGAGGTTCCGCCTTGACTCTGACGCCAAGTTTTAGTGACAGGCACTAGGGCAGTGAGAGACTTTTCCACACAAGGGCACGCACCACCGCGACTTGCGGCTCCTTTGCGTTGACCAGGTGCCCCTCGGTCTGGCGGTGGTGGTAGGACGAAACGGCTTGTTGGTTCTTTGGTTGTTGAAACTACTGGAATAGCTGGCTGTGCCTGTACTTGTGTGGGGCCGCTGATCAAGCCAACGAGTACCATAGTGGCAGCGAAGGCAAGTGTCATATCCTGGAGAGGCAGCTTCGTCCAAGTCATAATAAGGTGCATCTCACTATTTTGCAGGAGTACGCTCAATACCTACTCTGTCGAGTCTAAGCTTTCCGGATTCTGTAATATTTCCTAGTACGGTCGATGCTACTAGTCATAATCACATAGGATTGGAGCACTTAGGTTTTGCAGTTGTTCGCTGAGCCTGGGACGCGCTGCATGCCACCACAGTACCACTTGTAGCCGCCAAGGCCAACGCTGATGGCACTAGGGGCACCCAACAGCCCTGTGTCAAGAGGCCAAAGCAAAGCCCGTATAAGGTTCCGAGTGCGGCTGTGACCGTCAGTCCCAGGTGTAGTGCCCGGAGTCGCCAGGCGAGTATACCTCCCACCAGGGACCAGCCCCAGATCCAGAGGGCTTCACCCCACCACGAAAAGACCCATAACAGTGGTCGCTGATTCAGAACCGCACTGAGGATCTGACTCACCATCTGCGCCTGAATCAGCACCCCTGGCATTTCCTGGTAAGGTGTGGATAAGTAATCATTAAAACTTTCGGCGGTTGTGCCAATGAGGACGATGCGATCTTTTACTGAATTGGGGTTGAGCTGACCATTCAGGACTTGTGTGAGAGTGACTTGTGGGGCAATGTTCTGAGTGGAGCGGTAATTGAGCAGCACTTGATGACCCCTCGCATCTATATTTTGGTAGCCGCCAGTATGGGCTGACAAGGGCTTAAAGACAATGGAACCAAGCTGCAAATAACCTTCTGGGGTGAATTTGAGTAAGATGCCCTTTGCCTCTAGGTAACGGACTGCTAGCTGGAAACTGAAGGCATAGGAGGCAGTACAAGCAGATGCAGGGTTTGGGGTTAGAGCTAATAGATGGCGACGGACAATGCGGTCGGGATCAACTACAACATCACTAAAACCCAGGCGCTCTGGTGGAATTTCAGGAGGGGGTTTAACGCCAGGATTGTTGTTCTCAGGTTCACTGCTTCTGCACACGGCAATGATCTGTTCATTGCTGTGTAAACGAGTTGCTAAATCCTTATAGTTGTTTCGTGAGTGAGATCCATCTTCCCTGGGCTGATGTGTTACTCTATCTATGGTGGGGGCATTTGTTCTGTACAAATCCCTATTAGGGATTGAAATTACCGGCAAATCGTGATATATATCCAAGCCGATGACTCGCGGTTTAAACTGTCCAAGTTTATTTAAGAGCTGAGCGAGTGCCCCGTCCGATAGCGACCCCCCTTGCCTCTGCTTCTGGGCTTGAATATCCGCTTCGGTGACGGTGACCACTAGGAGGCGGGGATCAGGGTTTTCCTCTGGTCGGAGCCGCAGACTCTGGTCGAAAGCCTGTAGCTCTAGTGGCTGAAAAATTCCCAGATGGCGCACTCCCATTACCAATAATGTTATCACTACACTTGTAAGGAGTAGTTGGCGGAGGCTGAGCGGGCGGGGCAAGATTGGGCGATCGCATTCAAAGACACCGCGCAAAGAGCGCCAAGTCGGCGGCACTTCGGCAGGATTTTGGCAAATCATCGGTAACCAGGTAGCACAAGGAAATTGATCCTCCATGCCTTGTAGCCTTTCCCGTGCTTCCCGCACTGCTAGATATAAGGACTTACCATCAGCAAATGCCTTGAGAAAATATTTTAAAAATTTTTGTGCCACTAGGTCCGGCACGGGTTCGCGCATGACAACGATTTGCGGAATGTGCAAACTAGCGAATTCTCGTGCCAATCCCAATCCATCACAAGAGTTAAAAATCGCTAGCTTTAAGCCGTTTTCAACAGCTGTTTGTAGGGCATATTTTAAATCGCCAATCGTTAAGCTATCAGTTTGATTGATATAAATCCGACTAGTTTCAGCCTCGTTCCCAGCCTGGAGCCCCGGAATGGCTTGAGACGAACTATGCCCAGCGAAAAAGAGAATGTCCCAGCCATGCCCCCAAAGCTTTTCAGTTAGCTCTTGGCGTTGCGGCTGCACAAGAAAGCTTATTTCTGCATCGGGTAACTGCTTTAGCAATGCCAGATCAGCCTGAGTATCAATTCCAACACTATTACCTAGAATAGCTAAGATTCTGACATCAGCTTTAGGAGCCGATGCTTGTTTTACACGTTCATAGGCTGGAGCACTCAAGGCAAATTCAGCTTTGGTGTAGCGCTCGAACAATTCACACAGATGCCACGGCAATCGCTGCAGTTGAATGTCTTCAGTTTGAATCAGCACCCGCACTTCGTCGGATGGCATTAATTTTTCTAGTAATTTCTCTCTGATTGAGCGAAATGACTCAGAGTTGAGCCAGGTATTTAGCCTAGTGCGCAAGACTTGGGCTGCTTTGTAGCAGTCCTCCATGATGGAAACATTTGTCACTTGTACAATTGGTGCTTCTAGCCTTTGACGCCATCCCAAACTGCGATAAGCTGATTGCCAGTAGCTGTAGTGTTGGGGAATCTCTGGGGCTTTTGGTAGCTTGCCGGTGATTTCCGTCGAGGGGCGATCGCCATCCTCTCCAATCTGCAACGTGACAGGAAAGCCCTGCTCGAAGTTTCCATCCCCTAGCTTCAAGACAACTAACTTACCCACGACTGTTTTCCAGAAAGCGCGTTGATTCAATCAGATCACAAAATTTTCCGTAATGCTGACATCACCGAGAGCGACTTTGACGCTAAACCGTTCTCCCGGTTTTCCACTAAACTGCAATTGAATGTAATTATCAGCATGTCTGGCTTGGGCTTGTAGGAAAGTTGCTCCGGATTCGTCGAGCACAATCAGTTGGAGTAATAGTGGAAGATAAGTTTGACTCACAGTAGGATGCACCTGTAGGAGAATACCACTTTTTTGAGCCGATTCTGCTCTGAGTTCAACGATCACAGCTACAGAGTGACCCGCTAGTTGAATCCCCAAATCAATCAACTTAGCCCGTCTAACGCCAGCTTCTAGATGGTTAGACTCAGTTTCTATAGAACTATTAGCCTTTCTAAAACAGAAAGGATTGCTTGCTTCTGCTGAACCAAACAGCGCTTCAACCGTTTGCCAACCTGTGTCGAAAACATTTTGAAGCCATTGGCTCAAGTGTACCAGAGTTATGCCGTCAGCAACAGATGTCGAAACTGCTGGGGATTGCATCAGTTGATTCAAGTGAGCGAGTAAAGCTTCTAGCGGTTGCAATTGACTGATAGGTAATTGCTCAAGAGCTGCCGTTTGGGCAAATCCCAGCACAGTTGCTTCTCGGAACGGTTCATCCAACTGAACTACTACATAGCCAATCCGCTCTGACCAAACTTCTGGCGGAATGTAGCAGGTTTGCTCATCTGCTCTCAAGGGACGACATTCTAAGCGACCTATCCCGGTCACTTCTAGGTCGGCAACGTTGACGCACAGGCGCACGACTGGGTTCCAACTGTCGTTGGCTCTTAGGTCTGTGGGAATTGCCATCATCTGCAAGTAGTCATTTACCACACACACAGCTAGCGTATTCATCCGAACTTGCTCTGACTTTTGAGGTGTGGGTTGCCCAGCGGCAAATTCTTGCGCTATCCTACGTGCCGCTTGGGTAATCGGTAGCGATAAGGAAAAATCTTTTGTCTGACTTGTGCTATTAGCCATAGTATTGTTCTCCTCTTAAAAATATCACATTCCCCATATGTGTTCTATTAGTTTGCCCACCTCCAAGTCGATAACATCACCGAATTTGACATTGTCAAGTTTTTTACAGATATCCCTGCGATTCGCCAAATTTACGCAAGCGAGGAATGCACTGTCGCCGATAGAAACTGCTCAACGTCGAAACCGAAAGGTCGTATTTCGCCGACATTGTTGCCCAGCTAGTCTCTGGAGGCAACCGTTGCAGGATCAGGAATTGACAAGTCACCTCTGGATGTCCCTGGATGTGGATGCGGCGCAATTCGCCATCTGGATCGGTCTGGGCCCACTGCCTTGTGGTTTCTATAATCGGAGGAATATCAGGAGGTGCTTTCAGAGTCTCCGTAAAGTCAATCGGTTCATCTGCCTCCAGCTTTTTTCCGGAAGCGGTCTGAGCAAGAGACGCCTGTGCTATGCGGCCATCTTGTAGCCGTCGCTTGAGATATGCATTCAGCCAAGTCATTACACTGCTCAGATTAGGGTCATACTTGCCACCCGTAGTTGCTTCACAAAGATTTCGGCAGAAATAGACCCAGGTTTGTTGCAATGCATCCTCATAGTAAGGAGCATTCTCTTTCCACAGCTTGCCCGACTTGACAATCACCCGAACTATCTGGGTTAAACCTTGCTGGCGCTCGGTACTGCCAGATTTATGTCTACAAGTTTCTGTCACCAGTTGACGTAGCTCCATTTCATCCATAGCAGCCTAGTTACCCATGCTCAACACTGCTGTTTATTTATCAGGACAAGGGCAGAAAATTATGCAAACCCCTGTTTGCCAGTTTTCAGGTAAGAGAGAAGATGTCTTTGTGACCTTTGAGCAAATCATGTAAATTTTTGTAAGATAATGTATAATTCCTGGCTCTGGGACTGAAAAGTCAATAGAGATTGGCAACTTTTCAGCTTTGCAATAGAACCAAAGCTTCCCCCAGCACCCAAGGAGTAGACCGAATACTTCGCGGCGTTCTAGCCCCTAAATTCTATTTATGGGGGTAAGCCGCAGGGGAATTTATTCCCCGTCAAACTTCTTTTTGGAGCTGAATATATTGTTTGATAACTTCCAGTGGCGCTCCGCCCGCCGTTGAAACGAAGTAAGAATTAGTCCATAGAGATGGTAATCGCGTTTTTAATTCCGGTAACTCCAAGCGCAGGTACCGAGATGTTGCACCCTTGAACCGTTTCACTGCACGGTGGATGCCAAACTGCGGATCTACTTCAATCAGCATATGAACGTGTTCTGGCATTACCTCTAGCTCGATAATCTCAACTTTGATATCTTGTGCTATAGACTTGTCCGAAATATTATCTCGGGGTCAAAAACATGGTAGAAAGGAATTTT
>CAXUIG010000017.1:0-44467 GCA_964250845.1 uncultured bacterium | reverse complement strand
TCGCCTTTCCCCAACGGCTGTTCTCAAAGTGTTACCTGCTTTTGATCCATGCCGTGCGAAAGTTGAAATCGTGCCACCCTTGACGCCACCGCTGCCAAAAAGTAACACGACTAGTTTTTGCCTCTGGCTGTAGTGATTGACTAATCTGCTGAGGCACCCTAGCAGCATCACTGAATGACTCGGATAAGAAGGGAGAAGGGCGGTGACTATTACTCTGACTAGCTGCATTGTGTTGAGTAGCCATACAAGTGCCTCAAAGTGAGTTTGAAGTTTCCTAATTGAGAGACGTTAAGCTATATATTCAGCTTTGTCGGTCAGATAAAGTCATAAAAAGCAATAAATAGTAATTATAATGACTTGAGGATTCAAAAGGATTGTGTGGCAACTCCTAGTGGTAGTCTAGTAAGCGGAGGGGACTTTACCTTAGCAACGACGAACAATCACACTGAGGTGCGATCGCTATGACCGCAAAAACTTTTCTCACCGAAGACAGAATTCTGGGCGCTACCAGAAGGAGAGACTGCCTATGAATTAGTAGACGGACAAGCCATACCAAAAATGTCACCCAAAGAGTTTCGCTCAGCTTTGCAAGGGGCTTTGTATCGACTAATTTTTGATTGGAGGCGAGGCAAAGGCAGAGTTTATCCAGAATGGGCAGTAGCTTTGCAGCGCAACGGCGTACCTTGGGTGCCGACTCCTGATGTTACCTACGTTTCTTATGAACGATTGCCCAAAAGCCGGAAGCGTAATGAAGCTTGCCCCGTACCCTGCGATTTGGCAATCGAGATTATCTCCCCAGGTCAGACTCTAAGAGAGTTTGAGAATAAGGCTGAAGACTATCTTGCTGCTGGAGTATCACGAGTTTGGGTTGTTGACCCTGAAGCTATGAGTATCAGAGTTTTTTTCCCAGATGGTAAAGTCATTCTTTATCACCAAGATATGCCAATTGTGGATGCCTTGCTGCCTGGTTTGGCACTTACTACAAAGCAGATTTTTGAGGAAGCAGAACTGGTGAAAGCTTCTGTTGCAGGGCAAATGCATCTAGCCAGCACTCCTAAAAACCCTGGTTTCTAGGCTCTGCCTGGGAACACAATTCTAGAGGCTCTGCCTCCTGTGTACTGGAGTTTAGACTATTGTACGCCGACCGATGTTGATGTGAGCGAGATACTTATCCGCCCCACTGCTCCGGGTTAACCTTCAATCGCGGAATTCCCCACCCTCGCTCTTAGCAGGGTGGGGATGGATAGCGAACCGGATCTACTGGGCGATAAATGTCTCATCAATTTGCTGACAAAATAGCTGACTAGTATACTGACAAAACAGGTAGGTGCTGGCCAAGAAAAATGATACAACCTGTATGGTGTTAGCTACCCGTCAATTGTGAGTGAAAGGTAGGATTCAGTAGCGGAAGTCAAAAACAGTGAAATTGTCTGGGACATCCATTGCTTGAGAAGTGCTTCTGAACCATGACAATTCGTAGGGCGTTGCACCGAGAAGGATTGCTCTAAGCATGAAACCATCGGTGCGTAAAACGAATTTGGTCGGTTGTACATAGTCTTTTTGGCTATTTGTACGATAAGTACGCTTTCTACTCTGCCCAAAGGAAACGGCCTGTTGCAGTCGGTCTGTCGGGGCATAAGTCATGAGGCTGTGCTAGATAAGTGGCGAAAGACCCGTAAGGGAAGTAACCTCCGAATGCCTAATCGTGAGATTGGGAAGCCCCATCAAGAGCCGGTACTCCGGCAGGGTGGAGAGGATGTCACGGCATCTAGTAGGATAGCTAAATAAGTTCCGCTTCCTCAAAAATCTGCCTCGTCGTCAGTTCCAAACCAGGGAGCAGCGTATCTACAATGGGCATATCGTCCTTGTAGAGAGTGACTTTTCCATCTGGGGAGAAGACTCTAATGATCATAACCTTTGGCTCAATAACCCAAACCCGCGACACCCCAGCTCCAAAGTAGTCCTCAGTCTTATCCTCAAACTCTCCTAGTGTCTGATCTGGAGAGATAATCTCAATTGCCAAGTCACATGGTACGGGGCAAGCTTGATTGTGCCGCCAGGTCTTAGGTAGGCGCTCATAGGAAATATATGTTAAATCAGGTGCAGGCACCCATGGTACACCGTGGCGTTGGAGAGTTACTGACCACTCTGGACGGATTCGCCCTTTACCTTTGCACCATGCACCAATCAGTTGTAGTAAAGCTGTTTGCAGGCTTGATTGAAAATACTTTGGTGACACCTTGGGTATCGCTTTTCCATCCACTAATTCGTAGTTTGTTTCGCCTTCTGGTAGTGCCCAGAATTCTTCTAAAGTTAGAAAATTTTTTGTGGTCATAGCGATCGCACCTAAGAAAGTTTTCAGTGCTTCTTTTCCCGCTGTCAATTACTTAGTACGATAGTCTAAACTGGCTGAGACCCAGCGTTATAGAGGATTGGGGCATGACTGTAGAGGACCGTCGCATAGGTCTTGAACAAGAGTTCTTCTTGGTGGATGAGGAGGGTGTGCTTTCAAATCGGGCAGATGAATTCCTGCAGCGTTGCCAGCAAGTGGCAGAAGTTCAAGGTCGCACTCCGAAGTACTTCGCGCCGGAATGGGTGAAAAACATGGTCGAAATCAATACCCCTCCGGCTTACTCTGTTACAGAACTGGCAAGAGAGTATTTGACTAATCTGAAACTGGCTCTGCAGGTGGGGCGAGAGCTGAGTCTGAGGCTCTATCCACTTTCTACCTATCCTTTGCATGTCATGCCGGTTATTCGTAACAAGCTGTGGTATAATGTTCAGGTTCGTACTGTCGGGTACGACAGGTTCCTGCATGCTGGGAGATGCACCGGCACGCACCTGCATCTGGATCTGCCGGAGGGGACGATTGACCCACATGTGGGTGTATCATACGACGCTTCAGTTGAAGCGCGAGAGGAACTGCTGAATATCTACAATTTGGCTACAGCCCTAGACCAAGCGCTGATAGCTCTCTCTCGCGCCTGCCCGTTTTATGAAGGACGGGGGATGAACGTGGCGGCTCACACATTTTATTATCGAGGCAGTGATACCTTCGGCTGGGAGGGGGTCTACACCCATCTACAGTCTGTCGGTGGTCTCCAGCCCTACGCCGCCAGCGTGGAGGAATTGGTCGAGCTACAATTCGCCCGCTACTATGCCTGGCTTGAAGCGATGGACAAAGCAGGAGTAGAGCCCCACCTCTTCCAAGAGGCAGGAGGCAATCTGTTAAAAGCTGCCTGGAACCGGGTTCGGCTCAACCAGATTGGAACGGTGGAGATGCGAGGAACAGACAGTAACTACCCTGAGATTATCCTAGCGATCGCTACTCTAGTCTACAATGCGGCGGATCGCGTCAGACGCGAGAATTTGACAGTGCGGCCAGCTGATGGAGTCCGTACCTTTGAAGTCAGTGGAAATAATCTCTTTGTGCCGGACTTCAAGTATCTCGATGGAGACCTACTTTATGCTGCCGTCACCGAGGGAGTCAAGAGTCCTGAGGTCAGAGCTTACCTGGATTCAATTCTGGAATTTGTGGTAGAAGACGGTGGCGAAGGCTCAAACTACCTCGCCAAACTGAGATCCTCCCTGGGTGACTACCAGACTACAGAAGCAGAGATCCGGCAGGAGTTTGCACCTGCCACCGCACAGATCTCTAGAGATGAAGGCTTACGGCTCGTGCGACAGTCCTGCGACAAGCTAGAAGCACAGGTATCCTCCCTCTACTGCGAGTCTCCCCTAGCGGTACTAGAGGCGAAAATTGATCGCTCTTAGATCTGGTTAATCGCATCTCGCTTACCGCTTGAGCGCCAAAGTTAGTCCATCAGCAATCGGCACAAGGCTCAAAGTCACTCGTTCGTCGTGGTGCAACTTGTCGTTTAAAGCCCGGATAGCGAGGGTGTTGTTGTCGTGCACTTGGGGATCGGCAACTTCTCCGGACCACAATACGTTGTCAATCGCAATCAAGCCACCGGGACGTACTAGTTGGAGCGATCGCTCATAGTAGCGATCGTAGTTTTCCTTATCGGCATCGATGAAGGCAAAATCAAATGTCTCTGCCTGCCCAGATGCTAATAGCTGATCTAATGTCTCCAGCGCCGGTGCCAATCGCAAATCAATCTTGTCTGCCACCCCAGCTGTTTGCCAATAGCGGCGAGCGATCGCGGTGAATTCCTCACTCACATCACAAGCGACAATCTTGCCGGTGGGGGGAAGGGTAAGGGCTACACAAAGGGAGCTGTAGCCTGTAAACACACCAATTTCCAGCGTTTTCGTTGCTCCTATAAGCTGGATGAGCAGCGCCATGAACTGGCCCTGTTCCGGTGCAATCTGCATTGTTGCCCTCGGATGATGTGCAGTTTCTTGCCGCAGTTGCCGAAGGATTTCTGGCTCCCGTAAGGAAGCAGATAAGAGGTAGTCGTAGAGCTGATTGTCGAGGCCGAGGGTCTTCTTGGACATGGTTGTTCAACTAATAATTCCCTCTCTAGACTGTAGCTATTAGCTAATCAAACTCAGCCCTTTGCGCTGACGGCTGAGCCCTATATAGTAGTTTTGCAGTTGGCGTGTGCCAGCTGCCCATCCCCAGCGTTCTGCTTCTTGGCGGGCGTTTTGGCGGATAACTTCTCTTTCTTCTCGCTGCTCTAATAGGCGTTGAGTCGCTGCTAGAGCACCCCGATCATCTGATGGGTCAAACAGATAACCGTTCACCCCATCGGTCACAATATCGGTAATCCCTCCAGAACGAGATGCCACAACAGGACACCCAGCTGCCATCGCTTCTAGTAGCACTAATCCCAATGTCTCGGTTCGTGACGGAAAGATAAACGCATCAGCTGAGGCAAAGGCAGAGGCTAATTCTCCACCAGTGAGATACCCCACGAAATACGTTGGTGTTCCAGCAAAGTGTTTTTCCAGTGCTGGGCGGTGAGGGCCATCTCCCACCAAAGCAAGGCGGGCAGATGGGATCGCATCTAGCAGTGGTTTGATCCGCTCAATTTCTTTTTCTGCTGAAAGACGACCCACGTAGAGTAGTAACGGGCTTTCAGGATGATTTTGGGAGAGATGCGATCGCATCTCCCCACTAGCTAAGTCTGGATGAAACAGTTCTGTATCCACCCCCCGCTGCCACAAATCCACCCGTTCAATGCCGTGGGCGCTCAATTCCTGCACCATTGCTGTCGAGGTACACAGATTCAGCTCAGCCTGATTATGACCCACCTTGAGCAATTCCCATAGCAGCCCTTCCAACATCCCTAACCCGTAGTGGTGTAAATACTGGGGCAAATGGGTGTGGTAGGACGCGACAATTGGAATCTGCATCACTTTGCCATAAAACAGCCCAGCCAATCCCAAAACCGCTGGATTGACCACATGAATGATGTCTGGCTGAAACTCTTCCAGAGCTTGACCAATTTCGGGTCTGGGCAGTGCAAGTTTCAACTCTGGATAAAGTGGCAATGGAAAGCCACATACCCCGTACACTTTCGCCCCCTTGTACTCTGTTATCCCCCCATCGGGGGCAAAAATCAGCACTTGGTCGCCGGTGCGTTGCAAATGTTCAATCGTGTGGCGCAGCCGCGTCACAATGCCGTCAACCTTGGGCAAAAAGGTTTCGGTGAAAAGGGCAATTCGCATAACTTGAGCTTAAACTTTGATGCTATAAAACCTATCGCCGCCAAGACACTTTAGGCAAAATTTGGTGTTTATCAACGCGGTACTGGTACTTGATCGCAAAGTTGAGCAAGGAATCGAGCAGCGAATCAGAAAGATAGTGCGGCTGCAAACCTAACTCAAGCAGATTTGTGTTCTTGGCGTTGTAATAGTGTTGTTCCTGCTCCACCCTGGGGTTATCCAGGTGCTCGATCTCTACATTCAGTCCGATCGCATTAGCGGCTTTTTTGACTATCAACGCCAAATCGCCGACGCTGAATTGTTCGGTGAACTGGTTGAAGACCCGGAACTTCCCAGCATCAGCTGGATTAGCGATCGCTAGTTCCACGCACCGCACTGTATCCCGAATATCTAAAAATCCCCGCGTCTGACCCCCCTTGCCGTACAAGGTTAGAGGATGTGCGATCGCTGCTTGAATACAGAATCGGTTCAGCGCCGTCCCAAACACCCCATCGTAGTCAAGCCTGTTAATTAACAGCTCGTCCATCCCTGTTTCTTCCGTCAGCACCCCGTAAACGACACCCTGATTTAAGTCTGTGGCACGTAAGCCCCAAATTCTGCACGCAAAGTGGACATTGTGGCTATCGTGGACTTTACTTAAATGGTACATCGAGCCTGGTTGCTTGGGGTACGGCAGGGTATCCTTGCGCCCGTTGTGTTCTATCGTGATGTAGCCTTCTTCAATATCTATGTTGGGTGTGCCGTATTCACCCATTGTTCCCAGCTTTACCAAGTGGCAGTCTGGGAAATCTTCCCGCATGGCATATAGCAGATTCAGTGTGCCAACTACGTTATTCACCTGGGTTAGAATTGCGTGTTCCCGGTCAATCATTGAAAAAGGAGCCGATCGCTGCTCCCCAAAATGAACGATCGCCTCTGGTTCAAACTTTTGCAGTGTCTTACTTAAGAACTCGTAGTTAGTAATATCGCCAATGAACAGGTCGATGGCTTTACCGCTCAGATCCTGCCAGCGCTGAAGGCGTTGCTGGATTGATGCAATCGGGGTAAGCGTTTCCACACCCAGCTCTAGATCCCAGTGCCGCCGTACCAAGCTATCTAGGATGCCAACTTCATAACCTCGATTTGAAAGGTAAAGTGCGGTTGCCCAACCGCAATAGCCATCGCCACCAATAACCAGGACTTTCATCTTAACCAGTTCTTACTTGCTAATATTCGCTCAATTTATCAGGTTTGTGACCCTTCTCAACCACCATAAGGGGGGGATATGGAGAATAACGTAAAGTAATGTAACGATATTGCTGTCAAAGCGTTTTAATGGCTTGACAGCTTGGAGAAGAGTCGATATGGTAATAAACATACCCGGGTAGAACGACTGAAACAGTGATATGCAAGCTAAGCAAAAAGTTACGTTGTATCTGTCGCCAGAACTGCATCGTCAACTCAAGATTCGAGCAGCAATAGACTCAGAGCCCATGTCAGAACTAGCCGAAAGAGCCATCGTTTTCTACCTGGAAAACCCAGAAGTGGTTGAAGATGTCGAAGCAGCCCATGGCCAAACTCATCGAGTTTATGACTGTCCAGAGTGTGCGACTTCGGTAGTACTGCGAGATGGAGAAATGGTTACACTGAGCAGGCAACCGGGTGTAATAGCTCAAGAGAATCTTCCCGTTGAGCAGGAGGCGAAATCAGAGCCAGATGGAAAGGAACAGTTGGTTCCCTGCTAGGGATGAAGGGTGCTGGATAAATTAATTCATCATTCATAAGAGTATTGGCAAGCAATGTCTCCAGTTTTTCTATTCGGTTCAAAGTAGGTTGATGGCCATGAAAGAAGAGCTAAGTATTCTGATTCAAGCTCAATACCCTCTAATCTACCTTGTAACTTCCGAGGAAGAACGGGCTGAGCAGACAATTGCGACAATCGCCCATTTGAAGCCTCAACGCCGCATATTTTTATGGACAGTAACCCACGGCATTGTTGAGTATGGTCAACCCCGTAATGTTACCCAGCACAATACAGTGTCTCCAGAGGCGGCGATAGAGTGGGTAATCAGACAGAAAGAACCAAGTATTTTTATTTTCAAAGACCTACATCCATTTATTGATTCGCCAGCAACGACCAGGTGGTTACGAGATGCGATCGCTGGTTTCAAAGGCACGCAAAAAGCAATCATCCTGATGTCGCCAATGCAGCAGGTTCCAATCGAACTGGAGAAGGAAGTCGTCGTTTTAGACTTCGCCCTACCAGACATGACGGAACTAAATCAGGTTTTGTCTAAGCAGCTAGACCAAAACCGTGGTCGCAGGCTGACTACAGAAGCGCGAGAGAAGCTACTGAAAGCAGCATTGGGTTTAACTCGGGATGAAGCGGAGAAAGTTTATCGCAAGGCTCAAGTCACTACTGGTCGCCTGACAGAAACCGAAGTAGACATAGTTCTTTCGGAGAAAAAGCAACTGATCCGGCGCAACGGCATTTTGGAATACATCGAGGAAGATGAAACCATAGATTCTGTGGGTGGCTTAGAAGAGCTAAAACGGTGGTTAAAGCAACGCTCCAACGCTTTTACAGAAAGGGCGAGAGAGTATGGTTTGCCTCAACCCAAGGGCATGTTGATCTTAGGAGTGCCCGGTTGTGGAAAGTCATTGATTGCCAAAACTACTTCAAGGCTCTGGGGTTTGCCGCTTCTGAGGCTTGATATGGGGCGGGTTTACGACGGTTCCATGGTGGGACGCTCTGAAGCCAACCTGCGTAACGCCCTGAAAACGGCTGAATCGATTTCCCCAGCTATTTTATTCATTGATGAACTCGATAAAGCCTTTGCCGGTACTACTGGTTCGGCTGATTCGGATGGAGGCACATCCAGCCGGATCTTCGGTTCTTTCCTCACCTGGATGCAAGAGAAAACTTCTCCGGTATTTGTGATGGCAACTGCCAACCGGGTTGAACGCTTACCAGGGGAATTTCTGAGAAAAGGGCGTTTTGATGAACTTTTCTTTGTTGATCTGCCCACTGCAGAAGAGCGCAAAGATATATTCAACATCCACCTCCTCAAGCGCAAACGGGATGTTGCTCGCTTTGATCTTGATCAACTAGCTAAGGTCGCAGACGGCTTTTCTGGAGCAGAAATTGAGCAGGCACTGATTGCAGCCATGTACGAGGCATTTGCTCAGGATCGAGAGTTCACCCAATTAGATATTATTGCGGCAATTAAAGCGACGCTGCCTCTGTCCCGGACAATGACAGAGCAAGTAACGGCCTTGAGAGAATGGGCCAGGCAGCGCGCTAGACCAGCTGCAGCCTCCGTTGCTGAATATCAGCGAATGGAGTTTTAAAAGCTTTCTCCTGCTACCACAGGGGGAAAGGCTAGCTGAAGAAAGCTAGCAGTTGACTAAACGCCGCGTCAGCTATCGTAGCCGAAAAGTAACGCGGGTTCACCTAAACCAAACCGTTGTCGTTTATCTCAATTTCCCATTAGGAGGAAACCCAAATGTCTCATTTTAGCACACTGCGCACCAAGATCTCCGATGCCGAAATTCTGAAGGCTTCTCTGCGTGACCTAGGTATCTCCGTGAAGTCGGAAGCCGATGTCCGTGGTTACAACGGTCAGCGTGTTCGTGCTGACTTGGTTGCAGTGTTGGAAGGCGAATATGATTTGGGCTGGTCACGCAACAGCGACGGCTCTTTCGACCTGATCGCTGACCTCTGGGGCGTTGCTAAGAAGCACAACCAGACCGAACTGATCAACTCCATCAACCAAAAGTATGCAGTCAACAAAACATTGGCTGAAGTAAAGCAGCGCGGTTTGCAAAATGCCAACGTCAAGTTGGTGTTGCAGAAGTAGATTGTGGATCGCGTTCCCACGGGTTAACCATCAATTGGGGGTTAACCCCTTTTTTATGGGTAGCTATCGAGGGGCTGGGTTGATTTGACTAGATGCATTCCTGCGGCTGCAAATCGCTGGAATGCATCATTAGCTTGCTCTGTGTAGTCTACTACACCGGGAACGACTACCGAGGAGGTGCAATCCTCTAGGAGATAGACCTTATGGGCAAGGCTGGGATTTACCAGCTCAATCTCTGTTAATAGATCGTCAACTGTCCAGGCAACACAGTGACTCTTGGCTTCACCGGCAATTAGTACGGCGTCAAATTCCAGCAGCTGTTTAATCAATCGCGTGTTTTTCTGGGCAATGGGGCATCCTAAGGCACCTGCTAATACTTCAGGGCGCAGGACGGAATAGTTTTCGGTTAAGGGGTTGTTGCCTTTAATTTCAAACTGAGTCTGGCTATTACGGGCAAGGCAGTGGAAAAATACCGCTTCCTCCACAGCTGAAACTAGGGCATGACCGATACCGCCTAGCATGCCATGGTAAGGCCACACAGTCAGAGGATACTTGCCGTAGTGACTCAACTGCTTAACATAGTGTAGGGCGTGATTTTGTAGTGATGGGTAGTCGCCCCCAGTAATACTGTAAGCAACAGCTGGGTTAACTTTCCAAACACCTTGGTCAACGTCTGCCGGGGTGATAGTGGTGGCACCTGGAATCGGATGTTCCCCAGCTGCATTAAGCCAGAACACGGGATGGAAAATTTGCATCGCCGTGTGCGTATCTAGAGTGGGTATGATCGCGCTAATTACCCCTAGATTACGGTAGATAAACTCACATAACCGCACATTGTCATCCACTGCACCTATGCCGGACCTTCCGCCCACAAATAGTTCAAATTCTGGAATGCAGAATGTGTTCTGGACATCAATTAACAGCAAGCAGATCCGGGTTTTGTCCTCAGCCGCTGGGCGGATATTATGCTTTTTTGCCCAGGCGCTGGCTTCAAAAGCCCGTTGCTGGTAAAGCACGCGCCAAACTTCGCCCACTTTTTGGGGTTCAAAGTGAGGCGGAATGGGCAGTTGCTTAGTTGTTTGCGTATTCATCTTGAACGAGGTGGAGTTGACTGAGCCTGTGGAGGCGAGCTACTCTAATGTCTACAGGTGCGAAGCGCGATCGTGCTCACTCCGTTAACAACATGTTAATATCGACGGGTAGAATTTTGCTGTTCTTAAACAGATCCTGTGTTAAAGTATCCAGTGAGAAGTAAATTCGGCGGTAGTGTTTGTATTTTTTCCCTACAGGCGCCTCTCCGGATAGAAATCTCTACATCATTTGATTCTGGAGAGACTTGATGTCCATTTATGTAGGCAACCTATCCTACGAAGTCACACAAGAAGACCTCAGCAACGTTTTTGCTGAATATGGAGCCGTGAAGCGGGTTCAGCTACCTACTGACCGTGAAACAGGTCGTATGCGTGGCTTTGGTTTCGTGGAAATGGAAACCGAAGCGGCAGAAACGGCTGCAATTGAGGCTCTTGATGGCGCTGAGTGGATGGGGAGGGCACTCAAAGTTAATAAAGCTAAGCCGCGCGAGGAAAGAAGTCGGTCTGGTGGTAACTGGGGGGGAAACAATGATCGGGGATACTCTCGACGCTACTAATTGCGGCTAAGGTATTCACTTTAGTCAAGCAGGTGAAGTTCTTGTTAAGAGCATTCAGTTGTATGCTACTTAAACTAGATTTATACTGTAGGACACGCTGTTTCCGGCCTCGATTTGCTTGGTTGAGGCGTAGTTTAATTTTACTATTTGCCTAGCTTCAGAACCGAAGGCCCCTGACTTTTTGTCCTCTCCAGTCTCACTTGTCGATTTACGTGGGTAATGACAATCGCCCACCCATTGATGCAAATTTAGGAGGAGACAGGATGACCCAAGTGGTTGTAGGTGAAAATGAAGGGATTGAGTCAGCGCTGCGTCGTTTTAAGCGTCAAGTCTCCAAAGCTGGGATTTTTCCAGATATAAAGCGCCAGCGTCACTTTGAGACTCCGATTGAAAAACGTAAGCGTAAAGCGATCGCCAGAAGGCGCAAGAGACGTTTTCGAAGCGGAACTTAATCCCAGAATGAAATATTCCCGCCCCCTGAAGGAGAGGCGGGAATATTTTTGTGTTTAGATATCGACCTAGACAAGGTCAAGCTCAGCAATGATTCTGAGCGACTATAGAATTAAATTCATAACTTGCTGACACTCGCCAGTTTGCTTTCAATGTCGGCAAGCGGCAAAGCACCAACAAATGTCTCCCCTTTCATCACAAAGAAAGGAGTACCAGTAATCCCTAACATCTGTGCCATTTGAATATCCTGTGCAATCGCAGCAATGGCAGCATTCCCGTTGCGATCTTGGTTAAACTGCTCTAAATTCAGATTCAGGGTTTGAGCAGTAGCAACATACAACTCCTCACCCAATTTGTTTTGCTGGGTAAACAGGGCATCATGGTACTCCCAAAATTTGCCTTGCTGCCCTGCAGCCCAAGCAGCTTTGGCAGCTGGCATAGCTTGAGGATGAATCTGAGTCAAGGGGACATACTTAAACACTAACTTGACTTCACCCTGATGATTGGCTATCAACTGCTTGAGTGTCTTATGAGCCTCGGCACAGTAAGGACATTCAAAGTCCGAGAACTCTAAAAGCACAATCTTCGACTCAGGTGCCCCGGTAGTGGGAGACGCACCAATCACTCCCTGTGGATTGGCATTAAATTCCTGCAAAAATGACTGCTGTGCCTGCTGTTGCTGCTGTCGTTGTTGCTGCTGGTATGTCAGGACAGACTCCATAATTACTTCCGGGTGTTCACGAATAATCTGCAAAACTTGCTCTTGCATTCGTGGACTGATGCGGCTAGCTGCTTGTGCGGGTAATGACCAGCCGAACAGTACTAGACACAACAGTAACAGGGTTGGTAGTCCTAATACTTTTTTAGCAACAGTTATAAAACGGTTTGGGGCCAGCGCCCAAAATCGAAATCGGGTCATAAATTACCTCGCGACTTGTTCACACTATTGCCTATTAGAACCACTGCTGTCAAGGTAAAAACCAGGATTCACAACACTTTATTACCGGACAAAGCCAAATCTTTCGTCGCTTATATCAAGCAATCATTTTATTATCAATCAACCGCCTTCATAGCAATTAATTTGATATTAATTTGATAAAAGATGCTGTTTTTTATAGCTATGAATTCTCGGCTCAGCATGAATATTTTCCAGTAGAAAGCTTTCCACAATCGCTAATTCTTCTAGCCGCTGCATGACAACAGAACGCTCTCAAGACTCAGGCGATTCGCTTGCACCTGAACCCTCCTTCTCTACTGGTATTAATCCTGGAACACTGATTTGTTCTGCTTGAATCAAAGCTCTTTGCCGCCTAAATGGGAACACGACTCCAATCACTTTATTCAGAGACACAGAGCCTTGCTCCTGCACAAAAACCAAGGGCAGGATGGTAGCAAGCCTTAGAACGGCTGAGAGAGCAAACAGCCCCGTCAAGCCACCAGTACTACTCAGAGTCGCGAGAAAGCCACCAGAAATGATTCCCGCTGCCCCACTGACACCAAAAACCGCAGCCGCGATCGCGAAGTAACTGGACTGATTACGCAGCGGTGCCACTCTCATCAGAAGATTATTGTTGCACAGGTCAATGGCCGCCCCGATCCCACCACCCAGTACGTGCAACAGGGGTAACCAGAGCCAAAGGGAAATTTGATTATTTCCAGTTCCTAGCCAGAATAGATTTAACACCGCCACCAAGGCTCCTACTATTACCAGCAGCGGGCGATTCCCAATCCGGTCAGCCAGTTTGCCCCAAATAACCTGCATCAGCAAGTTAGCACCAGCTGCTAAGCTGCCATAGATAGTTACGATGCTGATATTTATATCCAGGTTATCCAGCATGTAGAGGTTAAAGAAGGGAGCGCTGACGTTAACGGCAAAGCTCCAGAGACCAAAGTAAAGCACGAACTTCAAAAAATTGGTGTCCTTGAAGAAGCTAAGATTTCTCCCTCTACTCTCCGGTTGAGCTGGATCTGAACCCGCAGCTTGTACAAGTCGCGGGTTCACATCCGCCATCCAGAACTGACAGCTCTGACTGATTAGCCCACACGCAACTCCTAGAACCAAGAGTACACGGTAGCCTTGGAGCGTTCCACCCGGCCACGCCGATACGGCTAGACCCAGCAGCGGCACAGCAATGAGATTCGTCAAGCTGATAATACTATTGCGAAGACCAAAATAGCGCCCCCGCAACCGCTGAGGTACTAGTGCAGCCATCCAGCTCACCCAGGAAGCACGGCCTAAAGCTTCCATGGTATTAGTCACCCAGCTCATTGCCAATGTCAACTCCACCAGTCGGTGCGGAGCGATTTGAGATGAGGTGACCAACCCAATAGCTGGCACGAGAATTAGCCACAGCAACCGCGCCGGGACGAAAATGCAAATGGAATACCAGTTGCGGCTGGTAGTTCGGTCTGCCAGATAGGCTCCCACCGGCTGGAGCAGATCCGTCAGCAGAGGAATAGAGGCGATCGTACCAATTTCAACTGGACCGGCACCCAGATCCAGCAAGAAATTACTTACTAAGGCACCGCCGATAGTATTGTAAAAAGGCGCAGCGAAGACCCCATCGACAGTTAATGCCTTGAGACTTGACCGAATCTCCCGCTTAGAAATTTTTTGAGGCAGGTTGGGAAGAACTACCGTTTCTGATAATGCTTTATCCTCTTGGATTTCCTCAATAGGTAGAGGAACCTTTTCCACGCTGTCATCTTCTACTTGCTTGAACATGCTTGCATAGCCCTTCTTTAAAGAGTTAACGTGGACTTGATTGCTGCTTTTATCTGAGTGGATTCCGAAAACAGGTCTGATTAAAAATGATTCGCTCAAATCCTGTATAGTCAATTTTTTGTTAAAATTTAGTTTTCACACGTCAATACAGTTCGTACTTGAGTAACGTACACGCTAAGGAGCCGTTATAGACGGGAAGGCGACGAGATGGTCTGAGTCCCACCCTTTTAGCCAACTCTTTGTTCCCGGTCAGAATAAAGGCAGTCCAACCTTTGAATCGTTGTTTAAAGATATCGCCAAGAGTTTTGTAAAGCGTACCCAGTTCTTTCGGATCTCCAAGACGCTCTCCGTAGGGGGGATTACAAATTAGAACCCCGCAGTCTGCTGGAGCTTCAAGCTGGGATAACTCGGTTTGGGTAAACTTTATCTGATCTTCAATGCCACATAGTTGGGCATTGGTGCGGGCTTGGGTCAGTACATTAGGGTCGCGATCGCTGCCAGAAATCGGTGCCTTGAGGCTGGGGATTTGGCTAGTTTGGGCTTGGTTGAGCAACTCCTGCCATAGATGTTCGTCAAAATCGGGCCAGCTAAAAAAGCCAAACCTTTGGCGAAATAAACCGGGCGCAATCTTCAAGGATTTTAAACCGGCCTCTAGGGGCAGGGTTCCAGAGCCACATAGAGGGTCCAAAAAGGGAAGACTTGAATCCCATTCTGCCATGTCGAGCAGGGCTGCGGCTAGAGTCTCCTTCAGCGGGGCTCTCCCCACAGCTGGCCGATACCCTCGCCGGTGGAGGCTTGTTCCTGAACTGTCTAGACTTAAAATGCAACGGTCTTGATGGATGTGGACATTGATCAGCACATCTGGATTTTTGACATCAACGCTAGACCTCTGGCCTGATTTGAGGCGCTGTTGGTCTACGATTGCGTTTTTAACCTGCAGAGCCGTGAAGTGGGTGTGGTTAAGTTTTTGATTGCCTCCTGTGCTGTTCACCGCCAGAGTGTTGTGCGGCTGTAGGTAGTCATCCCAGGATATTTTTTGAACCTCCCGGTATAGCATGTCGGAATTAGGACAGGAAAATTCACGGATGGGTACTAGCACCCTGAAAATTGTCCTAGCCCAGAGGTTCACCAGGTACAGCATTGCTTTATCTCCAACAAAATTCACCCCAGTAAACTCAGGACGGACTTCGTGTGCTCCTAAACGTTCTAGTTCCTGAGCGGCAATCGGCTCTAGACCAGGGGCAACCGTAGCAAAGTAGTGGTTAATAGAAAAACTCCTTCGCAACCCCCAATTGGACTCGGCCTGGTTGTTGCTCCTGATGCTGTGCTGGTTGTTGCGATTGTTCTTCTGGCATGGTATATCTTTTTGAGAATTCACTGCTCTAGAATTTGGTCTGACCCATAAACAAAGTTAAGTGCTAGTATTTCACCCTACTTCTAACTAAAGAAGGGGATTAGTGTTAAAGCAGTTAGTAATTATAAATACAAAAGATTTTACCTGGCGAGCGCCCACTTTTAGCCTCATCAAGCGCCTCACCACCCGGATTTTTCCCACTGTCGAGTGGATCACTCTTGAGGAGTTGGCACAGTGGCTCAAAGATCCGGTAAGGCCGCAGCCTATGGTGCTTGATGCCCGGAGCGAGGCTGAGTATGCACTCAGCCATCTCAAGGATGCCGAGCGCATCGATCCTAACTGTTCTAACCTGGCGGCGGTAGCAGGGGTTTCAAAGGACACGCCCATCGTTGTCTACTGCTCGGTCGGCTATCGGAGTGCCAGAGTTGCCTCCCGGCTTGGACACTCAGGATTCTCCGGCGTATACAATCTTGAAGGTAGCATCTTCCAATGGGTAAACTCAGGACACCCAGTCTGCAAAGATGGTCACCCCACACCGCTGGTACACCCCTATAATTTGATCTGGGGAAGACTGCTGAAGTCTCGATATCGCGCCCCCTTGACGAGCAGTTAAAACTCAAGAAGTAACAGGATGTCCAGAATATTGCGCCATAGCACTACTAAATGTTACTTCTGACACCAGGTGGCTCAGCGGTGGAATTTCAGCCAGATCCAAAATTTGAGCAATCAAGTCTTCTCGCTTCACCGCCATCATGTGGACGCCTTGACAGAGTTGACGAGCCACCTGGACTTGCTCAGCTGCAATCTTCATACCTTCCTGGAGGGGGTCTGAAGCTTGTTCTAGCCGGTCGATAATGTGCTGAGGGATATTTACACCCGGAACGCACCGATTGATAAACTGGGCGTTTTTAGCTGATTTGAGCAGGAAAATCCCAGCCAAAATTGGCTTGCCCGTGCCAGCTGCAATTTTGTCCATAAACTTTTCCAGCCTTTCAAAATCAGTGATCAGCTGGCTTTGAAAAAACTGTGCCCCAGCTTCTAGTTTGCGTTCAAACCGGCTCTGCAACCCTGACCAGCTGGCTAGTTGCGGATCGATCGCCGCACCAGCAAATAAGTCCGTGGCTCCATCAGTCAGCGGTTTGTCATTGCAGTCAACACCGTGGTTCAGTTTGTGGAGAATTCGCAGCAGCCGTACCGATTCCAGGTCAAATACGCCCTTAGCATCGCCATGATCACCGGCTTTGACTGGGTCGCCGGTCAGGGCTAGGATATTGCGGATGCCAAGCGCATGAGCACCCATGAGGTCAGCTTGCAGACCAATACGGTTGCGATCGCGACAGGCTATCTGACAAATTGGCTCTATCCCTTGTTGTAAAAGAATTACAGAAGCTGCCAATGGACACATCCGTAGCACCGCCCGACTGCCATCGGTAATATTAACCGCGTGCACCCGCCCCCTGAGTGTTTCCGCCATTTTCACCATTTGGGTTGGATCGCCCCCTTTAGGCGGGCATACCTCTGCGGTAATTAAAAACTCATTTCTCTGGACCGCAGTCCGCAAGGAGTTCAAGTGAGTTGGGTATATATTCTTAAGCATTGGGTTTTTAAGTTTAGATTTTGGCTATAGGTATAGCACCTAACTCCGTCAAAGGGGTACAGAATAACCTAGTGCAGATTTTACTTTACTGACAGTGTCGTTGGCGATCGCTTCTGCTTTTTGCCGTCCATCGCGTAGCACCGACTCTAGATAGCCTTTATTATCCATTAGCGCTTGATATTTTGCTTGAATGGGTTGCAGGGCTGCGATCGCAGTTTCCGTCAGCAAGGGCTTAAATTGTCCCCAGCCCATATCTTGGCACTCTGCTGCGACTTCTGCCTTGGTCTTGCCAGAAAGCAGCATTAATAAAGTCAACAAATTGTTGCTCTCTGGTCTTTCTGGGTCGTCAAACGTTAAACCCCGGACTGCATCTGTTTTACAGCGCTTAACTTTGTACTGTATTTGGTCGGGTGTGTCTAACAAATTGATCCGACTCAAGTCTGAGGGGTCAGACTTCGACATTTTGCGGGTGCCATCCGTCAAACTCATCACTCGCGCACCCTCTGAGCGAATCAGCGGCTCTGGCAACTTCAGAACTGGTTGACGAGGGCAAAATTGGTGATTGAACCGGGCGGCAATATCGCGGGTGAGTTCCAGGTGTTGCTTTTGGTCTTCACCCACCGGCACTTTATCAGCCTGGTAGAGCAAAATATCTGCCGCCATCAGCACTGGGTAGTCCAGCAAGCCAGTATTAACATTTTCCCCCTGCTTTACCGCCTTTTCCTTAAACTGGATCATGTCTTCCAGCCAGTTGAGGGGGGTGATGCAGTTGAGCAGCCAGGTCAATTCACTGTGGGCACAGACATGGGATTGCACAAATATCGTCGAGTACTTTAAATCAAGCCCACAGGCCAAATATAGAGCAGCGAGGTTGTAGGTATCAGCTGCCAGGTTCTCTGGTTTGTGGGGCACCGTAATCGCGTGTAAATCAGCTATGAAGAGGAAATTATCGTACTGGCTCTGTCCTTCTACCCAGTTGCGAATTGCTCCCAAATAATTGCCCAGATGCAGAATGCCGGTCGGTTGAACCCCAGAGAGAACGCGCTGTCTCGCCATAAATTTTAAGTTAAATATCTCAAACCTGCTTGATGGTTCCAGTGGGTAATTTTCTTGATTTAGTTTTACATTTTACACCTGCGGAGTGCGTGCTTTATTTTGCTTAAAGCAAAAAAGGCAAAAGCAGGAAATACCTGTTTTGCCTTCTAGTGGTGCTGCCCTCAAGGCAGTTGAAGAGCAGCGATTAGCCGGGCCTAATCTGTGATTACGTGGGGGCGCACTGATGGTACTGGGCTTAGAGCGTAACTGGCTGCTGGGCGATCGCTCCACGGGCTATATTGTCGTTCTCATTCAGCTCGGAGTCTAGAGTGTGCGTCCGTACAGCATTAGCGTCAGCCCAGATAATTAATCTTGGCTCGTAGGGACTAGACAGAAATTTGTGGAGCGGCAACACGCGCAGCGACACGCCCTGCAACCCAGAGGTGGTGTAGGTAATGTTAGCTGTGTAAATGCTACAGCCATGTTGATCGTGTCCTTGGTGGTAGTCCATAACCACAGGAAGCCCATTAACAATCTCCCCACTCGCATTCAGGGCACCCTGGTAGAGTTCCACCTGTACATCAGCTGGGGTCAGAGTTGCCAAATTAACCTTTGCTTTCACCGCAATGGTGCGATTAACTTGAATTTCAGCTGGCTCAGAGATGTCAACTTCTTCGATTTTAATGTTGAACCAGTGATCGAGCAAATTCGCTTTCCAATCGGCTAACTCCTTGGCTGGGGCGTATTGCTTGGCACTTAGGGTCTGGTAGCGATCGCTAGCCGGGAAATAAGCCTTGAGCGCGTACTGCCTCACCATCCGCGCCGTATTAAAAAACGGACAATTCAACCGAATCGCCGTCTTCATTTTGGCAATCCACTGACGGGGTAACCCCTCAGCATCCCGCTCATAGAACAACGGCATCACATCCTGCTCGATCAAGTCGTACAGAGCGTTCGCTTCCACATTGTCCTGGTAAGTGGGGTCGTCATAACTTTCACCGTGCCCAATTGCCCAGCCAGTGCGGGCATAATCAGCTTCATCCCACCAGCCATCCAGCACACTCAAATTCGGCAACCCGTTCATCGCCGCCTTCATACCGCTGGTGCCAGACGCTTCCCGTGGACGGCGGGGCGTATTTAGCCAGACATCGCAACCCGCTACCAGCAAACGGGCTATATGAATGTCGTAATTGGGAACAAATACTACCTGCTTTTCACATCCTTGCGCTCGGATGAAGTGAATGATATCGCGGATCAGTTCCTTCCCTGGAACATCCTTGGGATGGGCTTTACCGGCGAAGACAAACTGCACCTTCCGGTCTTTATTCCCAACCAGAATGCGCTTAATCCGCTCCAAATCGCGTGTCCAAAGCGTCGCCCTTTTGTAGGTAGCAAAGCGACGGGCAAAGCCAATTGTTAAAACGTAGGGGTCGAGGACTTCCTGGGCTTGAGCAATTTCAGCCGGGGAAGCACCGCGCTCGTGCAGAGTTCTGACTAGATGCTCTCGCACATACACAACCATGTCCAATCGGCAGCGCTCGTGATTGCGCCACAACTCCTGATCCGGAATCGTCTCCACCCGGTCCCACAGTGGGCTTTCCACTGGTGCTGATGACCAGTTTGGTCCCAAGTAGCGGCTATACAGCTCCTGAGTCGATTTGGCAACACAACTACGGGCATGGACGCCATTGGTAATTGCCGTAATCGGTACTTCCTCTACCGGCAGATTCCGCCACAGATCGTGAAACATCTCGCGCGACACGACACCATGGAGCTGGGCAACACCATTGGCAAATGTCGCCATTTTCAGCGCCAGAACCGCCATACTAAAAGGTGATGCTAAATCACCTGTTTGCTCACGCCCTAAGCCCAGAAGTTGGTCTTTCGGTAAGCCAAAGATGTCCGCGTACTGCCCCAGGTAGTAAAGGACTTTATCCGCAGCAAACAAATCAATCCCAGCTGGCACCGGCGTGTGAGTGGTGAAGATATTACTCGAAGCGACTAGCTGTCTAGCTGCGGCAAAATTCAGGCCCTCTTCCTGAATCAAAATGCGGATGCGCTCCAACGCCAAAAACGCCGCGTGCCCCTCGTTCATGTGGTATGCCGTTACCTGAAGCCCTAGCGCCTTCAGCATCCGCACGCCACCAATACCCAGCATGATTTCCTGGTGGATACGCATATCGACGTCGCCACCGTACAGCTGATCGGTGATGTTGTGGTCGTAAGAGCTGTTGGGTTCGATGTTAGTGTCCATCATGTACAACGGCACTGTTCCCACCTGTACCCGCCAAATTCTGGCGTAGACGGTGCGACCTGGATAATCCACCGCAATCCGCAGTTCTGAACCGTCGGGATTGCGCTCCAGGTGCAGCGGCATGTTGTAGAAGTCGTTAATCGGGTAACGTTCCTGCTGCCAGCCATCGGCGTTGAGATACTGGGCAAAGTAGCCTTGTTGGTAGAGTAAGCCCACTCCCACCAGCGGTAGCCCCAAATCGCTGGCGGATTTGAGGTGATCACCTGCCAAAACGCCTAAGCCCCCCGAATAGATCGGCAAGCAATCTACAAGACCAAATTCGGCGGAGAAATAGGCATAGCATTCCGGTAAAGAGTTAGAAGCTGACTCGTGAGTCCTGTTCTTGTGATACCAAGTTCGCTCTTGCAGGTAGTCATCTAACTGACGGGCTGCCCGGTCCATTTGAGCTAAGAAGCCTTCATCTTCCGCAGCTTCCTGTAGCCGCGCTTGACTTATAGTGCCCAGCATCAATACGGGGTTATGGTGGCTGGATTCCCAAAGGTCGGGGTCCAGGCGACGAAACAAGTCCTTGGTTTCGACGTTCCAATCCCAGTGCAAGTTGTAGGCCAGCTGCCGCAGGGGTTCGAGTCGTGGCAGCAAAGAAGGAGAGACGTTGAATGTGCGAATCGGCTGCATTGGTTGGGAGAACTCCAAGTCTAGCTATCGCTATTGTTTACCTTGTTCAGCCACCACTTGGCAACTCTATTCACAGCCCAAATTCCTACTAGCCTACGTGGAACTGTTTGGCTCAAGCACCAATTCTAAACTCGTTTGCCAATCTGGCAGAGCCAGCCCAAATGTGTTATACAACTTGTGAGTGTCCAACAAGGAGTAAGCTGGCCGTTTTGCTGCTGTTGGATACTGCTCGGAGGCGATCGCTATCAACTTCGCCATCCTGCGTGTACTATGCTTAATTTCATGCTCAAAGATTGCCTTGGCAAAACCATACCAGCTGGTCTTTCCCCTGGAATTGAGGTGATATACTCCTGTGTTACTAGCTATAAAACTTGCCTCACTGGGTGTAGCCAGAGACAGAATTTGTGCCGTGGCTTCCGCAATCATTCGGCTCCAAGTAGGTGCCCCAACTTGGTCATCAACAACCCTCAGCTCTTCACGTTCTGCCGCTAGTTTCAGCATCGTCAATAGAAAGTTTTTACCTCGTAGCCCATAGACCCAACTGGTACGTAAAATCAGATATGGGATATCCACTGCTTGAATCGCCAGCTCACCTGCTAGTTTCGTTTTCCCATAGGTATTTTGGGGGTCTGGTTGATCTTGCTCTGTATAGGGCGTAGCTTTTGTGCCATCGAATACATAGTCTGTTGAATAGTGAATGATGGCTGCACCCAATCGTTTCGCCTCTTCTGCAATTAAGCCCGGTGCAATACCGTTAATAGCCATTGCCAATTCAGGCTCTGACTCGGCTTTGTCTACCGCTGTGTAAGCGGCAGCATTGACAATCAAGTCAGGCTTCACTTCACGCAGCGCGTGGCGAATAGTGTCTGGCTGAGCTAGATCAATCTGCAAAGCTGGGTTACTCACGCTCTTGCCTACACAAATCACTTCACCCAAAGTCGAGAGCGTCCTTTGGAGTTCCCAACCTACTTGCCCAGTTATACCGATCAATAGGATTCTTCTCACGCAAATACCTCTGCCTCTTGCAGCGACTTACCAGCTCGATCTTTAGCGGACAGGACTGGCTCCTCAAGAATAGGCCAAGCAATTGCTAAGTCTGGGTCTTTCCAAAGTATGCAACGTTCATGCTCTGGTGCATAGTAATCTGTAGTCTTGTACAAAAACTCAGCGTATTCAGACAGCACCAAAAAACCATGGGCAAAACCTGCTGGCACCCACAGCTGCTGTTTGTGCTCGGCACTCAGATGCATCCCAGCCCATTGACCAAAAGTTTTGGAGCTTTTTCTCAGATCCACAGCTACATCAAACACTGAGCCTACTACAACTCTCACCAGTTTTCCCTGAGGCTGCTTGATTTGGTAGTGCAAGCCACGCAATACATTTTTGGCAGAACGGGAATGATTGTCTTGCACGAAGTGGCCTACTATGCCTGCCTTTTCTAATAATACTTTCTCGTTATAACTTTCATAAAAGAAACCGCGCTCGTCCCCGAACACCTGCGGCTCAATTACTAGCACATCGGGAATCTCCGTCTGTATAACCTTCATAGCCATACTTTTCACATCTTTTCAAATTGCCATAAACAGCGAATCTGCTACTATCCCATCGCTCTCTTGTACTGAAGCAGTTTGAGTTTCATTGTCTAGAATTTCCATCAAGTAACGACCATAGCTACTTTTAGCCATGGGTTCAGCTAGGTGACGAAGCTGGAGTGAGTCAATATATCCTAGTAGGTAGGCAATCTCTTCAATACAAGCTATCTTAAGCCCCTGCCGCTGCTCTAGAGTCTGGATAAAGCTTGCGGCCTGATGCAGTGATTCATGTGTACCAGTATCTAGCCAGGCATATCCTCGACCTAAAACTTCCACGCGCAGCTGACCTTGACGTAGGTAAACTAAATTCAAATCAGTAATTTCTAACTCGTTTCTCGCAGAAGGCTTAAGACGCTCAGCAATCTCTGAAACTTGGTGATCGTAAAAGTATATTCCAGGTACAGCGTACTTGGACTTAGGAATTATCGGTTTTTCCTCTATACTAATTGCTCGTCCTTCTGCGTCAAATTCAATCACTCCGTAGTGTTGAGGTTCTTTCACTTGATAGCCGAATACTAAACCTCCTTCACGCAGGGTGGCAGCACTAGCAAGCACTTCAGTGAAACCGTGTCCATAAAAAATGTTGTCTCCCAAAATTAAGCATACTGGCGAATTGCCAATAAAATCTTTCCCCAAGATAAAGGCTTGTGCCAACCCCTCTGGCTGAGGCTGCTCAATATAACTAAATTTCAGCCCCCACTGACTACCATCTTTTAGTAGTCGCTGAAATTGGGGCAGATCGCCAGGCGTAGAAATAATCAAAATCTCGCGAATCCCAGCCAGCATTAATACAGACAAGGGATAGTAGATCATCGGCTTGTCGTAAACAGCCATCAGTTGTTTACTGACAACATGAGTTAAAGGATAAAGACGTGTACCAGAGCCACCAGCTAAAATAATGCCTTTCATTTTGCCTTCCTCATAAAACCGAAATAACCGCCTTCCCTATAGCTTGACACTAAGCAATCCTTGCTTCATAGTTTTGTTTGAGCCAGTTTTGGTATGTACCTGATCTCGCTTGCTCTACCCAAGCAGAGTTATTGAGATACCACTGAACTGTCTGAAATAAACCACTCTCAAAGTTTGACTGAGGTTGCCAGCCTAGATCGCGGCTGATTTTACTAGAGTCGATTGCATATCGCCAGTCATGGCCAGGACGATCTTTAACAAAAGTGATAAAACTTGAGTGTTTAAAATTAGATTTAGGCACTACCTGATCGAGTATGGCACAAATTTTCTCGACCACTGCCAAGTTTGTTTGTTCATTTTGGCCACCAATATTATAAGTTTCGCCAACATGTCCCTGGCTCAAAACAAGATCTAGGGCATCACAGTGATCAGCCACGTAAAGCCAGTCTCGGACATTTTGACCATCACCATATATAGGTAGAGCTTTACCGTCCAGAGCGTTGAGAATGGTCAGAGGAATCAGTTTTTCAGGAAACTGGCGCGGACCATAGTTGTTCGAGCAATTGGTTGTTAAAGTCGGTAGACCATAAGTATGATGGTATGCTCGTACCAGATGGTCAGCTCCTGCCTTGGACGCAGCATAGGGACTATTGGGCGCGTAGGGCGTATCTTCTCGGAATGGTGGGTCTTTTGGGCTCAGTGAGCCGTATACTTCATCAGTAGATACATGTAAAAAGCGAAACTGCTCTTGTTTTTGTGCTGATAGTTTTTGCCAGTAGAGCAAACTTGCTTCCAGTAGCTGAAATGTTCCTACTATATTAGTCTGAATAAAATCCTGCGGACTAAGAATTGAACGGTCAACATGACTTTCAGCAGCAAAATTAATAATCCCATCGGGCTGATACTGTTCTAGTAGATAACCTACCAACTCCTTGTTGCCGATGTCTCCTTGGACAAAATGATAGTTTGGATCATCTTGCAGCTCTGCCAGAGTTTGTAGGTTGCTGGCATAAGTCAGCTTGTCTAAATTAACTATGTTAGCCTTAAGTCCCTTTCTAGCTTGGAGGACAAAATTAGCACCAATAAAGCCCGCTCCACCTGTCACTAGTAATGTTTGCATATCTTAATACCTGCCGACTGAATATATTTTATATTTTTTGTTGTAAAGAATTATTAATTTCCGTAACAAACTTTGTAAATGAATCATCAAGTTTTATTCATTCTACAAAAATAAAACAATTGCGTTTGCTTTCGTCAATCCAGGGATAACCCCTTTGGGTGCCGTGAATATTTTTTGAAGTGCCGCTTTGAACATACATTCTGTTCTATACTGAATGCAAAACCTGGCAGATCCGGCCAACTTTTCATACCCCTTGGAGATATACCTATGCTGACCCTCAAGATCATTGTCTATGTCGTTGTGGGCATCTTTGTTTCTCTATTCGTCTTCGGCTTTTTGTCAAACGATCCGGCTCGTAACCCCAATCGACGGGATCTTGAATAAGCAGAGCCCCAACCATGGCGTTTGCCAGAAGGCGGAACAAAAACTTCAATTTTCAGTCTTCTTGCAAAAGAAGCGGTTCCCAGTGCAGTTGAGGTTTTGCGTTCGGGCTGCTTGCCCGTTCGCTTTTGCTGAAATATGCCCCAATCACTGCCACCGGAACCGCCTCCCATTCTCCAGCCGTTACGACCTGAGGATATTCGCCTAGTCTCGACAACTGCCCCTGCACCTTTGTCGGCGCTATGGTCCCTAAATGTAAACACTCTATCAGCGCCCACACTACCTGAAACGTCTCCACCTTCCCCACTGAATGTCGCTAAGAGCGCTGCACTCTTAGGCCCATCGGTCTGGGTGGGTTATCCCCTGGTATCAGTTGAAACAACAAATCCCTCTGCCGCTTCGGTCACAGGGCCTCTTCAGCATGGATTTATAACTCTTAGGCAAACGACACCACCTCAGTCACAAAGTCAACTATCTGGGCAAAGTCAGCCCCCCAACGCCCCGCCGGTAAAGGAAAAAATTATTGACTTAACCTCACAGCGGCAGGAGTACGACGAACAGCACCAAATTGTTACCGCTGTGGGTAAGGTTCTCCTGCGGTTTGATGGTGGGGTGCTGAACGCCGACCGGCTACAAGTGAACTTGCAGAATTTGGTCGCAGTGGCACAAGGTAATGTCGTCTTGACACGCGGACAGCAAGTGCTGCGGGGCCAGCGGTTTACATATAACTTTATCCAGGATACTGGGGAGGTGCTCAATGCCGCAGGGGAGATTAATTTGCCCTCAACTCGCTCAGATTTCGCTGGCACTTTACCCACGGATGTGACGGCTGGGGTGGTGGCGGGGCAATCCCCAAGCGATCGCCTGTTAGCGAATCAACCACTGCAACAAGTTACCAGTCGCGGTGGCATTGGAGTTACGGTGGGTGGTGGGAGGAATGCCAGCAACATCTCTCGACCAAAACAGGGTGGAACAATCAGGAGGGTGCGCTTTCAAGCTGAACGAATTGATTTCTATCCTGGAGGCTGGCAAGCCAGTAAAGTTCGCATCACCAACGACCCGTTTTCGCCACCGGAGCTGGAATTAAGGACAGATACAGCCACACTGACGCCGGAGTCGCCTTCTCAGAAGCTGCTCGTAACCACTCGACCCCGCTTAGTGTTTGACCAGGGTCTGGCTCTACCGATCCCAAAAAATCAGGCTACAATAGGCCCGCGTCAGCGTCAGGTCAACGCCACACCAGTGCAAATCGGTTATGATGCTACCGACAAAGGCGGTTTGTTTATTGAGCGCGGCTTCACAGCCATTGACACAAACCAGGTCAACCTAACCTTGACACCCCAGTTTTTCATCCAGAAGGCTATAAGGGGTTCTAGCGATGTGTCAGGTGTATTTGGTCTCAGGGCGGGGCTTAATACTAACCTGGGTCCACAAACTTCAGTCCGAGGTTTAGCTATTGTCAACGGTTTCGACTCGAATGACCTTGAAAACAGGCTGCGGGCAAGTTTGCGGCTGCGCCAGACCATCGGCACCACTCTACCCCATACCCTGACGCTGGAGTATAGCTACCGCGATCGCTTATACAACGGCTCGCTTGGTTTTCAAACTGTGCAGAGTAGTGTAGGCGGTATCTTAACCTCTCCTGTCATTCCCTTGGGTAAAACCGGCATCAACTTAAGCTATCAACTAGGGGCTCAATACGTCAACGCCGACACCGATCGCCAGAACTTGCTGCCACCGCCGTCGGTAAGGAAAAACAATCGTGTCTCATTAAGTCGCTTTCAAGGCAGCTTTGCCCTTAATCGCGGCTACTTGCTGTGGCATGGAAAAGCTTTACCTGCCACACCCACCCAAGGATTAAAATACACAGCAACACCTGTGGTTCCCTCGCTGGTAGCGTTCGGCGGACTGACGGGTGTTGCTGGCTATTACAGTAGTGGTTACAGACAAAATTCCCTAACTGGCACCATTGGGCTGGTAGGGAATTTTGGTCATTTCTCTCGGCCATATTTGGACTATACCGGCTTTAACCTCAGTTACTCCCAGGGCATAGTTAGCGGTAGATCGCCCTTTTTGTTTGATCGGTATGTCGATACCAAAGTTCTTTCAGCTGGGTTTACCCAACAAATCTACGGTCCGATTCGTTTTGGATTGCAAACGGCGCTCAATTTAGACACAGGTCAACAATACAGCACAGACTACTATATAGAATATAGCCGCCGCTCCTACGGCATTGCCCTGCGCTACAACCCGGATCAGCGATTGGGTGCCATTACCTTCCGAATTAGTGACTTCAACTGGACTGGCGGCACCGAGGCATTCTCGGGTCCTGAGTTTGAGCCTGTCATAAATGGGGTGCCTCGGATGAATGAATAGAAGCGCAAGTCTTGACTTGTGCAACCTATCTACCTCTCCACATCTGCTGCACCCACTGGAAAATTATTACCAATAGCTTTTCTAGCACGAGCATAATGCGGTCTAGCCATTCCAGTAGTTGCTCTAAGGGGTGCTTGACGTACCCGATCGCAGTTGCGTGGGTTTCGATCCACTCAGGTGTTGGAGCGATTTTTGTAGCTATCGCCTTGCTTTTGGTCGTTTTTTGCCGAGCGGGAAGGGAACCTTCCGACTCTGGAGTACCAAACAAATCGCTGAGCGTCAGCCAGGGGTCTACATCGTCGCTGACTACCTGATGGCGAGAGGGCAACTTGGCGGCAGAACGAGGATGGGGCAGTCGCTTCCGCTTTGGTGTCGAACCTGCTGGTAGCTCCAAGCTGTCTGTTGGTGTAGTCTGTCCCAGTTTTTTCTCACCACGATTACCAAAGAAATAATCAATCGCTGCCCAAATCAGGGCTTGAATTCTGAGCTTATGACTTGCGGCAGGATCGGGAGCGATCGCTGGTTTTTGGGCATCAACTGGTTGAGCCTTGCCAGATAAAAACACGGTTAACCGAGTTTTTACTGCCAGGGCGAGTCCCCAGCTGCTTTGTGCCAGAGCGATCGCTACTTCTGACACTGGTGCTAGATGGCTTGATTCCAGCTTAGCAACACTACGATCCACAAATACTAGCGCTTGGTCAACAACAGGCAGAGGGGCACTCTGCTCAAGATCCCCCCTGCCTCTGCGGACAAGGTGACGCCAGTAGTTAGCCACTTCCCCAATCATCCGCTCTTGTATTTTTTTCTGCTGCTGGGGTGTTAAAATGTCCAGAATTTCATTCTCGGCTGTGACAAGTACCAGAATGCGGTTAGATAGCTGTGTGGCAATTCCCCGAACAACGGGTCGCTTACGACTCAACGCTGATTCCTCTGGTTTTTTGAACCGCTGGGTTTCTGAGGGCGTAGCGACAGTTTGAGCCAATAGCAGCACTCGCTGAATCGGCGTGTCAGCGGTTGGGGGAGTTTGGGGCTGGGAATAGTTATCATTTGCCGACAATTGTGGCCAGCTTTGTTGCACCCAAAAGTGCATCTTCCCAGCTAATTCGGTTGATTGAAACAGCAGGTTGATCGGGTAAAGGAGTACCTGGGCACCCCAGGTAGTGGCGACTCGGAGATGCCGGAAGCCTTGAGCGCACTGATCACTCACCCGGCGAGCTTGGTGGTGAATGAAATTAAACAGTCTGCTTTGATAACGACGGTCGGAAGCGGAGGACATGATAAAGACAGTAGTTGCCCTGATTGTATCCAAAAAAATATGACCTCCCCACTGATCTCGGAAGCGATTGAGAAACTACGCTCGTGTAGTCAAATCAACATCCAAAACAATTGGCGATGCTGGGAAGCTGACCAAGCAATTGCTGCAGCAACCCAATCAGATTGGTTGAATTGGCCGGTGGCACAGCTCAATGCCAAAGGACATATTGCTTGGTCAGTGGGGCAAAAAGTGCTGTGGTTGGCTCAACGATTGGTCATTCCCCAGAATTTACAGGGCTATCCCCTCATAGGCTTATCCCTACGGTTAGCGCTGACTTGGTGGGCAGAAGCGGCCCAAATTTTTGTTAATGGCGTAGCAGTGCAAGAGGGAGATTTGTTTGATTGTTCAACCAGGGTGCTACTTAGTTCAGCTGTGACGCCAGGTGAAGAGATTACTGTTGCTTTGCGGCTCGTAAGCCCGAGTCACGATTGTGGGGCATTGGTGCGATCGCTATGCGTGTTCTACACAGATGATCGCCTCGATGTTGGTTTTGTCGGTGATGAATTAGCGGTGCTGCAGCGCTATCTGGAAACCTTTGAGCCAGAAAACCTGGACACTGTCGGAGCCGCTGTTGCAGAGGTTGACTGGTCAGCGCTACCAGACAGGCAAAAGTTTGAGCGATCGCTCCTCCAAATGCGTTCCTCACTCGAATTCCTCAGCAACGGGTTTAGGCTACGCCGTATTCAGTTGCTGGGTCATGCTCACCTGGATTTAGCATGGCTATGGCCGATTAGTGAAACCTGGGGCGTTGCTGTGCGCACGTTCGCATCTGTTCTCAAGCTCCAGCAAGAGTTTCCACTAATCTTCTGCCATTCCACCCCCGCCCTCTATGCCTGGATTGAGTCACACTGCCCTGAGCTATTTACGGCAATTCAACATCAGGTATTAGCTGGGTGCTGGGAAGTTGTGGGTGGTTTGTGGGTTGAGCCGGATCTTAACCTCATAAATGGCGAATCCATCGTGCGCCAAGTCCTCTATGGTCAGCGCTACGTCCTGGAGAAATTTGGTCAGGTTTCTACAGTCGCATGGCTACCGGATAGTTTTGGCTTCTGCGCTACTCTGCCGCAGATTCTCAAGCAGGGGGGAATTGAATATTTCGTCACTCAAAAGTTGCGCTGGAATGACACCACGGAGTTTCCCTACGGTGCGTTCTGGTGGCGATCGCCCGATGGCACCGAGTTGTTTAGCCTCATGTCTGCCCCGATCGGAGAAGGCATTGACCCGATCAAAATGGCATCCTATGCTTGTGACTGGGAAAAGCAGACCAGTCTTCAGGACGCTCTCTGGCTCCCCGGTGTTGGCGATCATGGCGGTGGCCCCACCCGCGATATGTTGGAAATAGGCCAGCGTTGGCAACAGTCTCCCTTCTTCCCCCGCCTAGAATTCACCAGCGCCCACGCTTATTTGCACAATATTAGCACTATCTCCCCTACCTCTGTTTTTCCCGTTTGGTCAGATGAACTTTATCTGGAATTCCACCGTGGCTGCTACACTACCCACGCTTTGCAGAAGCGTTGGAACCGCCGTTGTGAAGGATTGTTGTACGAGGCAGAACTCTTTGCTGCAATGGCCACTCTGAGTTATGGAGTGCCTTATCCCAAAACTGAGTTAGAAGCTGCCTGGAAGAAGGTGCTGTTTAACCAGTTTCACGACATTTTACCGGGTTCATCCATTCCCCAAGTCTATGTGGATGCAAACCAAGCTTGGCACGAGGTGGTTGGGGTTGGGGAGGAGATATTGCAGCAATCGTTAAGAGCGATCGCATCCCTGATCTCCCTCCCTTTACCGCCGCAACCAGACGCTTTACCGATTGTCATTTTTAACTCCCTCAACTGGCAGCGCTCAGAAGTGGTTGCTGTTTCCTTACCGGCGTCTGGACAGCACTGGGAGATTTATGACTTAGAAGGACACCAGCTGCCTTCCCAACTTGGTCAGCCATCGACACTGCTATTTCTAGCAACTGATATCCCCGCTGTCGGCTATCGCGTCTTTTGGCTTGGTCGTCAAGAGTGTGTAAATCAAGAATCTTTTAACAGAAAAGATTGGATTTTAGAAAATGAATTACTGCGGGTAATGGTTGATTCTAAAACTGGTAATTTGTGCAGTATTTTTGATATTATTAATAATAGGGAAATTATAAATAAAGACGGGGGAAATCAACTACAAGCTTTCCAAGATAGCGGGCAATACTGGGATGCTTGGAACATCGACCCCAACTACGCCGAGCACCCCTTACCCCCAACCAAGCTTAAATCTATCCAGTGGGTAGAGCGAGGTCCAGTCCAAACCCGTGTGCGCGTCGTGCGCCAGTTGGGTCAATCTGAGTTTTGCCAAGATTACATCCTCCCAGCTGGGTCGCCGGTACTCAAGATCGCCACTAGTGTTGACTGGCAAGAACGCCACCTATTAGTGAAAGCCGCTTTCCCCTTCAACCTGGAAGCCGACTATGCTACTTATGAGATTCCATGTGGGAGTATTCGACGACCAACCCAACCCAAAACCCCAGCAGAGCAAGCAAAGTGGGAAGTTCCTGCTTTGCGTTGGGCAGACCTCAGTGGCGCTGACTACGGTGTGAGTTTGCTGAATGATTGCAAATACGGTTACGACAGCCAGCCAAATCAATTGCGCCTCACCCTGCTACGGAGTCCAAGTTGGCCTGATCCAGAAGCAGACCGAGGCTTTCACCAATTCACCTACGCCATCTATCCTCATAACGGTAGCGCTCAGCAAGCCCATACAGTTCGACGGGCCTATGAATTGAATCTACCGCTTCAAGTTATGCTTTCTTCCCCACCTGAAAGCCCGACTACCGCTCAGTTGCCAGTTGTTGGTCGATTCTTGGATTTGTCAGCTGAGAATTTAATATTGATGGCATTCAAACAATCAGAAGATGATCCGCATCAGTGGATTTTGCGATGCTATGAATGCCACGGAGAAACAGGTGAGTTGTCTTTGCAGAGTGATTTGGATTTAGCGATCGCGCAGCCAGTCGATTTATTAGAGCGATCAGTGCAGCTACCTAAGCAATCACCTGATTACCCAACCTTCAGAATCGAGCCTTGGAAAATTGCCAGTTTCACACTTTTGACCACACCCCAGCCCCTCAAGGTTGAGGATGTGATCGAGCGTGGCAAGAAACGCCATGCCCAGAGCAGCAAAGCCAGCAATTAAGTTTGATCAGCATGGGTAGATTGGTTGTCGACAAACAAAAGGCAGAAGAGGCTATTAACCTGGTACACAAATGCGTTGGATTAAAGCCACCTAAACAAATTTTGTGGTTTGACAATCCTTTAGAGGGGGTTATCTGGGTGAATTCTAGTGATACTCTTTCGTGTTCCGTAACACTACCCCTACCAACTGAGTAACTCCTGAAAGCATTAAGCCAACTTAAATGCTTCAGGCTGTAGCTGGTTTTCGCAATATAAGCAAGGTTTCGTAATAGTCATCTAAAGAGCGCGGACGAGCGTTCATATTTGACTTGTCTAACTGAATGTCATGCATAGCATCGATCTCAAATCCTGCTTTTCGTGCTTCGTCAGCCAAGATTTCAGCAGCATTCACTACGTGTAGAACTTTTCGCGTTGAGAACTCGTAAAAGACGCTTTTCTTCCCAACAATCACTACAGCAAATGCTCCATCTAGCAGAATGTGAAACATCTCCTTAAAGGCTTGCCGCATATCTAAAAAATATCTGGCTATTGGCGCTGCTTTGATATTCCTAAGTTTGTCGTTGAGCAACCACTCCACAACACCACGTTCAGCGCTGGTTAGCATCTCAAGCTCGATGCCATTACCACCATTCATAGAACCTATTGACCCATCAACTAGCTCATCTACATCTTGTGGATTTTGCAGCCCTAATGCAATTAGAGATAAGGCGCGAGCTTTAGCATAACTCTCGCGACCACTAGAGGCAGGTAAATAGGGTGGAGAAGTCACCAGAATGTTGAATGGTCCTATATTATCAGGCAGCGCTCTAGCATCAGCGCATATAACCTTTGCTTGAGCAAAACATAAGTGAATTGTTTCTTTTAGCCATTCATATACAGCCGTAACTTTAACGTATTTCTTGAGAGAACTAACAAATATATCTAGGAGTGGGGTTTTAGCAAAGGTAAGAGAAAATCTTCCAACACCTGTCCCCATAAAGCGCATACGAATTTTTCGCAGTATCGCATCGGATAGCATGACTTGAAATAACTTCCGAACTTTTTCATGACAGCGCTCAATAGCAGCTTTTGCTATATTGATCTCTTTAGTAAGTTGTTCTGCTATCTGCTGTGTCATTTTCCGGTTTTTCATCAACCAAGCAGGAAAGTGAATGCTGCTATATTTCTCTTTTTTTTCCTGAAAAGCATCCATAGTACGTTGATTAATCACTTCCTGAGCAGCGATTGTAACTTCCTGGAATAAAGACTCACTGCTAACCTTAAATGCCTCAAGCTTTGCTGTTGCAATCATTACGGCAAGTGGATCAATATCTATTCCAACACTAGGAATACCAAGAAGCGAAGCTTCTAAAAGTGCTGTTCCACTTCCAACAAAATTATCAATAACTTTAGGTTTTTGTCCTTCTAAACGTTGTTGGCAAACGTTGATAATTGAACGAGCCATGCGCGGAAAGAATTTTGCTTTGTAGTAGTGAATATCATGTGATAAATGAGATGTAGTAGACTTGGCTGATAAAGCATCAGCGGCTAATTTAGCAGCTTTTTTATCTAACAAATCACCCAAAAGTACTTTTAAGACAGAGCCTAGATTTTGCTTAGTTGCGAGTGGCTCTTTTGAGCGACTAGCGATTACATCGGAGACTTCTATCAACGCATAGTGAGGTAGCGCTTGGATCACCAAAGTTTTACCTTGCGAGTAGAAACTGAATACAGAGCCTATCAATGTCTGCATCTTTGACAGCAGTTCTCTTGCCGCGTCAGAATCTTGAGTTACACAATAAATATTCTGAACAAAAGAAACACTGCGGATCAGTACGGGTAAAGTTTCCAAAGAAGTATTTGCGGTAAACGCTTGAGTTCCAGCAGTACGAACTTGTGCTTCTAAAGCTGTTAGACCTGGTAGATTAGAAAGTTCAGGTACTTGTTCAGCAACAAGTCTTATATCTGGTAATTCTTCAATATCAGATTTAATAAAAGCATGAAGTTCCATCTTTGCGAGTGCTAAGTCACCTTCAAGAGCTATATTTTTTCTTAATTTGAAAATGAAGTAGGCTGATTGTTTGCTCATGAGAAAAACTTAGGAACCAGCTTGCTTATATCTAAAAGTCTTTCTAAATCCTTATCACGGTAAATAGAACGAGTTAAACAAAGTATTGCATCATATAAATTAAAAACACTATCTGCCCGAAAAGCAATCACATTTTCTAGTGGGATATCTTCCGGTAAAGGAACCTTGTACTTATCTTTTGTCCAAAGAACATGCTCCATTTCTGATAGATAGCGCACATAGCCATGAAACGGCAGGAAGTTTGATGCAAGTACAGATTTTATCATACGACGACGACACTTTTCCTTACAATACGTGCCATATTTAAGAACTTGATATGTTCCTTTTTTTATATCATCTGTTCGCTCCATTCCTGGCGCATTTTTCGTATCATCGACAGGGCTGCCGCAACCACAGAGAATCCATCTACGTAAATCGATATCTTTTTTAGATTTGCGTTTTCCTTCTTCGTTTTCTTGTTGTCGCATGGTTATATAAACGTTATAAATTTCATGCCACGCATTGAGAAGGGTAAACAAGTTTTGATCATCACGTATGTAGTCAGTTAGTGACAAGTAAGCCCAATCAGAGATGCCATATTCCTTAACAGGAATCCTTAGATTAATATGAGGAAGATAAAATGTTATTTTCGAGTCATTAAGAACTGGAGTTGCAGGGGAGTGTTCCCGCTTGGAAGTTAGTTCACCATCTTCTAGTTTAGTCATTTCCTCTGTCAACTTAATTTCTAGGGGATAAAGCGTTAGAGGTGAAGATTTAATTTCTAGTAAAGCCAGCGTACTTTCATTGTAAATTACAGCATCTACATCACCAACCCGATCGCTTACTTTAGCAATCTTGGCATCAGGAGCAATTCTACTCAGGACTTCCGTAAGGATTAGAATTGTGGCGTTTGAAGCAATTTCACCGATTGTATCTGAACCAGGTTTGTTGGACTTTGCCGAAGGTTTCACTCCACGATTTACACTGCAACGAGGACACGTTCTAAGAAATGGAAAATATAAGGCAGGCTGTTCGTTTTTTAAATCCTCTCCTGAACAGTACAGCCATCCATCGTTAGAAATTGTTCTTTCTGCATAAGCAGCAGAAGCTACTAAGTCAAACAAAGCAGGCAGGGCAATTTTAGGATGAAGCGATTCTGTTACCTCTGTAGACGACTGGCAAAGTTCTAAGTAGGAAGACATAAAGGTGCTTACAAGTTCAGCAGCCCTATCTTGAAGTGCTTCTTCTTCAGGTGGGACAAAAAGCGACTGCTGTATGGGGATTGCTTTACTTTTAGAACCTTTGTTTTGCTTTTTTTGAACACCTTTTTTGCTAATTACCGTAGTCAGGGAGTTTTGAAGGAGGCACATTTTATCACGGATTTCGCAACCAGCCGCACAATTACTACCACAAGGAAAATCAGCAAAGTCTGAACTCATCGCTTGGACACCTCAGAGTACTGAAACACAATCTTATCCCTCTGCTGTCAATCAAGCCTAGAGTATGGTATATCCACGAGCACCTAGCGGTTTTCCGTGCCGTCATCGTAGGTGAGATACTCCTCGAAGGTTAGGTTTAGGGTTGGTGTTTGGGGCATAGAGATGGCTTGATCCTAGCAGTAAGTAGAGGGCAGAACTAATCAAAAACCAATCACAGCCACAGCTTGACGTCTTTGCTCTGGGGAGACTTATTCAGATGATTTTTGCTTACGTCCACGCTTTCTGTACCGCTTGAAGCTATAATAACCTACCATTAATTCGTAACCGATAGCAGGGTCAGCCGCGATGGCAGAATTGCCGATGGACGGGGCAAGAGTGATGACTGACTCCCAGCAACCGATCCAATCTTATTGCCACGTCAGCTGGGCGTCATTCAGCCGAGTGGTTCGGTCCGCAGTAGGCCAGAACCTTGGCAGGACTGATCCAGGTAGTGTCAAGGGAGCAATCTATGAGTTGCTTGCTTCGGGTGGCTAGCCTGGAGCGAAACCTTGCTCTCTTTGGGGAGATTGGTAGGTTGAAATGAACCCGGCTGATATCCCCATTGATCAGCTTAAAGGTTGGCTTAAAGATTTGAAGCGCATTAACCACGAGCTTGGCGAACTACCCAAGTCTGAGTCACCAACTTTTTATGACGACAAGATCGACGATATACTCGCACATCTGCAAGCAGCTAGAGCAGGACTAGTAGAAATAGCGCACGGGATTCAACATGAAAGTTAAGTGCATGGTCCGTGAAACAGAAAGTAGTTGTTGCAGCCAGCAATAAGAAAGTCTCCTAGTAACTGCGTACTTCTCTCAACAGACTGCTCCATCCGGTACTCTTGGTCACAACTGTGGTCACCTGTGTTTGACTGAGGAAATGCCTGAAACTCGTTTAGTGGCGCGGCACTTCGTATAAGGGAGTAGGTGTCCCTTCGCTGGTTAGGAGGAGCGCCTGGCTGTCGGAACGGTAGCAGATTGCTTCACCCAGGCGGACGAAGGGAATCTGACGCTTGTAACGCTTACCCGTAAGCACCTCGGCAACGGACTGACCGGGAGCAATGTCCCACTCGAAAGCGTCAAGGTAGGTGCGGAGGATTAAATGGCGTCCATCTGGAGAAATCGCACCCCCTGTCACTGATCGCTTCGCTTCTCCGTATAGCCCTGCCCAAAGCAGGGTGGTAAATTTGATCTCACCAATTTTCTTGAGCGTCACCTGTCTTCCTGGTTGCAGCGGCAAGGGAAAGGCATAAACGCCGCTGTTCCCATCCGCCGACTTGGTTACGATGAAGACTGCGCCCGTCGTCGGATGTACCAGAAGGACTTCCGCATTATGTGGGCCATCGGGATAGCGGAATGGGAGCTTTTCTGCAGGTGCCGTTTTTGACTCTTGCATGGTTTTTCCCAAGTCAACAATTGGTTCGGGAACCCGATAGACAACGGTATCCTCACGAGACTGGTGGTTATCGCCGATGTCACCAATGAAAAGTGCTGATTTGCCGTTGGCTGTCGGCCCGATCGCCATATCTTCCCAGTCCACATTGGTAGCTTGGGAAACTGTGTAGCGGGCGAGGGTGTGCGTTTGAAGATCTATAGCAAATACATGGGGGCCATCACCTGAGTCATTGTGTAGCCACAGCACATTCTTGTTCAGGCTGCTTGCAGCTATACCGGAACTCTCTTTAATCCGCGTATCGGCTAATGTTGCCAACAGTTTGGCACCAGCCATGGCAGCCGTCTGCTTGCTCAAGAACTGCGTTGCTGTCTGTATCGCTGAATTTTTGAGCGCGGGCGCTGCTTGCACCCGGTACACACTCAGCAGAACTAAGAGGGCGCAGATTCCCAGGATGATTGCTAACCACTGGTATATTTTGATAACTTGAGGCTCCTTCAGTCTTCGTGATCGTCAAACGGATCGCCCAATTCCTTGGAAGGAGGGCCGAAAGATGTATAGATCGAAAGGCCGGTGATTGCGATCACAATCGCACACACAGAAATGCTAAGAACTGTTGCGGGTTCCATAGTTTAGATAGATTATGAGAGCTATTACTATAGAATATTACAGAACATTAAAAAAAGCTGTTGTAACTCATAATAGGTGACTCATGGCACAACGGACTTGGTTGGGAGACATCCTCAAACCCCTCAACTCAGAATATGGTAAAGTCGCTCCGGGTTGGGGCACGACGCCATTGATGGCTGTATTTATACTGCTATTCTTCGTCTTCTTGCTGATTATTCTCCAAATCTACAACTCTTCACTGCTGTTTGAGAGGCTGGACATAACCCCTGATTGGAGCACCTTAGGCGGCTAACTGGCTAGCGCATTGCGAAAGAACAACATTTCACATCCCCGGCTCGACCGGGTTTTTTTTGGCATCTATACTAGGATCGCAGGTGGGCGGTTTTAAAAATAGCAGGAGAACTCGAAGTGAACATCTTTGGCATTGGTCTGCCGGAAATGGGTATGATCATGGTTGTGGCGCTTTTAATCTTTGGCCCTAAAAAGTTGCCAGAAATTGGTCGTAGTATGGGCAAGGCAATTCGCAGCTTTCAGGAAGCATCCTCGGAGTTTGAGTCCGAGTTTAAGCGCGAAGCTGAGCAGCTCGAGCAAGCCGTGAAGACAACCGCTGAGATTGAACCCAAGCAAATAGAAGCGGCTAGCGCTGATCATGCTGCTACTGGGTCACAACCAAGCTAGGAGATCCCAACCGAGCTGTTTGATAAAGGCGCAATGACAGAAGCTGCCGCTGCACGAACTTTAGTAATTCCTCAGCTGGTTGTCGGGCTTGGGAATCCAGAGTCTAAGTATGATCAAACACGCCACAACATCGGCTTTGCCGCTGTTGATGCCTTGGCACGTTCCTGGCAGATTTCCCTTTCAGAAAATCGCAAGTTTCAGGGGGCATTTGGGGAAGGTAGGGGGCCGCAAGGCGATAAAGTTCGCTTACTCAAGCCATTAACCTATATGAATCGCTCTGGGCAACCGATCCGAGCAGTGACGGATTGGTTTAAAGTTCCTCCTGAGTCGGTGCTGGTAATTTATGACGATATGGATTTACCGCTGGGCAAGATTCGCCTACGCCTGTCTGGTTCAGCAGGGGGACACAACGGCATGAAAAGCGCGATCGCACACCTTAGCACCCAAAACTTCCCCCGCTTGCGAATTGGAATTGGCAGACCCCAAGGTACCATCATCGGCGACGATCCAGCTACTGTCTCCCATGTGCTGGGGCGATTTTCTCAAGATGAAACCCTACTGATGTCTAAAGTTCTCCAACTCGTAGTTGAGGCTGTGGAACTGAGCCTTAAGCAGGGAGTAGAAAAGGCAATGAATCGCTACAATTAATCACGAAGCAGTTAAGGCAGATTGACTCAGCCGCTTGTTTGCTAAGTTTTGAATCGAAAGGGAAAGCGAACCTTGTTCTAAACGCAAAGTCCGCTTCTATTTCTATTGTTGTGCAACGCCAGACAATAGATTCGCTCTATCGCATTCGCCTCTTCCTTCTAGCTGCAACTGCCTTACGCTTGCGCTTCTCGAGAGGGGTTTCAAAGTGCCGATGATACTTCACATCTGCTAATATCCCCGCCTTAGAAACTTGGCGTTTAAACCGACGTAGAGCCGAATCAATGCCTTCGTTTTCCCCTAACACTATTTGGGTCATTCTTGCTGCTTCCTTACAATGTTTATTTTTATTGTAAGAAGGTCGCCTCAAATTTTTCCAACGTTCGCTCAGTTTTAACTGAGGTCAAGCCAGGTGTCTGAGGCGGCCCTTGCTTGCTATCTGAAGCTTAAATTGGCAACCTGATCGCGGTTTAGATCAATAGCTTCGCCGCGAAAACTTCCCATTGGCAACACCCCGGTTACCCCCAGGGCGAGCACCACCCCTATCTTCACGGGGCTTGGCTTTGTTAACTTTGAGGCTACGTCCCATCCACTCCGCTCCATCTAGAGCATCAATGGCAGCAGTTTCTTCCTCCTCAGTTCCCATTTCCACGAAACAAAAGCCACGTGGACGACCGGTTTCACGATCAGTAGGGACTTGAACTTGCTTAACGGTTCCGTATTCCCTGAAAACAGCAAGAATATCGTCTTGAGTAACTTGGTAGGATAAATTCCCTACGTAAATCGACATGGGATATCTCCAGAAATCAAATCAATAATGTAAAGCTCCAGTTTCGGAGATATGCCCGTCGGCACAGAAGAAAAGTTTCTGTAGCAAAAAACAAAGCCTTCAACCGAATCTGACTCACGGCTGATACTCTAGCACAAAATTGTTGCCGATGACTTGCCTGATCCCGATGCTGAAATATAAAATTTGATTACAACTTCGTATGACTCCAAACTTTAAAAAGATGGCAGTTCTTCGAGAATTGTGAAACGAATGTGATTGAGCGCCAAGCCACCAATTGAAATATCTTCTGCTGTGGGTAAAGGTTTGCTTGTGAGGGTTTCAAACGCAATTCCTTTGCCAATTTCAACGTGATACCAGGCTAATCCCATAAAAAACCGCGATGGATAAGGACCAAGCTCTGCCACATCATCGGGATTAGACTCCATAGGTAGCCAACCAAACCCAGGTACGTAGAACTCCAGCCAAACATGATTAAAGTCCGGTTGTAGTGGCAAAAGCTGCTGTTCGGCATAGGGCGGACACTTGTAGCGACCGATGGTACGACAGGCAATGCCATTCAACCGCGCTAGAGCAAGTAAAACGCCCACATATTCGCCGCAGGAGCCGACGCCGCGTTCTAAAACTACATCGGGCGTGTCAATGTGGGGTTTGATGCCGTAGGAAAGCTGGTCATAGACATAGTTGCGAATTTTGAAGATTTTTCGTAGGAGATTGGTTTCACTACCAATTGCTTCACGGGCGGCATTGCGGACAATACCAGTGTCCATCGCCAATTCGTCATCATCCACAAGGTAGCGCTGCTGAAATTCTGGTGAAAGAGCGGGAATATTTTCCACGTCTTTTGGCGTCAGGCGGTATTTAATCCCTCGGACTTCGATTCGCGCTTTCCAGCCAAAGAGATGCTGTTCGCCTGGTTTGAGTGTTTCAAATTTAAACACGGCCACGCGCTGTCCCTCTATCTCTTCTTCGGTAAAGGGTAGACCAATCGGTTCAATGTGCCTCACCTTTTGCCGGTCAGTCTCAGATGGGAGCGCAATCCGCCACTCCACCTGTTGTAAGTACACCTCGTCTAAAGGAGAAAGTTCCTCGACGTAGGACATCTCAATCAGATAGCCATTGGACAGGGCATAGCGTCCAGCTGGGTCGTAGTAACAAGAGAGGGGGTGAATGAAGGTGCGATCGCGGTAAGTCAGTTCGTGAGACGGTTCGGCATTGGGGTTGTCGCGGATATAAGCCTCCTCACCGGCATAGGCGACATAGATCGTTTTCTGATCAGTTTCCGGATCAACATGTATAGACACGCCGGTCGGACAATCAAATGGTGTCAAAACGCTAAATTGAATTTCCCCAGTGGCTCGGTCGAGGCAGTAAACACTTTGTTCGGTGTTATCACTCACCCAGAGTTCCTCGCCACGCACCGCGATGTTTTCCGCCCCGACTCCAGGTGCATAAAACTTTGTAATTTGCCGACCAGTATTGCGGTCAAAAATCAGAATGTACCCCACCTTTTGGCAGGTGACGTAAACCGTTGATTCCTGAACGGCAACACCATTGGCTGGGTAGGGCAATGTAACAAAATGCTGGGGTGTTAAATTTGTCAGATTGCAGAAGTAGACACTGTCTGCGTGTGTAAACCAGATGGTGTCTTCCGAAACGGCTAGACCGGTCACGTCTAAAAATTCTGCCACCTGAAGGGGGTTCAAAATTGTGGTGTTGTCACTGGTTGGATCAATCTGCAGCAGATGCCCTTTGACGGTGTCAATGGCGATGAGCTTATTTCCTAACCAGGCGATGCCGTGCAGTGCGGCAGCACCAATTGGTCTAATCAGTCGTCGCCAGGATGCCTGGCTGGGTGAGATCGATGAATCGGATGTCATATTTGCTCAATAACTCAAGAGTGATAACGCAGGACTTCGGCTGTGAAGAAAGCTGATTTTTATCGTAAACGGGTTGATCATTAACTGAATTATGTACCTCAGAACGCTACATCTGCGACAGTTTCGTAACTACCAGGATCAGCGGGTTGACTTTGTAGCTCCCAAAACGATTTTGGTTGGCAATAATGCTCAGGGGAAGTCGAATCTGTTGGAGGCGGTGGAGTTGTTGGCGACACTGCGATCGCACCGGATGACACGCGATCGCGACTTGGTGAGGGAAGGAGAACCCATCGGACAAATCAATGCCACTATTGAGCGACAAACCAGCTTCAGTGACCTAACCTTAACCCTACGCCGCAATGGACGCCGCACTGTTGCCCTCAATAGCGAATCCCTCCGTCGTCAACTAGACTTTCTAGGGGTCGTGAATGCAGTCCAGTTTTCCAGTCTAGATTTAGAGCTGGTACGAGGGGGGCCGGAGCAACGCCGGAGTTGGGTCGATACGCTGTTAATTCAGCTCGAACCCGTCTATGCCTATATCTTGCAGCAGTATAGCCAGGTTTTGCGGCAGCGCAATGCCTTTTTGAAAAGGAGTCAGGAGTCAGGAGAAAGGCGTCATTCGTCAGAATTAGCTGTTTGGGATGCTCAACTGGCGACTACGGGTACGCGGGTGATCAGGCGTCGTTCAAGAGCCATAGAGCGAATCGCTCCCATTGCCGAGGCTTGGCATGCCACCATCAGTGGGAGTACAGAAATTTTGCAAGTCAAGTATACCCCTAATGTCCCGTTGGAGCAAAATAATCCTGAAGGGGTGCAGCGAGCTTTTTTAGAAAAAATTGAGCAGAGAGCCGTTGCCGAACAGCACCAAGGTACCACCCTCGTTGGCCCCCACCGTGACGAAGTTGAGTTAACGATCAACCAGACACCTGCTCGTCAGTACGGCTCTCAAGGCCAACAGCGAACGCTGGTGCTAGCACTGAAGCTGGCAGAGCTAAAACTGATTGAAGAAGTTGTCGGTGAGCCACCGCTATTGCTTCTCGATGATGTGTTAGCTGAGCTAGACCCTAACCGGCAAAATCAACTGCTTGATGCCATTCAAGATCGGTTTCAAACCCTTATTACTACAACTCATTTAGGTTCCTTTGGTTCCCAGTGGCTCAAGGCCTCCCAAATTCTCTCAGTTCAGGCAGGACATATACTGCCTCAAACTCCACTCTAATGCAGCGATTGTCTGGCATCTGACACAACTAGCGACGTTTCTCTAATTTTTTAACAACAGTGAGAACTAACAAAGACAGCACAGCGCCAATTAATCCCATCTGCCACAACCCACAGCCAGCGGCAATTCCCAAGGCAGCTGAAACCCAAATAGCAGCAGCAGAGGTGAGTCCTTGAATCTTCGCTAGCCTCAATTCCTGCTGAGATTCACGCACGATTTCCCCAGCACCTAGAAATCCCACGCCAGCTGCAATGCCTTGAATCACCCGGCTGATAGCATCACTGCTTTCTTGAGCCGTAGATATCTGGAGAGGTATCAGAACAAATAGGGCTGAACCAAAAGTGACCAGCATATGCGTTCTCAAACCAGCTGGTTTGTGGGTACGTTGGCGTTCCCAGCCGATAATTGCCCCAATGAGCAAGGCGAGGCATAGCCTGAAGCTTATGCCTGACCAATCATTTGGGGCAAGTGATAAAGTGACTGACAATGCTTACTATCAAACAACAGTTCTATGGTATCAGGAAGTATAAGCCATCCACCAGGCGTAAGTTGTTTTGAGCTTCAGCCTTTGGGAAGTTTGTCTTGGTTATTTATTAGTATGTAGTAATTGCGTCTCCTTTGTATGATTGCGAGATTCACTCGTTTCATAATCGAGTACAAACCTGCAACCACTACAAAGGTTACAGCAATAATCACTAGTGGACGTTTACCCATTACATTCTCTACCACCCTGGTAGCCAAGGCATCTGGTTCAGTAATTAAATCCCAGCTATTGAACCGTAGGAACCGCCCTAAATAGATACCAACTGAGCTGAGAATATGCGTAATCACCTCAGCTGCCAAAATCCATCTTCCTTGTCCCAGCCGGTTCAAGTAGTAACCCAAGTTAATTAAAGATAAAACGTAGGCTTCAAAGCCAGCCAGAATATATAGCAGATACACAGGAATCACAACCAGGGTAATCATCCATACCGAGTTGACTACGCGGATCTCCGTGATCAGATGAATCACATCGGTCAAAACATAAGGCGCATTCGGTAAGAAAGCGAAGAAAACCAGGAATCCGACCCACCACAACAAAAAGCGCGATCGCTTCCTCCGAAACAGCCAAGCACTCAAAGCCAAAGGCACAAAAGCCAGAAACAGATTCCAACTCATCCAGCGACTATTGCTCAGCAAAATATACTGGACAGCGGCTATCAAGGCAATCAGTTCCGCTTTCATCAGGGCTTCCTTACCAAACAGGTTAATGATTGTGGGTTAAGTCCAGGCCTTTAATCCACCAGTATAGCCACTACCTGAAGATGGGTGGCTTTGTCTACTAGGCATTTAAACCCGCTTTTTCCGCGCAAATTTGATCCAGCCTTGGTTTGAAAAGCTTGGATATAACATAGGTGCTTTGGAGGGGGAGCGATCGACCAATCCGCAGAGTCTGGGCTACTCATTTTCATTTCCAGAATTACTCTAGCCCGAACCTCTTGCTAGGTGAGGCTTTCAGGAATTTTAAAAAAAAATGTTTTCCCCCCTTGACAGAACTCGTTGTAGTTGTTAGCTTAATAAAGCGCCAGAAGGAAGGCCGAGCCAAAGCTCAGCGCCCACAGCGCTCTGAACCATGAAAAGATTATAGTTTGAAAGCCAA